>JBDKUC010000313.1:0-18999 GCA_039679885.1 Thermoguttaceae bacterium | reverse complement strand
TCGCCCGACGCCTATGAAACGCTTCTCTGGGACGCGATGCACAACGACGCGACGTTGTTCATCCGAGCGGATCAGGTCGAGGCCGCCTGGTCGCTGCTGACGCCGATCCTCGATGTGTGGGACGCTGTGCCGCCGAGCGATTTCCCGAACTACGCCTCCGGCACATGGGGGCCCGAGTCGGCCGAAGTGCTCATCGCCCAAGACGGCCGCACCTGGCGGCAGCCGGCGTAGCGTTCTTCGTGCTACGCGTTCTTGGTCACTCCGTTCCGTTGCGGCGACTGATCCGCATTTCTCACCAAGGCGTAGGGTGGGTCGAGCAAACCAAGGCGATGGTGGGGCTTCCGTCGCGGCAACTCGTTCTGCAAACCGACAGAGTGCAAATCATTGTTGATTGGTTTGCGAAGCCCCACCATCTATTTGCGACGTCGACCCACCCTACGGTGAGAATTGCCGGCTAAGCAGCCTGGCCGCGTCTTCGTCGAGGAACCAAGTGAGCACGCCGTCATGAGGGCGTACACCGGCGGCAGGGCGATCGGCCACATCCGTGCGGCCTTCGAGCACGTCGCGCACCGCCGCGGCCTTCTTCTCACCGGCAACCAGAAACGCTACCTGCCGGGCGGCGTTCAAGACCGGAAAGGTCAGCGTAATCCGATCGACCGACGGCGGCAGCGTTCCGGACGGGCTCCAAGTCGCCCAGGCGTCCTCGACTCGAAGCGCGGCCGCGCCGGGGAAGAGCGAGGCCGTATGCCCATCCTCGCCGAGGCCGAGGAGGATCAGGTCAAAGCAGGGCGGGCGTCTCCGCGCGGTATCTTCGGAGAAGAAGTCGGCCAAGCGATCGGCATAGCGTGCGGCGGCAGCCGGAGTCGGCCCGTCGGTCGGCATGGGAAACAGGTGGGCCGCCAAGATGGGAACCTTGGCCAGCAGCGCGCGGCGAGCCATGCCGAAGTTGCTTCGCGGATCGCTGTAGGGCACGAACCGCTCGTCGCTCATGAAGACGTAGGTCCTCGACCAAGGCATGGCATCACGCCGCGACGACTCGGCGAGAAGTTGGTACATGCCTTCCGGCGTTTGACCGCCGGTAAGCACCCAAGTGAATTGGCCGCGCTGCTTGACCGCCTCCCGGGCGCGATCGATGACGAAGTCGGCGGCTTGGGCCGCCAGCGTGTCCTGGTCATCGCAGATGGTCAGTCGAGGCGCTGTCATGTGTCCCTCGCACTGTCTATCGGTTCCTTCTCCCCTGTACGATTCTTGGCAGCCGGGCAAGGTCTTTGATCGTCGGGCCAAGCTCCAAACGGCCATCTGATTCCACGATCGCTCGCGCCGCGTCGTGAATCGTCGGGCTGATCTCGACGAGGAAATGCCCGCCGGGGTGAAGCCGCTCGGCCAGTTCGGGCACAAGCCGCTCGATCACCTCGGTGCCCCGAGGGCCGGCCACCAACGCCCCGCGCGGTTCGAAATCTCGCACATCCCGGGCCAGCCCGGCCACCTCGGCTTCGGCGACATAGGGGGGATTGCTCAGAATGAGATCGAACCGCCGATCCGCCGGCACGGCCGCCAGCAGGTCGCTCTCGAGAAACTCGATCCGGTCGGCAACGCCGTGCGTCGCGGCGTTTTCCTTTGCCACCGCCAACGCCGCCTGACTGACATCCGTGGCGGTCACACGGCATTTCGGCAGATGCTTGGCCATGCAGATGGCGATGATGCCGCTGCCCGTGCCGACGTCGGCAATGGAAAGGGGGGGCAGGTGCTCTGACTTCTGAGTATCAGTTTTTGAGTTTTCACTGGCGCCACTGGGCACTGAAGTGCCCAGCCCTCGGACGCCGATGTCGCTGCTGCCGGGCGCGGAGGCGCCCAGCCCTTGGGCCAGATCGAGGGCTGTCACCACGAGCAGTTCTGTTTCGGGCCGCGGGATCAGCACGTCCGGCGTGACGCGGAAACGGAGCGAGTAGAACTCTCGCGAGCCGACCAGGTAGGCGACGGGCGCGCCTTCGGCCCGCCGCCGGACCAGTTCGCGAAACGCCGCGCGGTCCGCTTCGCCGGGCGTCTCATCGAACCGCGTGTAAAGATCGATCCGCTGGCAACCGAGCGCGTGGGCGAGCAGCACTTCGGCGTCGAGCCGGGGGCTCTCCGACCCGTGAGCCTTCAGATAATCGGCCGTCCATTGCAACAACCGGCCGACGGTCCAGGGCTCAGCGGAAGACATGGGTCTCGCGACTCCGTGGCGTCAGTTGTTGTCTCAGTCAATGGTTCCGAACGCGGCACGCTGCTCCTGCCGCTCATATTCCATCAGGGCGTCGATCACCGGCGACAGATTGCCTTGGATGATGCTGTCGAGCTTGTAGATCGTCAGGTTGATGCGGTGGTCGGTAAGCCGATTCTGGGGGAAGTTGTAGGTGCGGATCCGCTGGCTGCGCTCGCCCGAGCCGATCTTGCTGCGTCGCTCGTCGGACCGTTTCTTGTGATCGGCCTCGCGGCGAGCCTCGTAGAGACGCGTTTTGAGCACCCGGAGCGCCTTGGCCAAATTTTTGTGCTGGCTCTTCTCGTCTTGGCACGAGACGACGATGCCCGTCTCATAGTGCGTCAGGCGGATGGCCGAAGCCGTCTTGTTGACGTGCTGGCCGCCGGGGCCGCTAGCGTGGAAAATGTCTTTGCGGTAATCGTCGGCCTTCAGATCGATCTCGACGTCCTCGGGCTCGGCCATGACGGCCACCGTGGCGGCCGACGTGTGGACGCGGCCCTGGGCCTCGGTTTCCGGCACGCGCTGCACCCGGTGCCCGCCGCTCTCAAACTGGAGCTTGCGGAAGGCGTCCTCGCCCTCGAGGCCGAGGATGACCTCCTTGAAACCGCCCAGTTCAGTCGGCGACATGTCGAGGATTTCAACCTTCCAGCGGTTGTCCTCGGCATAGTGCTTGTACATTTCGTACAAGTCGCGGGCGAACAGGGCCGCTTCCTCGCCGCCCGTGCCAGCGCGGATTTCGAGGACGCAACGGGTGCGGTTGGCGTCCTCGCCGCCGATGGTCATGTCGAGCAGCTCCGTCCAGAGCGCCTCGCGCTCGGCCTTCAGCTCGGGCAGTTCCGCCTCGGCCAGCTCGCGCAGATCGGCGTCGTGCCCGGCCACCATCTCCAAGGCGTCGCGGATCTGGCCGTTGAGTTCCTTGAAGCGGCGATACTTCGTGGCCAGCTTGGCCAGCGAGCCGCGTTCGCGGGCAACCGCCGTCAGGCGGGCCGGGTTGGCCAGCACTTCCGGATCGACGAGTTGCCGTTCAAGGTCCTCGAAGCGGGCGAGTTTTTCGTCCAGCGGATTCGGCGGGTTCGGCATGACAAGCGTCCAATGTACTCCTCACGTTCCGCGTGAGGCAACGCACTCGTCACGCCCCGCGTGAGGCCAACTTCCAGCACAACCTCACTCGGAGCGTGCGCACTCTGAGGGTACCACGCAACCGTGCGAAGTGGCTAGCCCGTCTACTTGGCCGCCTCACCCTCGGGCTGAGCAGCCGGGGCCGCCTTCTTGCCGCGATTCAGGCTGGCATAGCCTGTCGCCGCAAACTTCTTCTGGAACTTCTCAATCCGTCCGGCCGTGTCGACGTACTTCAGCTTGCCGGTGTAGAAGGGGTGGCACGCGTTGCAAATATCGATTTTCAACTCCGGCTGCGTGCTCCGCGTGATGAAGGTGTTGCCACAACCGCAACTGACCTTGGTAACGACGTATTTCGGATGGATATTCTCTTTCATCGCTTGCTTCCTTCTCACGCTCTAGGGGGGCGGCAGCCAGGCTCAAACCCATAAGTCTAGCCGCATCGGCCGTCCGGGGCAAGGGCTCATTTCCCCGCTTTTTCCGCCCGCTTTGCCGCTGGTTTTGCCTGCCGCTGGTCCGCCGCCGCCTGACCGTGCCGCGCCCGGTAGGCGTCGACCACGTCCTGGAGGATGAATGGCTCGGGGAATGGCTCGTCCAGTTGCCTCAAAATGCGGCGATAGCGGTCGATCACGTCGATCAGGTCCTCGCCGGTGGTTTGGTCCTCCCGGTACTCCGGGTGGGCGTCGATCACCCGACGCCACGCCGCCAGGGCATCGCGATAGGCGTTGCGGGCAAGAACCGGATCGCCCTCCGCATACTTCTGGTCGCCCTGGTAGACGAGCCTCCGCGCGGTCACCAAATCGTCGGTCTGCTCGGTCTTGGCGCGCGACCGCCAGAACGAGAAGTTGACGATGCTCCGGTTCTGGCTGATGTATCGCGCCAACTGCTCGTGGTCCGCCGCGTCGCGGGCCAGCTCGATGGCCTGTTTGCGCCGCGGCCCCTTGATGCGACGAGCCACCTCGTCATGACTCGTATTCAGGGCCTGTTCGGCGTCGAAGGCCAATGTCGCTTGCGCCTGCGTTCGCACTTCCGGCGCCACGGCGAGCGCCTCCCGCTGGGCCGCCGAAAGCCCGGCTTTCTTCTCCGCAATGATCTTCTGCCGCAGCCCCGGCTGGATCGCGTCGAGCTTGTCGGCCAGCTCCCTCGCAATGCGCTCCTCCGATTCCTGCTCGTTCAGGCGGATCAAGATCGGCTCGTCCGGGCCTCGCGTGAACGACGTGGGCAATTGGACCGAACCGAATCGTTGCCAGTCGTCGCTAGCGCCTTTCCATGCCGTTTTCGCCACCTCACCGAAGGTGCCATCCTTCTCCAGCGATTCCGCGTAGTTCATCGTGCACATCGGGCCGCTGGAACGGACGATCAACGGGCTTTGACGCAACGTCGTCTTGCGCTTCGTCTCCACCATGTTCGTCGCGGCGTCGTACCACTCCTTGCCGACCAGCCAGTTGTCACGGTCGGCCAGGGCGCGGCCAGCGTTGAAATCGTCGTCCTGCCGGAATAGCCGGCGGAACTGCTTGCTCTCGTCCGCCTTTCCGATCTTCTGAGAGATCATCCGGCCCAACTCGTATTGCAGCCGCTCGTCGTTCTTGTTGTAGACGATCCCCTCTTTCAAGAAGTTGAAGCCTTTGATGACCCAGCGGTATCGCTCGCGATAGTCGTCGCGGAATTGGACGGAGATGTTGTAGGAGACGTTCCACGCCTGGTTGATCCAGACGTCGATGAAGTTCGGTTGGACTTTGGTGATTTGTTTCAGCACCAGGGCCCGGTTCGCCCAGTCCTTCTTCATCTGATACTCCTGGGCCTTGCCCCAGAGTATCTGGGCCGCGACGCCCCGCAGGCCCAGCGTCGTGAGCTTGATCGTCACGCTCGTCGGATCGATCTCGCCAAGCCGGGCCGGGCTCAACATATACTCGTCACGCACCACGGCCAGCAGCCCGCCGGGCGACGCCGGCGAGTCCTTCGTCGCGCTGGTGGCCGGCCGGCTAAGCCAGAAAATCGCCATGATCAGGCAGGCAATGATCGCCAGATACACGATCTTCCGGATAAACACTTTGCGGGAACTCATTGCGCCACCTCCCGGTTCTTCAGGCACAGGTAGCCGACGATGAACACCGGCAACGCAAAGGCGAACGTTCGGCAGGCGTACATCAGCGCCCAATCGCCCGGAATATTGAACCCGCTGGCCACAAACTCGGAGAAATTGAGGTGGCTGAAGTCCGGCAGGACCGCCGACAGCAGGTAGAGGCCAAACTTGGCCACCGCATCCAACGTCTGCTCGACCGTCGTCACCAACCCCGGCTCGGCCTCCGACGTCACATTCGCCTGCGTCCAAATGCGGGTGATCGACTCGAACGGCCCGCCGCCAAGCGTCTGGCCCGTCGCCAGCTTGAACATGAACTCGTGGCAGAAACCGGCCAGCAGCGCTCCGAAGCTCGCCATCAGCGCGATCGGGCCGCTCAAGAACGTGCTGAACATCACCCCGAGCGAGACGACCAACATGCTCGTCAGCCAGATCGAGATATAGCCTTTGACGAAGTTCCAGCCGAACGCCGCGTTGGTCGAACGAAGGTACATGTCGGCCTGCGAGACCCCGAAATACTGCGATTTGTCGTCACAACGGAGCCAGACTTCCACTCGGCCGTCTTCGGTCACAAGATCCTTGAACAGGTCAACGTTTTTTCCTTCGGCGGGCTTCCAGTGCCGTGGAACCTGGTGCACGTCGGTGACGAAATCCTTCGAGTAGAACGTCTCGACCATGACCGGCTTGTTGCGGTCGTCGCTGGGATTTCGGACCCACAAACTGCCTACGACCGGTTTCTCGATGTCGCCCTTGTAGGTGCGGAAGGCCTCCAGGGTCAGCTCAATCGGCAGCCCCTTAGGGAAGTGCTGCTCGTCGATGCCGCGGAAGCTCCAGATGGCGGTCGCCAACGACCCGCCTTCGATGAAGCTCCGGTAGGTCCATTCGTCGCCGACGTTGATCCCTTTATCCGTGGGCTGGCCCGTCCGGTCGTGGAACGCGAGCTTTCCGTACACGGGCACGCGAGCCACGAGCATTCCGTCGTCCGGGCCGAGTTTATAGGTGAATTTGTCGCCGTCCTTCTGAACGATCACCGCATGGGTGTGCCGCTGTTCGGTTTCGACTTTGCCCCGCGGCCGCTTGCCCTGCTCCGCGGTCAAGTCGATAGTCACCTTATGCCGGTGGCCGTTTACCTTGCTGGTGAGGCCCTGGAGTTCAGTCGGCTGGCCGGCCCGGTTCCCTTCGGCCGGCTTCAGCGTCTCGGCCGCAAGCTCGTGTGTGTGCGAGACGCCCCGCTGGACAAAGACGTAGCTCATCGCCGCCATCGGCACGAGCAACATGGTCACAATCGCCATGAAGCCGACCATCCGCCCCAGCACGACTTCGCTCGCCCGGACCGGCTTGGTCACGATCGTGTGCAACGTGCGGCTCTTCAGGTCGGCCGGCAGGCTCAGCGCGCTGAGAAACATCGCCAACAGCAGAACCAGGTAGCTGGTCGCCGTAAGCACACAGTCGAGGTAGGCGCGGGCGGGATCAATGCTGTCCTTGCCCAAGTACCAGCCGGCGAACAGCACGATCAGAATAAAGACCAGAAGCACCACCATGACCTGGCGGCGAATCGACTCTTTGACAGCCAGGTAGGCCAGCGCGGCAACCCGTCGCGGCGAAAGGCGAAGGGTGTCGAGGACGGCGTCGCCGGCCACTTGGCCCGCGATCATGAACGCCTCGACCGGCCCTCGCCGTGCGGCCGTAAAGAGCCAGCCGAACCCCCAGACGACAACCGTGGCGCAGACAACCACCAAGAGCCACTGGTACATGGCCCCGTGATACCACCCCGGTCCCATCAGCCATCCAAGCCCATTGATGATGGCCGGCTGAAGCCCCGTCCTGGTTGCGGCGGGCAGCAAGAACCAGACGCCGCCGGCTGCTAGCGCCAGCAAAACGGCCCCCGTGACCAACAGCGTCAATATTAGGCCGGCGCGGCGAGTCGTACCGCCGCACCCCTTCCGCACCGCCGCAAGAAACCGCCACGCTCCTCCGCACGCGAGCAACAGCAGAACGACCAGTGGAATCGGCTGAAAGACGGCTCCGTCAGTCCACCCCGGTCCAAATAGCCAAGTGAGAAACGGCGTCGCGTTGGTCAGGTCGAGGGTAGTAAGATCAAGGACCATAACAGAGGTCGGGGGTCAGGGGTCACCGCTTAGGTCTTCGCAGCCGAGTCGCTCCGGTCAGGCTTGATCGGCCACGCCGCGCACTCGTCGGCCGGGGTGTTCTTCGCTCTCGCGGATGATTTTCAGGAACAGCTCTTCGAGGGTCGTGGTGGGATTGCCCATCGCCAGCACGTGGCCGTTGCTCCGCTCGATGGCCAGCTTGACCTCTTCCTGAGCCAAGGCGTTCAGCCCCGTCGCTCGGATCTCCGTCACGTCGCGGACCTTCAGGAGGTTGTCGACTCGGCCCATCTCTTTCAGTTCGCCTTGGTACAAGATTGCGATGCGGTCGCAGACGTCTTGCACGTCGGCCAGCAGATGGCTGCACATCAACACCGTCTTACCCTGCTCCCGGAGCTTCAGGATCAGGTCCTTCATCTACCGCTTGCCGATGGGGTCCAGACCGGTGGTCGGCTCGTCGAGGACGACCAACTCGGGGTCGTTGATCAACGCCTGGGCCAGTCCGATGCGGCGGGTCATGCCCTTGCTATATTCCTTCAACTGCCGCCGCTTGGCCCAGTCGAGCCCGACCATTTCGATCAGATCCGCCACCCGCTGCCGCCGCACGGCCTTGGGCATGTTGAACAGCCGGCCGTAGAAATCGAGCGTCTCCTCGGCGTTCAGAAACTTGTAGAGATACGATTCTTCGGGCAGGTAGCCGATGCGTTGATTCTTCGTAACCTCGCGGGCGTCCTGGCCAAACACGAGGGCCTGCCCGCTGGTGGGGAACAGTAGCCCCAGAATCAATTTGATCGTGGTGCTCTTGCCCGACCCGTTCGGCCCCAGCAAGCCGAAGATCTCGCCCCGGCGGACCTCCAAGTCGAGCGCCTTCAAGGCCCTGACTTTCTGCCGCCCCCAGAAGTCGCGGTAAACCTTTGAGAGACTGCGAGTTTCGATAATCACTTCGGGCTGCATAGGAGACCTCGCGGGGCGGTGAGGGCACAACGGCACGTTACTTGCTTCTACGTCCCCGGCCCCCTCGGGGTTCGTTCCGCCGAGCCAACTCGTCGATTTTCTTTGGTGACGAGACTCATTCCCTAATCGGCGCGCGGGGTGCCGAGCGTAAAAATTCTACTATAGGCCTATACACAGGGCGTTTCAAGCCGTTCGGGACACCTCCGCGCGGGGGCGCTCTGAACGTTGGCCTCGCGCAGTGTAGTATCCGGCACGACCTGCAAAGTCGTTCGACGCAGGCCTTCGTAGTCTCGCCTTGAGGCGGCGATTCTCACCGTAGGGTGGGTCGACGTCGCAGGTACATGGTGGGGCTTCGCAAACCAATCAACGGTGATTTGCGCTCTGTCGATTGGCAGAGCGAGTTGCCGCGACGGAAGCCCCACCAACGCCTTGGTTTGCTTGACCCACCCTACGCCTTGGTGAGAAATGCGGATTAGGCGGAAAATGACCGGCTAAAGCTGGAACGACGAACAACTCCGCAATCGTCCTGGACCCTCACGACGCACAACGCCGGCTGCGGTAGGATGATGCTATGAGCGCCAACCTTCGTCCAACGACGCCACGAGACGACGCCCTGCGGTACCTCGCGGGGCGAATCGACTACGAGCGAACCCACTCGATGCCCAGTAGTTCGGAGCAGGGACTCAAGCTTGACCGGATGCGCGAGTTGCTCGGCCGGCTCGGCGATCCCCAACGCCGGATGGCGATCGTCCACGTCGCCGGAACGAAGGGCAAGGGCTCGACCTCGGCAATGATCGCCGCCATGCTTTCGGCAGCCGGCTACCACGTCGGGCTGTTCACCTCGCCCCACCTCGATCGGGTCGAGGAGCGAATCGCCATCGACGCCCGCCCCTGCTCGGCCGACGATCTGGCCGCGCTGGTCGAGTTGGTCCGGCCCGAAGTCGAGCAAATGGACGATGCGGCACGGCTGGCCGCTCACCCAGCGGCGGGGACGGAGCAAGCTGGCCAGCCGGAACTGGGCCCGACCTACTTCGAGATTCTTACGGCCATCGCGCTGGTCCATTTCGCCCGGCAACGTGTCGACGCCGCCGTGCTCGAAGTCGGACTGGGCGGGCGACTCGACTCGACCAATGTCTGCACGCCGCTCGTGTCCGTCATCACCAGCATCAGCCTGGATCATACGCAGCAGTTGGGCGACACGCTGGCGTCCATCGCAGCCGAGAAGGCCGGAATCATCAAGCCCGGCGTGCCGGTCGTCAGCGGCGTGACCGCAGCGGAGCCCCGCGACGTCATCCGCCGGGCAGCGGCGCGATCCGGCTGCCGGCTCGTCGAGCTGGGCGTCGGTTTTGATTTCGACTATCATCCAGCCCAGCACCTCGAACGTGCCAACTCATCGCCGGCAAGGCTCGACTTCGTCGCGCCGAACATCGCGACCACCAGCCGTAGCTTTGTGTTGGCTTTGCCGGGCCGTCATCAGGCCGCCAACGCCGCCATCTCGCTGGCGGCCATCGACGAATTGCGTCAAGCGGGTTGGAGCATCCCGGAAGACGCCATCCGTCGCGGTCTGGCCGAAATCCATTGGCCGGCACGGGTCGAGCTTCTTGCCCGGCAGCCGGCCGTCGTGCTTGATGCCGCCCACAATGCTGCGTCAATCCGCGCACTGGTCGAGGTCCTCGAAGAGAGTTTTTCCGTCCGGCGTCGGCTGCTCGTCTTCGCGACGACGCAAGGCAAGGACGTGCCGGGCATGTTGCGGCATCTCGACGGCCGCTTCGACCACGTCATCTTCACGCACTACCTGGAAAACCCCCGCGGCATCCCGGCCGCCGAGCTCGCCGCGCTGGCCGCCGAATGTTGGGTCTCGCCGCCTCGCGGACACGGTCCGCCGGTGTCGCGAGCGTGTACGGTGGAAGTGGCCGCTACGCCAGCCGACGCTTGGGACGCCGTCCGTCGCCTTGCCAAGCCGGATGACCTCGTCTGCATCACCGGCTCGTTCTTTCTCGCGGCCGAGATGCGCCGCCAGATCGCCCAGCGGCCTCTGAAGGACACGGCTCCAGCCGCCGACTGAGCAGGATATGCCTCAGCGTGAACGTGAGCCGGCCCCTGCCGCCGATCGCGGCGATCGCCACACCGAAGCCGCGTCTACATCGCCGCTTTCCGCAGCACGGTTGAGGACACATCCTCGCGAAACACCTCGGGCGGCACCTCGCGGCACAGCGCGCGGAGCGACTCGGGCAGATCGAGATCGCCGAGCTTGACGAGACGCTCGTCGATGCAGCGACCGAAAACCAGGAACCGGCATCCGCAAGCGGCAATCCGTTCGATCGCAGCCTGGCAGCCTGCCGCGCTGCCGCCGTAGAACTTCGGCGCGGCAATCCGCAGAAGCGTGTCGACGCCAACCAAGAACGTCGCCCCGGGGAAGAGCCGCGATTTCTCCTCGAACGTCGCCGCTCGGCTGAGATAGACCGGCTGGCCCGCCGGAAACTGGGCCAATCGCCGCTCGATCTCCATGTAATCCAAGGGCGGCTTGTCCGCGTTGACGATCGATAGCTCATAGGCCGCAGGCCCGCCGAGCAGCTCCTGGGCCACTTGGAGCATACGGCAATGGCCGGCGTGGAGCGGATTGAACGCCCCGGGCAGAACAAGAGCCGGAGCCACTTCCCCCGATGGCGAAGCGGAGGCAGTCTCGCTGCCGGCATCGCCCGTGCAGACTCGCACCGCGGCGACCTTGCCGAGCAGAATGTCCTGCCACGCCACTGGCGCGTCGACCCGCGACTGCTCGACCCGCTCGTTTTCCAACAATTCGATCTCAAGCCGCGCCGGCACGTCGCAGGCGGCGGCCATCGCGTTGAGCAGCAAGTGGCCAGCCACCCGCTCCTCCTCCGCTCGCGTGCGGCGACCCTTCTGCAATTCCAACCGCCAAGCCGCCGTCGTCGCAGCGGTCTGTACGGCAACGTGCACGCGATGCGGACCGCGTTTCGGCCGATCAGTCGCCAGGCTGGCCGTGCAGTCGACGCCGGCCGGCAGGGCGTCTGACGTCTCGTGGCGTCTGGCGCGATGGAACGCGGCCATCGCCATGGCACGAGCCGTTGGGGCCGAACAGAACTCGTCCGGCTTGCCGCCCAGCAGGGCGATCATGGCTGAGGCCGAATAGGGCACGACGGCTTCCAGCAGCGTCCGCGAGCCGCCGGGCACTTCCAGCAAGTCGGCGATCGCGCGGCTGCCGCCGCCCGTTGCGGCCACCACCATGCGCCGGGGCGAATCGTGAATCTGCTGCACTAGTTGTTCGATGGAGATGTGCATCAGGAAACCGCCCCGTTTGGACGCCGGAATTGTAGCGGCCGGAGTCAGGTCCGACAATCTCATAAACCGAGCGGTTGTATACAGGGCGCTCGCTCACCCTACACCGCCGGTCGCTGACTGCCGGGCATCGGTGTCAGCGGCTCGGATGGCAGGGGATTGACGCAGCCGCCTATTCGACGTTGGCGTTTGCAGGCCCAGCCGGCTGACGCTTTCGGACGTGCGTCATTAGCACACAAAATGCCGGCGCCAGCAAAAGCAACCCGAACACGCCCGCTGGCAGCAGGAACAACCACGCCGAGCCCGCGACCGCGGCCAGCCACGGCCAAGAGCGGTGCGCGCGCAACATGGCGTCCGATCGCGTCAGACCTACGGCCGCCACGGCTGCCAGCGCGCCGCAGAGGCCGGCCCAAATGACGGCCGATAGACCGCGCCCGAGGTCCTCGTGCCGAACGCGAACCGCCAATCGCGGGTCGCCGTGGAGCTTGCGAAAATGGTGGGCGACGCCCACCGGCGCCACGTCCACATCCAGAGAGAATCGGCCGGTCTTCGCTGCCGCCTCCTCCGACTTTCTCTCGTTCGTGGCGAGACTTGCTTGCGGAACAGCCTGCTTTTGTCTGGCCAACGGATTCTGCACCACCGCATCCGTTTGGAGCCTGCCAAGTTGCACGGTTGCTTGCTGACGCAGCCTCTCTCTCGGTTGCTCCTGATCGACACTTTGATCCGATTTGTTCCTTGCAGAAGCGCCGGCCGGATCCGGCGGCATGCCGAACGGCCGAGAGAGATCCGGTCGGCCCTGGCCGATGGATGGCGCCGGCTGCGATTGCCCTTGGAAGTAAGAAGACGAACCGGACGGACCGCGCGGCGAGTCGGCCTGCGCGTCCTGCAGACGCCCTATCTCAGCTTGAATCTGTTGGGCCTGTTGTTGAACGTCCACGGCGTTGCGGGCGTCGTACTGCTTGTTCTGCTGGCCATAGTTGTGCAGGGCTTCGCCGATTTGGCGGAGGTTGGATCGAGCGGTTGTTTGGGCGGCCGAATTGCCTTTGCTGTTAGCCACTTGCACGACCTGCCGCACTTCGTCGAGGAAGGACAACTTGCGGTCCTCTTCCTGGTACGCGGCCACGACCTCATCGAGGTTCGTCTCGCCGGCGATGGGGCTGACCGAGTATTCACGCGGCAGATAGACGGTCCACAGCGTGCGCGAGATGGGCACGTCGCTTAACACTCGCGGGGCCGGCGGCCGGACGCTCGTCCAGCGCCCCAGCGGCTCGGCCAAGCGGCCTGCGTAGATCACCACGACCTTGGACGCAAAGTCGCCAAGCGAGGTTTTCAGCAGCGGCAGCAGAGTGATGGTCTTGCCTTGGCGGAGCGCTTCCGCGGGATGCACGGGCTCGCCCGACACGCGAACCGCCCACACTTCGGCGTCCGGCGGCAATTCCAGTTCGAGGAATTGCAGAGTGAAATTGCGGATGTTGTAGACGGCCGAGGCGCGATAGCTGCCGTCGGCATGAACCACCGTGGTCAAGTCACAGAGGCTGATCGTGGCTGTCAGGCCGGCCTCGTGCTGCCGGACGTGGCGATGCCAGGCCAAGGCGGCGTTGGCCTCGGCGATTCGATAGGCCGCGACCGCCGTACGGCGCAGGTCGTCCGTCACTCCCGCAGGCAACGAGGCCAATGGGATGGGCGTTGCGCCCTTGGCGGTGGTCTCGGCGAGCTGGTCTGCCGTCGCGTTTTCCAACACGACGTGGCTTCGCAGTCGTTCCACGCCGCGCGGCTCAATGATGGCGGCCGGCACGGCGCCGTCGCCCAGCGGCAGCGTTTGAGTCAGTTGCAGACAGTAAGCTCCCAACACGGGCTGCTGCAACTCGATTTCCCAGACCCGCCGTTCACCGGCCAACCGCGACCGGATTTGCCGAACGTGCTCCCCCTGCCATTCGATGTCGTCGCCGAGCCACTTGGGCGTCGCGATCTGCATTCGTGATCGGCCGGCCTGTCGGATGTCGAAATTCACTTTGGCGACGTAAGCCACCGCGCCTTCGCGCACACTGACCACCGTAATGACCTCGGCGCTGGCGCGTGAATCGGCGGTGGAGAGCCGTAGCCGGAGGTTCTTTGGCGGCGAGTCGTACTGAAAAGCGTAATGCACGGGACGATGATTGGCCGAACGCAGGGAGGCGCTGAGCGCGGCCGGATCGATCGGCCTGGCGCCTCCGGCGTCGGTCAGCACGGCCTGCAACTCGTCATCCAGACAGATCGCCAGTTCTCCGCTCTGGCTGTTGGCCTCGTCCACCGTGACCGTGGGCGCCGCGAACTCCGTCTGCTTGGCGGCTCGCACCATCGTGCCGCCAATCGCCAGGTCCAATCGACCGATGGCCGGCTCGCTCAATTCCACTTTCAGCGACTGCCCACGGCTGTCGCGGCTGATGAACCACTCGGCGCCCGGTGGGACGTAAACCTGTGAGACGCGGAGCGACTCCGGCACGCGCAGCCCGAGCGAATAGATCGGCGCCCCGGTGATCTGCGCGGTCAACTCGGCTCGCAGCCCAGCTTGCCTCGCGGTGATGGCCACGGCAGTTCTGCCGGACACGTCCACGCGCGGGCGATGACGCTCGACCTCGAGTTGCACGCGCCATGGCCGCGAGGTGTACCGGTAGGCCCACAACAGGGTGCAGCCCTGACTAAGGTCCCGCGGCAATTCTAGCCCCGCGCGGTCGATCTGGTCGACATTCTCGGTCCGCTCGACACGCATCTCGAGATGCTCGGGGCCGCCGATGGCGAGTCGGCCGGTTTCGCGAACGACGCCCAGCGGCTCAAGGGTGTGGATGTCGACGGCCCTTGTCCCCCGACGCTCGGAGCGGAGCGAACGGATGTCGACGTCGACACCGCCGGTCGCTTGGGTCTTGAGCGCGACGACCAACTGCTGCGCGGCGGGGCGGGCGGCGGCGGCGGGCTCGTCTTCGATCGACCAATCGGCCACTTCGGCGCCCTGGACGCTCTGGATGGCCACGTCGGGCGGGATGCGGAACCGCAGCTTGCCGATTGCCCCCTGCTGAATCCGATAGCGGAACCTGCTGGAATACTGAACGCCCGAGTCGAGCGCCTCGACCAACGCAATCTGATCGACGCTGACTTGCTGTCCTTCTCGCGACTCGACACGCCGCGGCTGCCACTGGATGCCCAACTCCCCGCCAGCGCCCAACGGAATGCAGGCGGTATCGCCGCCGGCCTTTTTTCCGCCCTTCGCACCGGAAGCGGCAGGCTGCCTGCGCCAACCGCCCGGAGCGCCGCTGACTTGCACCTCCAAGTCCTCCGAGGGCAACTGAAACACGAGCCGGCCTGCGGAGACCGGACGAAGCGGAACGCTCATTCGGCCCGTCACACCCAGTCGGCTGACGGGCACGAAGAAGCGAACATCGACGACGTGCAGGCCGGGCTTGTCGAGATAGACGACCGGGCGGCCATGGCCGTCGTCGACCAGCGTGGCGGGCCGGCCGCCGATTTCCACTTTCTCGAAGGCCACTTTGCCCAGCGGCAGCGCAACCGACGTCCAACCATCGGCGAACTGCTGGACCAGGAACCGGCCATCGAAGTGGGCCGTGTCGTTCTCAATCCCGCCTACGTATTCGGCGTGCATCACCATCGCCCGAACGTTGGCCGGCGCGCGAACCGGCGCACCGGGATGAGCCTGTCTCCATAAACGCAGGAACTCATCGTGCGGCAAATAGACCTGCGACTTGCCGAGCGGCTTTTCCGTGGCCGGGTCGTAGGGGATCATGAGCGTCAAGTCAGGCTGACGCGCCTGGGCGGCGGGCGCCGGCTTCGCGTCCGCCTTGCGGGGCTCTTCCGCCTGGCTAACGCCGGCCGTCAGGATGCCAATCGCGATCAAGGCGGCCGTCGCCGAGGTCAACCGCGACGCGGTGATCGCCGCAACAATCTTCAGCAACAGCCAGAGGCCGGCGGCCACCAGCGCGCCCAGCAGCAGGCCGTCCAACAGCGGCGTCCAAGCCAGCGGAACTAGCCCCGACAGTCCGACCGGCACGGCCAGCCCCACGACGATGGCGGCCGCCTGGCGCGGGCCGGGCATGCGGCGGCAAATCCAGGCTGCCAGCAGCGCGGCGGCAACGATGAACCATTGCAGCGCAATCGCAAACGTCCGGTCCTGCAGCCCAAAGACGAGTTGCCCGAGGCCGCCCTCGTGGCGGAAGGAGATCGGCTGTCCATCGAGCGCCTCCAACGACACGGCTAGCGAGAGACGCGCGCGCTTGCCGCCCTTGGCCGGCAACTGCGCGATCACTCGAGTCGGCTTCTCGGCCGAGGCCGCTGCGGCTCCGGTGTGAACGATCTTTCGTCCGGGGCCAAACGCCGCCAGGCTTCCCGGCTCATTGAGTCGCGGCTTCTCATCCTTCGATACGGATCGCGACCGGGCTGCGATGGCAGGCGCTGGGGCCGATTCCGGCGCAGCGGGCCCCTTCGTTGCCGCGGTGGCTCCATCGGTTGCCGCTGCGGCCTCGTCAAGACACGATTCGGTGGTCGGTTCCCCGCCTTGGGCCGTGGCTAGGTGGCGAAGGGTCCGAGGATCGATGGCCGGGGTCATGTACTGCACCGACCCGTCGGCAAACAGGACGTTTCCTCCGCCGGTGTGTTGGCTCCAAGTCCTGTTGGCGATCCAGTCATCAATGCGACGCGCCGTGCCGTGGCCACCGGCGAACCACGGGCCGCCGTCGGCCACCTCGGCCACCAGGATCGTGTTGCTCAGTCCGTCGGTGATTTCTTCTAGCTTAAGACCTCGGTCCCAGCCGATCACGCCGCGCGTGTTTTCGGACCCGTCCGTCGAGTCGGCGCCCACGACGGCCACGTACGCTGTCTTGGTAAAGCCCTGTTCCGTCGCCGAAATCGTCGGATCGGAGGGACACATGAACATCGGCATGCGGTTCTGGAGCACCTCCGCGTTGAGCGGGTGATCGCAGGGCAAATCAAGGCGAAGCCGCTTGTAGAGCGTGTCGCCCTCGATGAACGGCAGAATGGCGACCAACCAACTGAACTGCCGCTCGGGCGGCACGTCGCTGGGACCAATGGTCGCCGGGGGAAATTGCTTATATGTCTGGACGTAATTGTACAGCGCCAAGCCGATCTGCTTCAGGTTGTTGGTGCACGACATGCGGCGGGCGGCCTCGCGTGCGCTCTGCGTGGCCGGCAGCAACAAGGCCGCGAACAGACCGAGGACGGTGATGATCACGAGGACCTCGATCAGGCCAATGCCACCCCTCTTGCTGTTCTTGATCAGCGCAAAGAACCCGGCGAAGACAAAGGCCCCGACCAGCCCGCCAAACTTCCACGGCAGACCCGAGATGCTGTTGTCGGCGATCATCCCGGCCAGACCGGACGCCAGCGTCGGGCGCTGCAGCGGCGTCTCCGGCCGGAAGTCGCCGCCGCTGGAGACGATGTCCGTCCCGTCGGGCAGGTAGACGCGCCAAGCCGTGGCGAGCGTGGGCAGCCCGATCTCCGGCGCGCTCTGTCGGAAGGTCTGCGGCAGGAGTCGCCGCCATGCGCTAGGCCCGGCGGCCAACTGTGGGCCATCCGTTTCATACAGCAGCGTCAACTCCCGTACGGCGCCGCTGGATCGCGACTCGCCGGCCGGCAGCGGTACGATGTAGGCGTCTTTCTTGCGACGCACTTCAACCGGCTCGCGGTCGAGCATCGCGGACCAGAGGTCTGCTCCTGCCGGCAGGACGACGGGCACCTGGGTCAGGTTGAGCGTTCGCAGTCGGAACCTGGCTTCGTGACGCATCCGCCCTTGGCCCCCGGCAAGACTCGTGATCTCGGCCGCCTGGCAAATCGCGGTCAACACGGAGCCCGGCGTCTGCCGCGTGGCAGAAACGGTCAGCTCGTAGGGCAATCGCTGATATTGATACGCCGCCACCAGACGGCGATCGGCGGCATGGGCCTTTGGCTTTGGCACGTCGGCCGGATTCACGGCGCGCAGGTTCGCCGGCCGACACTCGATCTGCTGGTCGCCGGCCGCCTCGACGGCCACGATGCCGCTCTGTTGCGAGACGTTCCGCAGCGCAAGCATGGGCGCCGCCGCGCGGGCGTTGGCCTCGGCCACGGAGCCGCCTGCCTGACGTTGGCTCTCCTGGGACGGCGATCCGTCGCCGTTCTGCTCGAAATCCAAACCGAGCGTCAGGTCGCCGGCAACCGGCCGGTCGAAGACAATTTGCCACAGGCACAAGTCGGACTTGTCGTCGCCGGCGCCCCGCAGCAACGTCCGTTGCTGTTCGATGATCCGCACGGCCGACCCGAGCGGGACAAGCTGAATCTTCTCGCCGACGGCTGCCGGCAGTGTGAACTGGACCTGCCGCAGGTTGCCCTGTCGAATGTGCAGATCGAGTTGATAGTGAACGTCGAGCTTGCCGCGATCGAGACGCACGAAGGCCAGTGTTTCGGCGGACACCTTGGGCGGCTTCATGCGGACCTGAAGCTGCCCGACGATGCGAGCGTCGTCCTGGTAACGGTACTGCAGGACGGCGCCCGGCGGCTGAACGGCGGCCACCTGGGGTTGCTCGGCGGCCACCGGCAGCAAGGCGTCGGACACTTTCGAGGCCAACAACTCGACCTCCGGCGGCGCCTGCACCAGCAACGTCCCTTCGACCTCGTCGGCGTCCGTCAGTCGCAAATCGGGCAAGGGCAGCTCGTGATATCCCTCGTCCTCGTCGAGCCAACGCGGCGGATGCTGCCCGGCTAGAAGCGTGATCTCCTGGGACTGGCCGGGGTTCAACGGCTCGGGCAGCTCCAGTCGAACCGCCTGCAAAGGCGCGCCGCCGGTTGGGCGGCCGCCCGTGTACGGCGTCGACTCCCATTCGCCCGGCTTGCCTGCCACCAGCACGGTAGTGACTTCCCACTCGCGCGGCAGGAGCATTTGGACCTCGAACAGCGGGGCGTGCCGCGGCTCGAGCGTCGCGCTGGTGCGCAACGTCGCGCCGGCCCGATCGATCTCGAGCAACGTGGCGATCGACGCTTGCACGACCCGCCGGCGCTCCGTGACTCGCAGGGGAAGCTTGAAGTCTTCGTCCCAAAAGGCAAGGGCGAGCGATCCGCCGGCGGCCAGGCCAGCGGGGTCCGCTGACGGCGCAGGGCGATCAAGCCGGATGCCCGTCAGCCTGCCCAGCTCGAATCGCAATGATGACGAGCACCGCACCGACACCCGCCCG
>JBDKUC010000282.1:0-9065 GCA_039679885.1 Thermoguttaceae bacterium | reverse complement strand
CGCCTTTTGAAGGTTTACCTGGGCTTCGAAGAATTGCGGCCGGAGGTCGAGGGCCCTGCGAAACTGGGCGATGGCCTGGTCGAACTGCCCGCGGCGCATCAGAAGCGCGCCGAGATTGTTGTGGGGGTCAGGGCTACGCGGGTCCAGCGTCACGGCTTTTTGCAGATGCGGCAGGGCATCCTCCGCGCGACCTAGGCTGAGCAGCGCTGCCCCCAGGTCCGCTTGCGCGCTGGCATCGTTCGGCGCGAACGCCACGGCCTTCTTCAGCAGGGCGAGACCTTCCTTAACGTCGCCGCACTTGACCAACGCTCGGCCAAGGTTGCGGTGGGGCGTCGGCGGTTGGATATTGAGCTTCAGCGCGTCGCGGTAACAGATCACCGCATCTTCAACCAGGCCGATGCTCTCATAGGCGAAGCCCAGGTTGTTCTGCGCCCGTGCGTTCTCAGGGCACTTTCGGACGGTGTCCTCCCAAAGCGTGATCGCCGCCCGATAGTCATGGTTGCGGATGTACGTCATGGAACCGAGCAGGACCAACATCGCGCCGAGCAGGCCGGCTTGTAGACGCCGGACGTAGGCCGGTTGATCCTCGGACTGAGGCCAACGGCGATCGAGCAATCTTCGGCCGAGCGCGTAGACCGACATCACCGTGGCAATGACCACGGCGGCCAGCGGCAGGTACATTCGCTTCTCGGCGGCCACCTGTTGAAGGATCGGGACCATGCCGGAGCTGGGCGCCAAAATGGCGAAGAACGCGACGCCCAGAAAGCCGAGCCACGGTTGGCGGCGCAGCGCGAGGATGACGCCGATGACGAGCGTCCCGATGAGCAGCGCGTACGGCAGGATCTGTCCGATCGTCTGCGGCTTGTACACGCCGTAGTCGACGACGAGCGGGCAAGGCCAGTAGCAAAGCCGTAGATAGTGCGAGAGCACGCCGAACTGCGCCAACAGATAGTCGAGGGCCTGGCGTCCGTGGCCGAACGGCGCGGCGCCGTCATGGCCGTGACGCAGCATGACCAGCGGAATCGCCCAACTCGCAGCCATGGCGACGTACAGCGGCCAGCGCCGGCGGAACGTCTCACGCCACGACGCCGTCAGGAACACGCGGTCGTAGAGGAGGATCACCAGGGGCGCCGAGATGGCCGCTTCCTTGCTCCCGATGGCGAGAGCGCAAGAGACGGCCGCCGCAGTGTACCACGGGAGCGGATGCCGGCTTGACGAGCCGCGGAGCACGCAATAGAGCGCCAGCAGATAGAACAGGCCGGCCAGCACTTCGGTCCGCTGGATCGTGTAGGTGACGGCTTCCGTCAGCAGCGGATGCACCGCCCAGATGAGCGCGACGAGCGTGGCTAGTAGCAGCGAGTTCTTGGCAAGGTGGTCGAGGTCGCGCTGCGGCGTGTTGGGATTGCCGGGAATCCGCAGAAGCGTTCGGCGGACGATGCCCAGCAGCAGCAACGCGGCGCTGAGGTGAGCCACCAGATTGAAGGCGTGGTAGCTCCACGGCTCCGTCTTGCTGATGGCGTAGTTGATGGCGAGCGAGACGTTGACCACGGGGCGCCGTTGCACGGCCTCGCCATGGCACGGCGGGTCCAACAGCGGCCCGATCGGCCAGAGCTGTTGAATCGTCTGGTTCCCGCCGATCGACGGATTGTCGTCGAAAAGGAACGGGACGCTGAACGTGTTGCTGTAGATCAGCGCGACGACGCCGACGATCATTGCGGCAGAAAGCCACAGGCCGCGGGGACGCATCGCAGACGCCGCTACGTCATCCAATACTTGCTGCGAGGGCATTTTCCAGCTCAACGGGTCCTTCGAGGCTTTCGGCCAGCTTGCCAAGGGCTTCGGTCTCGATCTGGCGAACGCGTTCGCGGGTGAGTCCCAGGCTTTCGCCGATTTCTTTCAGGGTCCGCGGCTCGTTGTCTTCGAGCCCAAACCGCATGCGCAACACCGTTGCCTCGCGGGGATCCATCGTTGCCAACTGCCGCATGACGTGCGTCAGGTTGTCGCTCTCGACGAGCTCCTCGTCAGGCGAGCGAGCCCGATCGTCCATCACCATTTCGCCCAGCGACCACCCGGCTTCGGCCTGATCGGTCTGGGGCGTGAGGTTGTAGATGCGGATGGCCTTCTTGATGATCGGCAGCTTCTTGCGCGGCAGTCCGAGGACGCGAGCCGTCTCTTCTGGGGTCGGCGTGCGGCCCATCTCCTCGGCAAGCCGGGTGCTCGCGCGCCGCCACTTCGACAGCAATTCGACCATGTAGGCCGGGATGCGGATCGTCTTGGCCGTGTTGATCAACGCCCGCTTGATCGACTGCTTGATCCAGTAGCTGGCGTAGGTCGAGAAGCGGGTGCCGATGGCCGGATCGAAGCCCTCGACCGCGCGCAGCAGGCCGAGGTTTCCCTCCTCGATCAGGTCTTGCAGGCTTAATCCCTTGCCCGTGTAGCCTCGGGCGATGTTGACCACGAGGCGCAGATTGGCGCGGACCATGCGGTCGCGGGCTAGCGCGTCGCCGGCGCCGATGGCGACGGCCAGTTCATGCTCGTCCTTCGCCGAGAGCAACGAGGTCTCGTTGATCTCGCGGAGATAGGTTTCCAGCGGAGACTGGACGGACAGGGCGGGGCGGCGGCGGATGGTCTTAGTCATTATTTGCAGGCTTCTCGTCACACGCGTGACGGCTGTTCGTTGCGTCGAGACGCCGGGCGCAGGCTCCTTGCGCGGAGCGAGCGGCGCCAAGCGGTCACAACCACACTATCGGCGCAGGCTGCGGGGTTTCTGCAAGGAAGCGGCGACACGCCGAACTGGGAGGAATGTAGCTTTGATTCCGAGTTTGCCGAAAAAAAGAGCCCCCGGATCGAAATCCGGAGGCTCTTGGATGAAATCGTCGAGTCGAAGCAGCGTTTTACGCGCCGCGTGCGATCAGCGTAACGCTTAAGCCGATTCTTCCGGCTTTTCGGTTGGCTCGAGCTTGAACAGCGGGCCGCTTTCGCCGCCGACGCCGCCCTTCAGTTCGCTGTCGGGAATCGAGGACCGCGACGGAGCGGACGCGGCTGCGGCTGTCTCGGCTGCCGCCACTTCCTCTTCGGCCCACTCGACGCGCTTCCGCGACAGGCCGATCTTCCGCTCGTCCGGATCGACGCGAAGCACCTTGACCTCGATCACCTCGCCGACCTTGACCACTTCCTCGGGATCCTCGACCTTGTGGTCGGCCAGCTCGGAGATGTGGAGCAGCCCTTCGAGGCCGTTTTCCAGGCCGACGAAGACGCCGAAGTTGGTGATCTTGGTGACCGGTCCCTTGACCAACTGGCCCGGCTGATACTTGGCCGGAATGTCGGTCGCCCAGGGATCTTCGGTCATCTGCTTCAAGCCCAAGGCGATGCGCCGCCGCTCCTGATCGACCGACAGGACGCGGCATTCGAGCACCTGGCCCTTCTCGACCATCTCGTTCGGATGGCTGATCTTCCGGGTCCACGACATGTCGCTGACGTGCAGCAGGCCGTCGATCCCTTCCTCGATCTCGATGAAGGCGCCGTAGTTCGTGAGGTTCCGGACGGTGCCCTTGACGACCTCGCCGATCGGATAGCGTTCGGCCACGCGGTCCCAAGGATTCTCTTGGGTCTGCTTCATGCCGAGCGAAATCTCTTGCTTCTCCTTGTTGATGCCAAGGACGACGACTTCGATCTCCTGGTCGGGCTGGACCAGTTCGCTCGGATGGCTGATACGCCGGGTCCAGGACATCTCGCTGATGTGGACCAGGCCCTCGATGCCCTCTTCCAGCTTCACGAAGGCGCCATAGGTCATCACGTTGACGACCTTGCCCTTCACACGCGAGCCAACCGTGTACTTCTGCTCGACGGTTTCCCACGGGCTGGGCGTTCGCTGCTTGAGGCCCAGGGCGATCTTCTCCTTCTCGTGATCGATGTGCAGAATCTGCACCTCGATCTCCTGGTCGATCGAGACCATCTCGGAGGGATGATTGATCCGGCCCCAGCTCATATCGGTGATGTGCAGCAGGCCGTCGATGCCGCCCAGGTCGACGAACGCGCCGAACTCGGCGATGTTCTTGACGATGCCCTTGCGGCGTTGGCCGACTTCGAGCTCGGCCAAGAGTTGGGCCTTCTTTTCGGCCCGCTCGGCCTCGATCAACGCGCGGCGGCTGACGACGATGTTGCGCCGGGCTTCGTCGATCTTCAGCACAATGCACTGGATCGTGCGGCCCAGATAATCGCCGATGTCGGCCGGGCGGCGGACGTCGACCTGGCTGGCCGGCAGGAACACATTGACACCGATATCGACCAGCAGGCCGCCCTTGATCTTCTTCGTGGCCACGCCGGTGACGATGTCCCCTTCATGGACCGTTTCCATGACCTTGAGCCAGGCCTCGATCTTCTCGGCCTTTCGCTTGCTCAAGGTAATCATGCCGCGGGAGTCATCCACCAAACCGTGGATGTCCTCGACATCTTCGATGAGGACTTTGACCTTGGTGCCCGGCTCTGGCAGGGCCTCCCCCTCTTCCCACTCGCTGCGGAAGATGATTCCTTCGCTCTTGTATCCGACGTCGACGAGAACGACGTCTCCTTCGACCCGCAGCACGCGGCCTTCGACGATCTTGTTCAGCTCCATCTCTTGCGTCGTCCAGGCGATCTCTTCCGCCGGCACGCCCTCGAGAGCCGAATCAAGCTCTTCTTGCCATTCTTCCTCAGTAAGGTCCAGTCCTCGAATTAGGTTTCGGTTGACCATGAAACAGGTTACTTTCAACACTCGGGCGCGAGTTGAACTCTGGCAGAGAAGAACCGGTTCACGTTTAGCGGCCGCCGGCATGGCGGCTCTCGAACACTAGAGTTGGCCGACGTCCCGTCGGCGGCTAAACGGTCCGGCTAGAGCCGGCGCTGCAAACGCACCCAAGACACGCGCACACTCACCATCCCGTTCGCCCGGTCCCTTGACATCAAGGGACTCTCCGCGGGCCATCGGGGGAGAACCCGACATTGTACCGCGTTTTCCGCGGTGCAACAATGGCGGCCGCGTCGGCGCTGGCAGGCGAAAAGCCAGCGGTAGAAAATGTCCCCTCTCCCTCCGGGAGAGGGTTAGGGTGAGGGCGGCGCTCAACGGTTACCAGGCGGACTGCAAAGTCCGTTGCAGGCGTTCGTAGTTCCGCCTTTAGGCGGCAAATGACCGGCTAAAACCGGAACTACGAACAACTTTGCAGTCGTCCCGCAACGGTCGCCATCCCTCTTTCGGGCCGTGGTCATTGTGTGATAGAATAGTGCGCAGTGCTTGCCGTCCATTCATGCGGCGGGAGAAACCTATGGCCGCCCTTGTCGAAACGTCCGGGATTGCTTTCCAGCAAACGGCTTTTCCACCGATGCCCGTCTGCCGGCTTAGCGTCGAGATGTACGAAGAGATGATCCGATCCGGGATCATCATGGAAGACGATGCGATCGAACTCCTCGACGGATGGATGGTGCCGAAGATGACACAGAACCCACCGCATATCTTGGCCGCCGAAATGGTGCGAGACGCTTTGCATGACAACGTGCCTGCCGGGTGGTCCGTGTACTCGGGAAAACCCATTCGAGTAGGCATAAGCGTGCCAGAGCCGGATGCGATGGTAGTTCGCGGCCAGCGGCAGCAGTTCCGCGACCGGCGCATCCAGGCCCAAGATGTCCGTCTCATCGTCGAGGTGGCCGACACGAGCCTCTGGCGCGACAAGGAGTTCAAGAAGACGATCTACGCCCAGGCCGGCATTCCCGTCTACTGGCTCGTCAATCTGATCGACAACCGGATCGAGGTCTACAGCGGCGCGACCGGCACGGACGAGAAGGCCGACTACCAGCAGCGGCACGACTATGGGCCGGGCGACCAGATTCCGTTGACGCTCGACGGCCAGCAGATCGCCACGCTTTCCGCCCGCGATATGCTGCCGTGACGGCTCCCCCGCTCCTCTGGGCCCATTGATCTTGGCCAAAAGCATTGACATCCCCGACGCCGCGGTTATATTGGCCATTTGGGGAAAGAACTCAATTCTATCGAGGGGGTCATGATGGGTGGCCGTGTATCAGCCTTTCGTCTTCGAGTCGTGGCGTTGTCTCTGGTCATGTCGATCCTCTCCGCAGCCAACGTCGGCGCCGCGGCCCCGACGCTCTATTTCGACGCCGAGGGCGGGACAAAGAAGTGGGACTCAACGACCGCCGATTGGTCAAACACCGGCGTTGCCGGCACCTTTGACCAGGCTTGGCTCGACAACGCCAACGCCACCTTCCGAGGTACTGGCGGTACAGTGAACGTCGGGCAGGTTGGCGTCGGCTCGATGACATTCGCCACCGATGGCTACACGCTTAACGGCGGAACAATCACCGCCGGCGGAACCATTACGACTACCGGCACCGCGACCATCAATTCCGTGATCGCAGGCTCGGATATCACCATGGCTGGTACCGGAACCCTTCTCCTCAATGGCGCCAACACCTTAACGGGCACGGCGACAATCTCGCAAGGCACCGTTCGCCTCGGAGACCAATATGCCTTTCAGAGCAGCACTGTGAGCTGCAAAGGCGCTACGTTGAGCTTCGGCACGCTTACAAGCGCGAGCTTTGGGGGCTTGGCGGGGTGGTCCGGCACGTCGCTCTCGCTGGCAAACGACGCCGGCCAACCAGTGGCGCTAACCGTGGGAGGGAATAATCAGTCCACTTCGATGAACGTGGCTATCAGCGGCCCCGGTTCGTTGACGAAGGTCGGCTCGGGTACGCTCGCCCTGGGAGGGTCGAGCAACACCTTTACCGGCGTCACGAAGGTTATGGGTGGGACCCTGGCGTTGTCGAACGGCCTCGCATTGTTAGGCAGCACGCTGGACTATGACAACTACGGCGGCACGATAGCCTTCCAAAACAGCAGCAGCAATGGTCTTGGTGGTCTTGAGGGAAACCAGAATTTCGCAATCCCCGGCTTCGCCTCTCGCTACGTCGTCGCCCTAGCGGTCGGGTCCAATGACGAATCGACTACCTATGGTGGCGCACTCTCGGGTGCAGGCACCCTAGCCAAGATCGGGAAGGGAACGTGGACTCTCACCGGCGCCAATGTGCATACCGGCAACACGGCAATTGGGAGTGGCATTGTCAGGATCTCCAATCCAGATGCCCTTCAATACAGCACCGTTTGCAGTGGCGTTGTGATTGTCATGCTCCCGACCGGGGAGGTCCGTTATACGGATGGGCGTCTAGTCTTCGGCTCTGTCACGAGCGCAACTCTTGGCGGCTTGATCGGCAACATGAATATTGACCTCACCAACGAGGCGGGCAGTCCAGTATCGCTGCGGATCGGCAACAACAATGCCTCGACCACCTATTCTGGCATACTAAGCGGTTCCGGCTCATTGACCAAGATTGGTAGTGGTACCCTGTCGCTGACTCAGACGACTGTGTACTCCGGCACGACGATGATCGATGACGGTACGCTGCAGGTCTGCGTCTCACCAACTTGCGCCGGATCAAGCAAGGTGTTCGTGGCGACTAATGGGACGACATTTGGGGCTACACTCGTCGGAGTCGTCGCTTGCAATGCTTTTTATACGGGCTTCGGTTCCACAGCCACGGGCGGAAACACGCTTCGCTCGACCGCCGATCTTATTGGCGGTGCCAATGTCTATACTGGCAGCACCGAATATGTCTCAATGCAGTGGCGCGAAAGGGCGGCTGCCGATCTGGCGGCGTCGGTCGTCAGCGACGTCTTCAAGTTGTCGGGCATGACCGATAGCGGCAGCCAGACGGACGTGTTCACGCTCAAGATGAGCTACAGCCCGAGCCAACTGCGGGGCGGAGCGGATGCCGAACTCGGGCTGGCCAACGCAGGGCTTATTGAGATGGTCTCGTTCAACACGACGACCAACCTTTGGGAAAACGCCGTGGCCGAGAATATCGGCACGAACGACATCCGGTTCATGGGCGTTGGCGCAACGCCCGACGGCATTCTGGGCCATTACGGCATTGACCCTGCTACCGACACGGTCTGGGCCGTCTTGAATCACAACAGCCAGTTCGCCGTGGCAGCCGTGCCCGAGCCGTCGACCGTCGCCCTGCTCGCCGCTGGACTTCTGGCCGTGTGTTTCTACGCTTGGCGAAAGCGACCGTGATGCGTTCTCTCTGACGCGCCACTCCGTCGCCGCGTCAGAACAACTTGATCAGCTTTTTGGGAACACTAATCTTCGCTGATTTACGCTAATTGGTGAAAATTAGCGAAGATCAGTGATGATTAGTGTTCCATGAATGTCTGTGGATCACTGGAATTCGATCGCTTTATTTTGACGCGGTTCCTTAGCCCGCCGCGGCAACGCCGGCTTGGGCGACGGCGTGGTCGTTCTCGACCGTGCTGCCAGAGACGCCGACGGCGCCGATGACCGCGCCGGCCGCGTTGCGGATGGGGATTCCGCCGGGGAAGGTGATTAGGCCGCCGTTGGAATGCTCGATGGCGTAGAGCGACCCGCCCGGCTGCGAGAGCTGGCCCAGGTCGCCGGTGTTCATGTCGAAGAACCTGGCGGTTCGGGCCTTGCGGATCGAGATGTCGATCGAGCCGAGCCATGCGCCGTCCATCCGCACGAACGCCTTGAGGTTCGCGCCCGCATCGACTACGGCGATATTCTGCTTCACGCCGAGTTCCTCGGCCTTCTTGACGGCCGCCGCCACCGCGGCGTTCGCTTGCTTCAGGGTCATGTCGTCCATCGGTCGATCCTTTTTTCGATTCAAGTACTTCAGCTTGCCGGCCCATTGTTGCCAGCCGGTTGCCGCTGTCAAGTGGGCCGACGATGAACGCGAGAAGACCGCGGAGTCGTTCGTAGTTCCGCCTTCAGGCGGCGATGTTGCTCGAGACACCGGCTAAAGCCGGAACTACGAACAGGCTTGTTATGCTGAAGCATAACCTACGATCCTGCGAGGCCGCGGCAGAAGGCCCTGCGACCTACGACCCGAACGGATCGTTCGGATCGGGCTTTTCAGCCGGCTTCTTCGCGGGGGCCTTCGACGGTTGCTCGCCGAACGGATCATCGGAGGCTGGCTTTTGAGGCGTGCCGCCGGCGGCCGGC
>JBDKUC010000076.1:0-2969 GCA_039679885.1 Thermoguttaceae bacterium | reverse complement strand
TGAATCAGGATCCGTTCCAATATCTGTACCCAAGCTGTATCGCTAGGTATATCGCATCCTCGTGCGTCGGCGTCAAGGACATTGGGGACAATTGCCCATCGGAGAGTCATGTCGGAGTAAATTGATGACAGAATCCCTGGCCTGCCGTAAAAGCGGGCGTATGCGGTATCGCAGGGCCGTTGTCCGCGTTGCGCCTCGGTCTTTCCGATGTAGAGGACAACTGGTGTCGGATATGCGGCGTGTTTTCCCTCCATTGCGTAGACGAGACTGTCGCGAGAATCGCATAGCACTTCCATGTATCTGCGACGGAACGGATCATAGCTGCGATCCATGGGGATGGAATTCCACTGAAGCTGAGCTACGATCACCTGCTCAACAATGGAAAACCTGCTCTCTGGCATGAGATGTCTTTCCCGCACAGGATCTCTCCCCTCTCCCCTCTCCCCTCTCCCCTCTCCCCTATCGCCACTTGTCATCGTCCCCAAACGGATTCATCGCACCGCCGAGCTTCGGCTTGGGCAGGGCGCGCATTGCCTGTTCGGCCAGCCGCAGGTCCTCGCGGGTGGTGATCTTCATGTTGATCGGCGAGCCGGGCACGACGGTGACCGCATGGCCGATCCGCTCAACAAGCTGGGCGTCGTCGGTCGCGTTGAAGCCGTCGCGCTTGGCGTACGCTTCCATCAGCAGCGTGCGGCGGAAGACCTGCGGCGTCTGGGCTTCCCACAGTCCCTCGCGTGATACAGTCTCGACGATCTTCCGGTCCGGCCCCACTCGCTTGAGCGTCCCTGGCACGGGAACGGCAAAAATGGCCGCGTCGCTCTTTTCGGCGGCGGCGAAGATGTCATCGATCCATGCGTCGCAAAGGCACGGCCGGGCGGCGTCGTGGACGCAGACGAACTCCACCTCGGGCCTGACCCGCGCCAAGGCCGCCTGGACGGAATCTGCACGCTCGGCGCCGCCGTCGATCACGTCGATGCCGAGGATGGCCGCGTTGGCCGAAAACCGCATCGTGAAGTCGGCCCGGTCGTCCGGCGAGATGGCCAGAATCAACTGCGCAACGTCGCGGCGGCCCAAGAACCGCTCAGCCGAGTGAAGCCAGAGGGCCTTGTTCAGCAGCGGCACGAACGCCTTTTTGTAACTTCGATCGTTGAACCGCCGCCCACGTCCTGCGGCGGGAAGAATCACGGCGAACGTGGCCATGCCCGTTTCTCCTCCTTACAGCTTCCCATTGTCCGGTTTCGCGACGCGCCGTCAAGGCGAAGCTGGCCGCCGGGGCTGGCGGGCCGCCGACCGCACGATTCGATCCGTGCGCGGCGGAAATTGACGATTCGGCCGATGCGGGATAGGATGATAGCGAACCGCGGGGGCGATCTATGCTGCCACATGAACTCGAACAACTTGCCGCTCGGCTGCTGGCCGGCGAGTTGACGATCGACGCGTTTCTCCACGAAGCCAACCGGCCCGTCACGGCCGACGTCGGCGAGGCGCAGGTCGATCTCGATCGCAGCCGCCGCTGCGGATTCCCCGAGGTCGTCTTCGCCGAGGGGAAAACCGTGGCGGCGATGGAGCGGATTTTCTCGGCGCTGCTGGACGACGGGGCCGATGTGCTCGCCACACGCGTATCCGCCGAACAAGCGGCCGGGTTGGCGACGACCTTCCCCGCCGCCCGCTACAATCCGGTCGGAAGGACGCTGCGGCTTTCGCATGATGCGAGGCAGGTTGACAAGCTGCCGCCAGGTGGCGGACGCGTCTCCATCGTGACGGCCGGCACGAGCGACTTGCCAGTGGCGGAAGAAGCCCGCGAAACGGCGCTTTGGACCGGGGCGGCCGTGACGATGTTTCAGGACGTAGGTGTGGCTGGTCCACATCGGTTGGCGGCCCACCTGCCGGCGTTGATCGAGTCGGACGCGGTGGTCGTCGTGGCTGGCATGGAAGGCGCGCTTCCGAGCGTTGTCGGCGGATCGGTCCCTTGTCCGGTGATTGCCGTGCCAACGAGCATCGGCTACGGCGCCAGTTTTGGCGGCATCGCCGCGCTGCTTGGCATGTTGAACAGTTGCGCCGCGAACGTGACGGTCGTCAACATCGACGCCGGCTTCAAAGGCGGCTACATCGCCGGCCTGATCGCAAAGAACGTGGCGAAAGCGAGAAACCAAACGTAAGTTGACGCGGTGGATGCACGACAGAGACACGGAGAACACCGAGGCTAATGTCAAAGCTCGAATGACGAAGGACGAAAGAAATCCGAAGTCCAAAGCCCGAAATCCGAACCTCGGATTTCGAGCTTCGGCATTCACACTGACTGAGACAGCACAGCGATGAACGATGACCTTCCGAGACTTCCGCCGCGGCGGGATGACGCCCACAAGGGCGATTTCGGGCTGGCGCTGATCGTCGGCGGCTCGCGGGGCATGGCCGGCGCGGCCGGGCTGGCCGGCATGGCGGCCCTGCGCGGCGGGGCGGGCCTTGTGCGCCTGGCCGTGCCCGATCCCTGCCTCGAGACGATCGCTGCGTTTGAGCCGTCCTATGTGACGATTCCCCTGCCGGCCGACGACGCCGGGCGGATCGCCGCCGCCGCCTTCGACCAGATCGCCGACATGGCGCGGCGGGCGACCGTGCTCGCCTGCGGCCCGGGGCTCGGACGCTCTCTCGGGCTCGACTCGCTCGTTGTCCGGCTCTACCAGGAAATCGCCAAGCCGATGGTTCTCGACGCCGACGCGCTGAACGCCTTGGCGGCCGAGTCCGAATCGCTCGCCCATCCCGGCGGGCCAAGGGTGTTGACTCCGCATCCAGGCGAGTTCGCGCGACTGATCGGCCGCAAGCTGGACGGCGACGCACGCAACGAGGCGGCCATCGAGCTTGCCGGCAGTCGCCGCATCGTCGTGGTCCTCAAGGGGCATCGCACCCTGGTCACCGACGGACGCCGGCGGTTCTTCAACACGACCGGCAATCCGGGCATGGCCACCGGCGGC
>JBDKUC010000038.1:0-1958 GCA_039679885.1 Thermoguttaceae bacterium | reverse complement strand
GCGCGCTGGTTCACACGCCCAGAATCCTGTTCCTCGATGAGCCGACCAATGGCGTCGATCCGGTCTCGCGCCGCGACTTCTGGCGGATCCTCTATCAGCTCTTGCGGGATAAGGTCACGATCTTCGTCTCGACGGCCTATCTCGACGAGGCCGAACGCTGCAACCGCGTGGCGATGATCCATCGCGGCAAGCTCCTGGCCTGCGGCACGCCGGACGAAGTGAAACAAATGATGCCGGCCGGAATCCTCGAGGTCCGCACCCCGCAACCGCGCAGGGCCACGGCCCTGCTGCGCGAGAAGCTTGGCGCGGACGCGGTCGGCATGTTCGGCGATCGGGTGCACGTGGTCAGCCGCGATCCGGAGCGTGCCGCTCAGGAGGTCCAGGCGATCCTCGCGCAAGCCGGCCTGACGCCCCAGAGCATTCGACCGATCGAGCCGTCGCTGGAGGACGTGTTTGTCGCCGTGCTCGGCGAGGAAGGAGGGGCGGGCGATGGACCCTAGCAGGCCAATCCTCTCACCAAACGGCGGGCAAAACGGCAACAAGGCGGTCGTGGTCGAAGACCTGGTCAAACGGTTCGGCCAGTTCGTGGCGGTCAACCACGTGAGCTTTGCGGTCGACCGGGGCGAGATCTTCGGCTTCTTGGGCCCCAACGGCGCGGGCAAGTCGACCACGATCCGCATGCTCTGCGGGATTCTTGCTCCCACGGAAGGCCACGGCACGGTGGCCGGGTTCGACATCCGCACCGAGCAAGAGCAGATCAAGGCGAACATCGGCTACATGAGCCAGAAGTTCTCGCTCTACCAAGACCTGACGGTCGAGGAGAACATCGATTTCTACAGCGGCATCTACCGCATCCCGTCGGAGGAAAAACGCCAGCGCAAGCAGTGGGTCATCGAGATGTCGGGCCTCCAAGAACACCGTCGCTCGTTGACCGCCGTGCTGTCGAGCGGCTGGAAGCAGCGGCTGGCGTTGGGCTGCGCGATCCTCCACCGGCCGCCGATCATCTTCCTCGACGAGCCCACGTCCGGCGTCGATCCGATCAGCCGGCGCAAGTTCTGGGAACTGATCTACGAGTTGGCCGGTGGCGGCGTGACCGTCTTTGTGACCACCCACTACATGGACGAGGCCGAGTACTGCGACCGGTTGGGCCTGGTCTACCGCGGCGAGCTGATCGCCCTGGGCACGCCCGAACGACTCAAGACCGAGTTGATGCACGAGGACGTGCTGGAGGTCGTTTGCGACCGGCCGGAGACCGCCTTGGGCGGCATCGAAAAGCTCCCGGCGGTGAAGGAAGCGGCCCTGTTTGGCCGAGCCTTGCACGTGGTGGCCTCCGACGGCGAGGAGGCCATGCGTCAGGTTCGCCGGCGGCTGGGCGACGACGGCTTCCGCGTGGAGCGGATCGAACGGATCGCCCCGTCGCTGGAAGACGTGTTCGTCTCGCTGATCGAAGCCCGGGATCGGGCGGAGACGCCCCAGCAGGAGGTGGAACGATGAAGCTGCGCCGACTCTGGGCCGTCTCCCGCAAGGAGTTCCTCCACATCATCCGCGATCCGCGCAGCCTTGGAATGGCGATCGCCATTCCCATGCTGATGCTGTTCCTCTACGGCTACGCCTTGACGCTCGACGTCGATCGGGTGCCGACGGTCGTCTGGGACCAGAGCGAAACCGCGCTGAGCCGGAAGCTGGTGGCCAGCTTTGACGGCTCGCCCTACTTCACCGTGGTCGACTACGTCAACGGCTACGACGAAATCCAGCGCGCGGTCGATACGCGCCGGGCGTTGGTGGGACTGGTCATCGGCCGCGATTTTGGCCAACGGCTGTCGGCGGGACGCGACGCACCCCTGCAGATGATCGTCGACGGCAGCGACTCGAACACGGCAACCATCGCCATCGGCTACGCCGAGGTGATCACGGAACTGTTTTCGCAGAAGCTGATCAACACCCAGGTCGAGCGGGCC
>JBDKUC010000311.1:0-9380 GCA_039679885.1 Thermoguttaceae bacterium | reverse complement strand
TTGGCAATCACACGCCCTTCGCCGGAGGCTCAGAGCGTGCCACCCATGATCACCATCTGTGTGGGACACCACAGCCACTATAAATCACCATCTGCGCGAGACACGACGTTAGGTCATCTGCCAGACGGCCATGCGGACGACGTCGCGGATGCCCTTGTTGGCCAGCAGCACCGTGGCCGGCTCGAAGCCGCAATGCACGAGGCAATGGGTGCAACGCGGATCGCCGCCGGGGCCAAGCCGGGACCAGTCAGTCGCTTCGATCAGCTCGCGGTAGGTCTCGTAGTGCGCGTCGCCCAAGAGATAGCAGGGGCCGCGCCAGCCGCGGACGTTGTACGTCGGGTTCGCCCAGGCCGCACAGGGCAGCTCGCGGCGGCCACTGAGGAACTCCAGGTACATTGGCGAGGCGGTCAGCCGGAACTGCCGGAGTTGCTTCTCGGCGCTGCGGAACTTCTCGTGAACCTCTTCGCGGGTCATGAACAGGCCCGCGCCGCCGTCGGCCGACGTTTCGCACACCGATTCGTAGCCGAACGCCGGCGAGATCATCAGGCCGTCGACGCCCAACTCGCGAAGATACTCGAACAGGACGGCCACCTCGTTCATGTCCGTCTCTCGATAGACGGTCGTGTTCGTGCAGACCTGGAACCCGGCGATCTTGGCCTCGACAATGCCGCGAATCGCCTCGGCGAATGTCCCTTCGCGGCCGACGATCGCATCGTGCGTGGCCTCCATGCCGTCCAGGTGGACGTTGATGAACAGCCGCCGGTTTGGCCGCAGGGAATGAGCCTTCTTCGCCAGCAGGAGCCCGTTGGTGCAGAGATAGACATGCTTCCGCTGCATCGTGAGGCTCTCGATGAGGACCTCGATTTCGGGATAGATCAGCGGCTCGCCTCCGCAGACGCTGACGATCGGCGCCCCGCATTCGGCCGCGGCGGCGAGGCATTGCTCGATCGAGAGCCGCTGGCGCACCGTGTCGGCGTATTCACGAATCCGCCCGCAGCCGGCGCACGCGAGATTGCAGGCGTGAAGCGGTTCGAGCATCAGCACCAGCGGAAAATACTTTTGGCCGGCCAGCCGCTTCCGCAGCAGGTAGGCGGTCATCGAACGAGTTAGTGAGAGTGGAAAACGCATTTGACTTGCGAAGAAGGGATTGCTACATCGATTTCGGTCGTCGGGGCTTGTCTACCACGCGAGTATTCGATATTTCATCGTGAATCCCGACGGGATACTTCTGACCGAAGAGGTAACTGAGCGCCTCAAACGGAATAAGACGTGCCAGAGTCCGGCCGACGATTTGCCTCCCCGTCGGGCGACAACCGTCCGCCGAAATAACAATAGTGCGAGTCACAAATTTACCTAGCGTTCTTCCCCACGCGTATTCTTGCAGGAAGTAGTAAGCCACGCACGTCATGGACATATGCACTTGGACGATAAAGGGGCCGTAATGGTACAGCATGTAATTGCAGAACGAACGCCGTCCGAAATGAGGCCCGATCACGTCCAGTAGCAAGCCGACAGGGAGTATGACGATCTCGGCGAAGACCAACCAGCCAACGAGATCAATGACGCAGTTGATGAAACGTTTACCTTTCCGTGCCACGTAAAAAAGCTGACGGTCGTCAACAAGATCCGCCGCGACGGGTGGCCCCGACTGTGATAGATCGGCATCCTGCATAATCGCCCTCAGTTCACGCGCGGCCGATCACGGGCCAATCGTATCCGCCCGGCTCTGTCCCTGAAAGCTGACCGCTGAAAGCTGATCGCTGACCGCTTCGTCACTACCCGCTTTCACCGCCCACTGCGAGAGGGCCATCAACGGGAAGTAGATCGGATAGTAGTGATATCGCAGGTAGAAGACCCGCGGGAAGCCGGTGCCGGTGAACTGGGGCTCATCCCAGGCGCCGTCGTCGGTCTGCGTGGTCATCAGATAGCGGATGCCGCGCGCGACGGCCGAGTGGTCGGCCATCCCGGCAGCCATCAGGCCGAGCAGCGCCCAGGCGGTTTGCGAGGCGGTGGCGGGCCCTTGACCGCGCAGTTGCGGCGAGTCGTAGCTCTCGGCCGATTCGCCCCAGGCGCCGCAGGCCTGCTGATGCAGCAGGAGCCAATTTGCGCCCGCCACAATGGCCGGATCATCGGTCGGGACGCCGACGGCCACCAGTCCGGTGATCGCCTGCCAGGTGCCGTAGATGTAGTTGACGCCCCAGCGGCCGAACCAGCTTCCGTCGGGATTCTGGTTGCGGCGGATGTAGCTCACGGCGCGATCGACGACCGGGTCGCCAAGCCGTCGGCCCAGTTGCCCCAATGCCTCGAGCGCCCGTCCGGCCAGGTCAGGCGTGCTCGGATCGATCATCGCATTATGGTCGGCGAAGGGGACGTGACACAGGAACTCGTGGTCGTTGTCCCGGTCGAACGCCGCCCAACCGCCGTCCCGGTTCTGCATGGCCAGGAGCCAGCGGAGGCCCCGCTCGACGGCCAGCACCGTGTCTTCCAACTCACCGGCGCGGCCGTGGGAGTCCTCGGCGTCCACTTCCACGGCCGCGTTTCGGGCGAGCGTCGCGCCGGCCAGCCGCAACTCGGGCGGCAGCGCCCGCTGCGCCGGCGCTGGGCCAGCGAACTGCGTGTGCAAGGCCATTAAGACCATCGCCGTGTCATCGCAGTCGGGATAGAAATCGTTGGCATACTCGAAGCACCACCCGCCCGGTTCGGCGGCGACCGTTTCGGCCCAGTCGCCACGCCGCTGAACCTGACGGTCCAACAGCCAGCGAATGGCCTCGCGCATGGCCGGATTCTCGGGCGGCAGGCCGCTCTGAGCCAGCGCCCGAACCGCAATGGCCGTGTCCCAGACCGGCGACTTGCACGGTTGAAGCCGCGTCGTGCCGGTCCGCTCATCGTCGATACAGAGCTTGCGCAGTTCTTCGTGGCAATATTGCAGCTCAGGGCTGTCGTCCGGATAGCCGAGGCACTTCAGCGAGATGATGCTCCAGACGATCGGCGGATAGATCGCTCCGAGCCCATCGCTGCGGTCGAACCGGGTGCGCATCCACCGCTCAGCCGCAACCAGGGCCTTCTGCCGGAACGGCAACCAGCGATGCCGTTGGCACCATTTCAACAGCCGATCCGTCGTGCGGAAGAGGGCAGCCCAACTGAACGGCCCCGTTCCTCCCTTGAGGCCGGGACACCGCGTTGCCGGCCACTCCTCCGGCTCGCGAACGAACAGCTCCCGGATGCCCATCCGCGGCTCGATCCGCCGCACGGGCCGCAGGGCCGAAATGATCGACAACGGCACGACCATCGTCCGCGACCAGGAACTCAGGGCGTACAGATTCACCGGGAACCAGCGGGGCAGCAGCACAATCTCCGGCGGCACCGCAGGACACTGTTCGTAGGAAATCTGGCCAAGCAGGGCAAGATAGAAACGCGTAAAGCTGTTGACCGCGTCCGCCCCGCCGTGCTCCAAGATGGCCGCCCGGGCGCGCCGCATGTACTCGGCGGTCGGGTCGTGACCGGTCAGCTTCAGGGCGAAGTAGGCCTTCACGCTCCCGCTGATCTCGACTGGCCCGCCGGGATACATGGCCCAGCCGCCGGTTGCCAGTTGTTTTTCGACCAGATAGGCCGCACACCGCCGAGCCAAATCCGAATCCTCGTGGCCGAGGAAGGCCAAGAGCAGAATCGTTTCGCTCTCGAGGATGCAATCCCCCTCGAGTTCGGCGCACCACGAGCCATCCGCGTCCTGGCGGTTCAACAGCCACTGCCGGGTGCGATGAATCGCCCGACGAACCGGCGCAGCCAACGGCTCCTCGGCGGGCGATCCCGCTCGCGCGGCGTTTTCGACGGCTTCGCGCGCCGCCGTTTCCGATGCAGCGCGTTGCTTCTGAACCGAACTCATGGCATCCCTTTCCAGGGTTCGATGCGGCCTTCCATGACCCGCCCCCCAAGGCAGAGCGGAGCGAGAATACCAGAGTTTATGGCATCGTCGCACGATCTACAAGAGCATCCCCCGCCACCAGCGTGCAAGTTGCGATTTGCAGCGGGCGCACAAAGCCGCAACGGTCGGTCGCTCTTGCGTGAACACGCCCAAAGAACTACAGTCCCCTCGATAGGGCTGCGGCAGCGCTCGTCTCTATTGCGTGTCTGTTCGTGCCACTTGCCCACGTCCTGTCGCAAGGCGAAAGGAGCCGCACATGAAAAGCGTCCAGCCGATCGTGATCCTTCTTGCCCTGGCAACAACGGCTTATGGTCAGCCGCCGACGTCGGGCTCGGGCTCAGCCACCCAGCCAGCAGCCCCACAACAAGTCCTGGTGCGTTTCGAGATCATCGAGATGTCGCTCACCAAGCTACGGCACATGGGTGTTCACGCCGAGTTGCTGACCGGCGACAATCTCACGGCCGACCGTCGAACGCCGAATAGCATCGTCGACGGCAAGGAAGCCGTTCGTCTCCTCGCGACGTTGCGAAGCCAAAACCTCGTCAAAACGCTTGCTACCTCACGCCTCATTGTGCTCAGCGGCAAGACCGGCACGATTAACGCTGGCAGAGAACTATCGTTTCCAACCCGACGGCCGGACGGATCGGTCGCCATCGAACGTCGCCACGCCACCGAGGCGACCGTCAGCCCGATCGTTCACGGCGACAATGTCCAACTTACGTTCCACGCCCGGCGGTCCGAGCCGGATAGCGCGAACCCGATGACCGTCGGCGAGGAGACGATACCGGGCATTCGCGATTGCGAGGTTAACACGCGTGCGCAACTGAAGAGCGACCAAACGCTCATTCTCAGGGAGCCGATCCACACCGTTGTTGAAACGGAATTGCACGGCGCTCCGATCATCAGCGAGTTGCCCTACGTCGGGGCGATGTTCCGGAGCGTCAAAGAGACTCGGAACGAAATCGCGGTTGTGATTCTGGTGCATTCGGAGATCGTGCAATCGCCGGCCAGAGCGACCAATTCATCGCCCGCGGCCGGCGTTCCTCGCGTGGCGGCGTGGCAGCAAGGCTCGCCCACAACCGGCGTCAATCGAGCGGATGCCGCCAGCGGAGCCCCGGATATCGGGCGAAGCCGCGATCGGCGCTGATCCACTCACAACCGGATTCGATAGCCAGCGCGGCCAGGTAGGCGTCAGGAGTCATTCACGACCAGTCAAGAAACGGCGCGAGCCAACCGGGCGCGCAGTCGTTGCAGACGTGATGCATCGATCCGCCCGATGACGCCGGAAATCTCATGCAGGTCGGCGGCGTAAAGATAACTCAGGCGTATCGCGGATTGCTCGTGCAGTCCAGACGCAGCGTAGTCGGCGTCGCCCGGGCCAATTGATTCGTCCCAATCCGGCTGAAGATCTCGCAGTCGCGTGCTGATGCCGCTGATCAACAAGCTCTGAAACGGTCCCGGCAACTCCGCCAGGACCAGAGCGGGACGCAGCTTCAGTGGTCCGCCCGACGCCTGCGGCAAACGGATCAGCACCACGTCGCCGGGCTTCATCGGTTCAACTCAGGCTTGAGGTCTGCCTCGGTGTATTCCGGCTCATCGTCGCCGTAGGCCCGCGCCAGTTGCGCTCGGCCTGACTGCCGCCACGCTTCGCGTTCTTCCTGCCCGCTGACGAATCTGACGAAGTCAAGCACCTCGCTCAGCCGATCCTCGGGAAGTTTTACCAGGACTTGTTCGAGCATTTCCCTCGCGGTCATCATAGCCTTCCGCTCCTTTGCACGCCCTGCCATGAGCCATTATATCATACCATGCACATGCGGGCACGCTCGCCTCGCTTGACACATGCATTGGCAAGGACGACTCTCTCCAGATGCTGGCCGAGTGACCTCGCTCTACGGCGTCAGCCACGCAGCAGTTCGTCGAACTCCTCCTCCGTAATCACCTTCACGCCAAGTTGCTGGGCCTTGGCAAGCTTGCTGCCGGCTTTCTCGCCGGCGACCAGGTAGTCAGTGTTCGTCGAGACGCTCGACGCGGCGTGGCCGCCGTGTCGGGTGATGAGCTCCTCAATTTCGTCGCGGCTGTATTTCTGGAGCGAGCCGGTGACGACCAGCGTCTTGCCCTCCAACGGCCGAGCGCCGCCGCGGCGTGCAAGCGACTCCGTCTTCACGCCAACGCTCTTCAGGTCGGCGATCGTCTGCTGGCCGAACGGGCTGTGCAGGAAGTCGTAAACGCTCTGCGCGATGATCGGCCCGATTTCGTTGGTATCGCTCAGCTCGTCAACGCTCGCGGCCATCAGCGCGTCGATCGTGCCAAACCGCTCAGCCAGCACGGCGGCCACCCGGGCGCCGACATGCCGAATCGTCAGGGCGTTGAGCAGCCGGGCCAGCCCGCGCGTCTTGCTCGCCTCGATCCCTTCGAGCAGGTTGTCCATCGACCGGCGGCCCATCCGCTCCAAGTTCAGCAGCCGATCTTGCCGCTGTTCCAGCCGATAAAGATCGCCAACGCTGCGCACCAGCTTGTCATTGACCAATTGATCGACGAGCTTGTCTCCCAGCCCCTCGATGTCCATCGCGTTCCGGCTGGCGAAGTAGCGGATTCGCTCCTTGAGTTGGGCGGGACACTCGACGTTCGGGCAGCGGATGTAAACGCCCCCTTCATCCTTGACGAGCTTCGTTCCGCACTCGGGACACTGCTTCGGGAACTCGAACTTCGGCAGGTCCTTCGCCTGCTCGATGCGGAGATGCTTCTCGACACGGACGATGTGCGGGATGATCTTGCCGGCCTTTTCGACCACGACCGTGTCGCCGATCCGCACGTCTTTCCGCTCGATTTCGTCGGCGTTGTGCAGACTGGCGCGGCTCACGGTCGTGCCGGCCAGCTCGACCGGCTCGAGATCGGCCACCGGCGTAATCGCTCCGGTCTTGCCGACCTGCACGCGAATGTCGTTCAGTCGCGTCGTGGCCTCGTACTTCTCGAACTTGTAGGCGATGACCCAACGAGGGCTTTTCGAGGTGCTGCCAAGCCGCTCCCGCTGGTCGAAGCGGTTCACCTTCAGCACCAGCCCATCGATCTCGAAATCCAGTTCGTGCAGCCGCTCGATCAACTCTTCGCAATGCTCGACCGCGGCGGCGAACGACGGGAAGCGCTCGACGTAAGGCGTCGCAGCCAGGCCGTAGCCGCGCAGCTCGTCGAGGAACTCCATGTGGGTCTTCGCCCGGAGGCCGCGCGTGTCGCCCGCACTGTGGCAGAAGAATCGCAGCCGCCGCTCGGCGCACACTCGCGGATCGAGCTGGCGGACGCTGCCGGCCACGGCGTTCCGGGTGTTCTTCAAGATTTCGGCCCGCTGCCCCCGCTTGATCTTCTCCTCTTGAAGCTCATTGAACCGCACCAGGTCGCTGTTGGTCATGTAGATTTCGCCGCGGACTTCCAGAAGCGGCGGAACGCCATCTCCCCTCTCCCTTTGGGAGAGGGGCAGGCCGGTTTCTCCCCTCTCCCTTTGGGAGAGGGGACCGGATGTGGCGAGCCGCAGCGGGATGTCCCTGATCGTGCGGACGTTGTGCGTAATGTCGTCGCCGACGCGGCCGTTGCCGCGGGTGACACCGTGCGTCAGAACGCCGTCCTCGTAGATCAGCGAAACGGCCACGCCGTCGACCTTCAGCTCGACCACCCACTCGACCTTCTCGCCTGGCAGCAGCTTGGCCACGCGGTCGCCGTACGCCTTTAACTCGTCGAGATTGTAGGTGTTCTCGATCGAAAGCATCGGCACGCGATGCTCGAACGGCCGGAGCCCTTCGACGGGTTGGTCGCCGATTCGCCGCGTCGGGCTGTCCGGCGCGGCCAACTCCGGGTGCTCCGCCTCCAGCCTCTTGAGCCGGTCCATCAACCGGTCATACTCGAGATCCGAGATCTCCGGCGACGCCTCGATGTAGTACTTTCGGTCGTGGTAGCGGATTTCCTCGCGAAGCCGGGCGATTTCTGAGGCGGGGTCGGTCGGCATGGGAATGTCTCCAGTAGGTTATGTTTTGGCATAACAGGCGCAACGACCGTCCCAGCCCTCGTATGTCTTTCGGGCTGAGGCGGCAGTGGGCATGGGGGAGTCTCCGATCGTAGGATGCGTGCTTGCACGCAGGCGGAGGATGCGGTCGCGGCGGCTATCACGCGTGCGTGCAAGCACGTACCCTACAGGTTACCGAGAAAGCGACTCAAATCAGCCCGAGCCGCTGAAGGACGCTGGCAAGAGTGATTCCAAAGTGCTCCATTAGCATCGCGATTGCAAACAGCGCCACGCAGAAAACGACAAAGAACAATGCAAACGAGACTGATCTTCGACATCGCGGGCAATAGCTAGCCACAGTCTCATTGCGAGCGCGATACGATCGCATGACCAGAAGGAACACCGGCCACGCCACGACGCGAAGGAGAATGTTCGGTGGCCCCAGGCGATCATCGGGGAAAACGGCCTTGCATCGGGGGCATCGCGCCACGGGCTATCCCTCCTTCGTTCCGGATTACGCGTGCGTGCCACGCACCCTACGAATCTAGCCGTTGCAACTGCACGCGGCGACGCAGACATCGCGCATGCCGCGCAAGGGATGCGGGATCATGCAGAGAAACCGGAGCGGCGCCGAGCCGGTGTTGCGGAACTGGTGCAGCTCGTTTGGGGCCACGTAGACCGCCATGCCCGGCCGAAGCGGATAGTCCTGATTTCCGTCAGAGACCGCGCCCGTCCCTTCGAGCACATACACCTCATGCTCGTGGCCGTGCGTGTGTTTGGCCGTGTGCCCGCCGGGCGCAAGCTCGAACCGCCGCATCGAGAAGCTCGGCGCGGCGTCATCCGGGCCGATCAAGCAGCACATCCGGCAATCGACCGCCCCGTCGGCGCTGACCGGCGCGGCTTCGAGTTGATCGCTGTGAACGACTTTCATGGCGGCTGACCCTCGGTGATCCAGGAGCAGCTTGTCAACCTGCTCCGCGTTGCGTGTCGAGGGCGCATTATAACATGGAAAAGCGCGCAGAAAAAACCCCGAGGCAACGACTCCCAGCGCCGAATCGGCCTCCGCCAAGGAGGCCCAAACTGTCGTTGACCCGAGGTCGTGACCATCGAAACAGTCCAAAGACCGCCGACGGCACGCTCCCTTCATATCATGCCCGGGTTTTCTGTCAAGTGGTTGATGCGATCGCCGACGCGAGAACCGTCGGCGACCGTCGCGCGGGGGTACAGCTCTAACGATTGAGAAAAGTGGCGAAACGCGCGGCGCGTGGATGCGCGAGAAGAAGACCACCGATGCAAACGGACGTGTGCCCGCGCAGTCCGTGTCGCACTCGGGCCGGCGAGCCAGACGGTCATTTCCGGTTGGCTGCGATAGGCTCGTCGCGTCAGCCTTCGACGTCGGCGTTCGCGCGGAAGACGCCCGTCGTCACGCAGATCGCGCAAGCCGAAACCTGGGATGTAGGGTGGGTC
>JBDKUC010000138.1:0-3200 GCA_039679885.1 Thermoguttaceae bacterium | reverse complement strand
TCCTCGCATTTTGCACCAGGATTCGCGCATGGATTCGCGCACGCCGACGTCGCGCGGACGTGATGACACCCCGGGGGAACGATGGTGATGGATACACAAACGGTAAGCTTTGCCACAGGAACGCCTCACGCGGCCGCGTTCCCGCTTTGTGAGTTCGCTCCACGGCATTCCGCGGCGCCAGAGTCCGCGCCGATCGCCGCCGAGCAGCGCGATCTTCGGATTCATCTCGGCGCAACGCGGCTCGCGGCGGTCGAAGCCCGGCGACTGCGAAGCGGGACGGTCATTCCGCTCGACCGGTTGGCCGGCGAGCCGATCGACCTGATCGTCGACGGCCGGCGAATTGCCCGCGGGGAGTTGTTGGTCGTCGATGGAAAGATTGCCGCCCGCGTGGTGGAACTGATGGGGAGCGAATGATGCGTTTAGCTGGTTGGACGATTGCCGCCGCGTTGATTCTCTTCGGGGCCGATCCCGTCGGCGTCTTGGCTGCGCCGTCGGGCCATCCGGCCGCGACTACGGCGACGGAACGGCCATCCTCGCTGGCCCTGACGCCGCCGAGCGCCAAGGCCCGCGATGGGGCGGAAAAAGCATCGACGGGATCGTCCGCCGTGACGACGGTCGTCAGCCTAGCCGTCGTCCTTGGCGTCTTCTTCCTCGGCGCATGGCTCTATCGGCGGTCGATGCCGCAGGCCCGCGCACCGCTGCCGCAAGAGGCGTTCGCGGTCCTTGGCCGGGCGCCGTTGGCCTATCGCCATCAGGCGCAGTTGGTTCGCTGTGGCAACAAGCTGCTGTTGGTTTGTGTGACCGCGGCTGGCGCAGAAACCCTGACCGAGATCACCGATCCCGCGGAGGTCGAGCGATTGCTCGGCGTCTGCGGCGTAAGATGTGGCCAGTCGGCAGGCGGAGACGCACGTCCGCAGGAGGTCGGCGATGCGTAAGCCCATCAAGGATCAATCCTGCGTGACCGACGCGCCGTCGCGCACGGGCCTCGTCCCGTGCGAGTTGACGCGAAGATCGAAACCATCGGCCGCCACTCGAACAGCGTGCAACCGCCGCGCCGCGGTCTGGCTGCTCTTGGTCGCGGCCTGCCTGGGACTGGTGGCCCCTGCGGCCGCGCAGCAACCGTCCAGCCAGCCGTCCAATCGGCCGGTGTCGGTCGGGCTCAGCGACACGCTGGCCGGCGGTCCGAAGGCCTGGACAAGTCCCGAGGGTCTCAGCTCGTCGCTCCAGGTCATGCTGCTGCTGACCGTGGTGAGCCTGGCCCCGGCCGCGCTGCTGATGACGACCTGCTTCATCCGGATCGTCGTGGTGCTGAGCCTGTTGCGTCAGGCCATCGGGGCGCAAAACCTTCCGCCGACGCAAGTCATCACCGCGCTTTCGCTCTTTCTCACGCTGCTCGTGATGACGCCCGTCTGGAAGCAGGTCTACGACGACGCGGTCGTGCCCTACACCCAACACCAGATGAGCAACGAGCAGGCATGGAACGCCGGCGTCATGCCGATCCGCCGTTTCATGAGCATGCAGATCGAGAGAACGCGCAACACGGAAGACGTGTGGCTGATGATGAGCTACATGCCGAAGCACGCGCGGCCGAAGAGCTACGACGACGTGCCGCTTCAGGCCCTGGTGCCGGCCTTCATGCTCAGCGAGCTGAAAACGGCGTTTTTGATCGGCTTCCAGATCTATCTGCCCTTTGTGATTCTCGACATGGTCGTGGCCAGCGTGATGGCTTCGATGGGCATGCTGATGGTCCCGCCCGGACTGGTCTCGCTGCCCTTGAAACTGCTGCTGTTCGTCTTGGTCGACGGCTGGCATCTCGTCGTCGGAATGCTGATGCAGAGCTTCCAGGCGTTTACCTAGCGAATGGCCTCATAAATGACGGTCTGTACGTTGCATAATTCAGGACGAATGGGCGCCATGTCCCACGCTTGCGTGGGCATGATTCGACGACAAACATGCTTGCTGTCTCGCTGCGGTCGCTTAGCAAGCATGGCACCCACAAATCCCCAACAGGCTGAGACACTGCACTAGATGGACGTACAAGACGCGATTGACCTGGGACGCCATGCCCTCTGGACGATGCTGTTGATCGGCTCGCCGGTGTTGTTGGCCGGCATGATCGTCGGTCTGGTGATCGGCCTGCTGCAAGCGGTCACGCAGGTGCAGGAACAGAGCGTGGCCTTCGTGCCCAAGCTCGTCGCCATGCTCCTGGTGTTGAGCGTGACGCTGCCTTGGCTGATCGGCCAGATGGTGCATTACACCAGCGAACTGATCGCGGGGATCCCGGGACGGTTTTAGGGGCGAAGGTCTTGGGTCTTGGGTCTTGGGTCTTGGGATTTCGGATTTCGGGCTTCGGGTTTTCGTTCTTCGAGCATGGAGATCAACGGGTTCATCATCCTGCCGCTGGTTTTCGCCCGCGTGACGGGATTGGTGCTCGTCGCGCCGATCTACGGCGGCAGCGCCGTGCCACTGCAAGTCCGTGGGCTGCTGGCGGCCGGGCTGACGCTCCTGATCGCGCCGTCCCAATGGGATGGAAGCGTCCCTACCTTCGATGGGCTGCCGGGCTATCTCGTGCTGCTGGGCGTCGACGCCCTCGTCGGAGCATGCCTTGGCCTTGGGTTGCTCGTCCTGCTGCACGGCATGACGCTGGCCGGCGAACTGATCGGCCGGTTGAGCGGGCTGGGGCTTGCCGAGGCTTTCGATCCGAACCTCGACGAGAACGTCCCGCAGCTCTCCCGTCTCTTGTTCCTGCTGGCCGCGTGCGTCTTCCTCTGCATTGGCGGCCACCGCGCGGTGATGGCCGGCCTGCTGGAGACGTTTCGGGCGATCCCGCCGGGCAGCGGCGTGCTGCCGCGCCCGCTGTGCGACAGCCTCATGACGCTGGTGAGCCAGAGCTTTTCGCTCGGCGTCCGCGCGGCCGCGCCCGTGCTCGCCTCGCTGCTCGTCGCCACGTTGACGATGGGTTTGGTCGGCCGCACGCTGCCGCAACTGAACTTCCTCTCGCTCGGCTTCGGCGTCAACGCCATGCTGGCCTTCGCCGCCTTGGCCCTGAGCCTTGGGGCCGTGGCCTGGGCGTTCCAAGGGCAAGTCGAGCCCGCGCTCGAGACGCTCCTGGACGCGCTGAAAGTCCCCTTGCGAACCCAATGGCTGACCTGAACACTGCCGACTGCCCACTGCCGACTGCCCACTGCCGACTGCCCACT
>JBDKUC010000072.1:0-2121 GCA_039679885.1 Thermoguttaceae bacterium | reverse complement strand
CGCCCGCTGCGCGGCACTCGGCACCGCCACCGTCCAGTAGGGCCCACTGCCGCTGATGGCGTAGGCGCCGCTCTCCGTGCTGCCACTGCCTTGGCCGTTCGTGAGCCAGTTCGCAAACCGGAGTGTGTCGTACCAACTCGCGAAGACCACTGGCTGGCTACCTTGCCCAGGCTTCACGGCGTATGTGTAAGGTCCGCTGCCCGAGCATGTAATACCGCCGCACGCATCGCTCGCCATGCGGCTGCTCCACAGGCCGTAGGGATCGCTGGCGGACGCCTTGGCGTTGAGAAACTCGCAATACTGGGCGTTGGTCACGTCGTATTTGCCGATGTCGTACTTGTAGCCGACCGCGCCGTAGCGGACCGCGCCTTGGGGGGCCGTGTCCGCCACGTTGCCCGCGTCGCCCACCGGCACCGTCAAAAGGCTCGTCTGCCCGGTACCCATGTTGAACACGTCGGCCGCCTGAGCGAAGGCAACGGATAGGGCGACGACGACCGCGGCGAAACAAGTCACCAGTCGCGGAGAGACTTTTCGACGTTGGCAGCAGTAGCCGAACAGGCCGAGGGCGCCGATTCCGAGCAGGGCGAGGGTGGAGGGCTCAGGGACGACCGCATAGAGATAACCCGAACTGCCGTTGTATGTCCAATTGGTGGCATAGACGACACCTCCGGTGCCCAGCGTGGGCGTGCCGAAATGATGGGCCGGCTCGTCCGCCGCGAAGTGCCACAGCAGGCTTCCTGATGAAGAAATGTAGTCGATGCCATTACCCAACTGACCCTGAGCGGAGAGGAGGTTCCCCGCGGCGTCGATCAGAGCGGGTCCCGAGCGGCCGCCCGTTCCCGAGTAACTCCACTGCAAATTTCCGCTGAGATCAAAACTCCTCAGGTAGGTGTCATCCGACAAGTAAAGGCGGTGCGAGTCATCGTCGATGGAGAGGTTTGCGACAGCGTTCAAACCGGTGTTGATCGTTTGGAGCTTGGCTCCGGTGGCCGGATCGATCTTCCAGGCCGTGGCGTCGTAGCAAGCTGCGTATAGATCTCCGTTGCCCGCGACGATTGGAGCATCAAGGCTGTAACCGAAAACGGCTGTCCACACCGCGGTGCCGCTGGAGTTGTAGCACCGAAACCCGGTCCTCATCTGCACTACGGTGCTTCCATTCGGCAGGAGAGCCGGTGATCCGATGCCTTGGCCTGACCAAGCTCGGCTGCCATCGGGATTTAGGCAGTAGTAAGAGCCGGTCCCACTTTGCGTCCAGGTTGTGACATGAATTCGCCCTTGGAGATCGATGAGCGGGCTGTATGGGTGCGAGCTTCCTGTGTTCGCCCGCCAGCGTTGAGTACCATCCGGATTCACAGCGTAAACGTAGGCATTGTTCCCTTCGGACACATAGTCGCCGGATCCAAAGTAGATCGTGCCATCATTGCCGATGGTGGGGGGCGAAGCCTTGATGCTCGCGCCCGAGAACGTCCAGAGCTTCTGTCCCTGCGGGCTGACGGCGATCAATTGTCCCAGGTCGTTGGTCACATAGATGGTTCCCGTGGCGCCGATGACTGGTTGGCAAAAGGAGTCCGCGCCGAGATCGACCTTCCAAAGCTTGTGGATGTCGGTCTGCGGTGCGAGCAATGATGACTGATTGGTGTGCCCCGGATCACCACCCTGCATCGCCCAAACCGGCACGGCCGAGGCGTTGTCTGCAACGGCCCGTGACGTTAGCCCAAAGAGCGACGCCCACAAAGCGACAAACAGAACGCGACGCAACATGGCAGGTGCCTCCAAGGAAGTGAATCAATGCAGCGTTTGACCACTGCGAAAGAACGGCCGGAACTGGAACTCCGGGCTGCTCCCGCCCCACGCTTGGCATCCTGCCGATGAGAAAGATGGATTCCAGCGTAGCAAATGTGAGGCTATTTTCAACCCCCGCGGGCGGGTACTGATGCGGGGGGTACACTGACAGACCGTGTCACGTCTCAGAGGAGAGATAAAGGGGACGGGCGCACGTGTGTTCGGCACGACGAATGCCATTGTAGCTGGCCATGCTGACGCCGGCGAGGGCAGCGGAAAGAAGACGTTTGTCAGGCGGCGAGAGCGGTGACGCTCGCTGTTGTCGGCGCAGCAGCAACG
>JBDKUC010000218.1:0-2286 GCA_039679885.1 Thermoguttaceae bacterium | reverse complement strand
TCTATCCGGACGTGATCGAGAGCGGCGGCTCGCCTGATGGACCCGCGGCCACGATCAAGCTTCACCACAACGTCGGCGGGCTGCCCGAGGACTTGGCCTTCGAGTTGATCGAGCCGCTGCGCGACTTGTTCAAGGACGAAGTCCGCGCATTGGGCGAGCAGCTCGGGCTGCCGGACGACATCGTTTGGCGTCACCCGTTCCCCGGCCCGGGATTGGCCGTCCGCTGCGTGGGCGAAGTGACCCGCAAGCGGCTCGACGTGCTCCGCGAGGCGGACGCGATCGTCGTTGGCGAGATCAAGCAGGCGGGCCTGTATCGCAAGACGTCGCAGGCGTTCGCCGTCCTGCTGCCAGTGCAATCGGTCGGCGTGATGGGCGACGCCCGGACCTACGCCAACGTCGTGGCGGTTCGCTCGATCAACACGGAAGACTTCATGACGGCCGATTGGAGCCATCTGCCGTACGACTTGCTCGCTCGGATCTCAACCCGAATCATCAACGAAGTGAAGGGGGTCAACCGAGTCGTCTACGACATCAGCAGCAAGCCGCCGGCGACAATCGAGTGGGAGTAGGTCTTAGGTCTTAGGTCTTGGGTCTTGGGGCCAGAGCCGAGCCCCGAGCCCCGAATCCCGAACCCCGAACCCCGAATCCCGAACCCTCATATGCCCCAGGACATCCCGCAAGACGAACCGACGCCAATCACTTTCGAGCATGCTCTCCAACGGCTCGAAGCGATCGTCCATTCGTTGGAAGAAGGCAACATCGGGCTCAACGAATCGCTCGAGCGGTACGAGGAAGGTGTCACGCTGCTTCGGCAGTCTTACGAACTGTTGCAGCGGGCCGAGCGGCGGATCGAGCTCTTAAGCGGCGTCGACGCCGAGGGCAACCCCATCACCCGACCGCTGGACGATACGGCCACGATCGACTGCCCGGAGCCCGGCAATCGCCGCGGTCGTCGCCGGACGACACAGAATGGTGGCGTCAAGGAGCAACCTTAGGGTCCACCCAAGAATAAGTTGATGGCATTTCGTTGGGTGGCACGCCCTGAAAGGGCGTGGAAGATCGGCAAACTGCCGCACAAGACGCGCCACGCCCTTTCAGGGCGTGCCACCCTAATCTGACAACTTGTTCCTTTAGCAGCCATAGCGTGGGGGCAGTGGGGATAGACTACGGCGATCCATCGCCGTAAACTGATGGGAGCATGAACGATCAAGCTGTGCTCGGAGATTCCGCCTCTTCGTTTACCGCTCTTGCCCGGTCACTGGGCCCGCAGGTCGACGCCGCTCTCGACGCCCGGACGTCGCTGGGCGAAGGCTGCCCCGTTCGGCTGCGCGAGGCGATGCGGCACAGCCTCTTGGCGCCCGGCAAGCGGATTCGGCCGCTCTTGGCGCTCTTTGCCACCCAGGCATGCGGCGGCCAAATGGAAGCGGCGATGCCGGCCGCGTGCGCCGTCGAGATGGTCCACGCCTATTCGCTGATTCACGACGACCTGCCGGCGCTGGACAACGATGATCTGCGTCGCGGCCGGCCGACCTGCCACAAGGCGTTTGACGAGGCGACCGCCATTCTGGCCGGCGACGCCCTGCTGACGCTCGCCTTCGAGGTTCTCAGCCGAGAGATTCAGCCGCCGGCCGCCGCTGCGGCCTGTTGTGCCGCACTGGCCCAAGCGGCCGGGGCGTGCAATATGGTCGGCGGGCAGATCGACGACCTTGAGAGCGAAGGGGGAAGATGGAAGGCGGAAGGAGGAAGCCCTAAATCCGAATTCCGAAATTCGAATTCGGATTTCGGACTTAGGGCTTCGAGTTTGGCCCGTTTGGAGTCCATTCACGCCCGCAAAACCGGGGCGATGATCCGCGTCTCCTTGCGGCTCGGAGGGATTGTGGCCGGGGCCACGGACGAACAATTGGCCGCGCTGAATGCGTATGGCGAGCATGTCGGCCTCGTGTTCCAAATCACCGACGATCTGCTCGACGTGCGAAGCACCGCGGCGGCAATGGGAAAGCGCGTGGGCAAGGACGCCGAGCAAGGAAAGCTCACATTTCCAGGCTTTTTGGGCGTTGACGAAAGCGTCCGGCGAGCCCAAGAACTGACTGCCGCGGCCGTGGAAGCCCTCGGCCTCTTCGGCGATGCGGCCGACCCCTTGCGAGCGTTGGCCCGGTATGTCCTTGAAAGGAATCGCTGATGGACAACTTGCTCTCGACGATCCGTTCTCCCGCTGACTTGAAGCGGCTCTCTCATGCCGAGCTGACCCAGTTGGCTGGCGAGATCCGCGAGGCCCTGTGCCGTTTG
>JBDKUC010000448.1:0-11449 GCA_039679885.1 Thermoguttaceae bacterium | reverse complement strand
ACGCACCCGACAGCTTCACGCCCGACCACGACGTTTGGTTCTTCTCGCGGGTGGCCGGAACGTTCAAGGAGCGGGAGGGCTTCCACGGCTGCCAGATGCCAGAGCAACTTCTCGGGCGGATCATTCGCTGCTCGTCGAATCCCGACGAGATCGTGCTCGACCCGTTCGGTGGGAGCGGCACGACGCTGGCGGTGGCCAAGAAGCTCGGCCGGCGATGGCTTGGCTTCGAGCTGTCGCAGGACTACGTCGAGAAGATCGGAGAGAGACTGCGCGAGACGAAGGCCGGCTCGCCGCTGGACGGCGCGGCGGATCCGCTCCGCAGCGCCCCGCCGACGCCGCACGTGCCCAAGACGCGAAAGCATCGGCCAAGCCCGTCGGGCGACGGAAAGCCACTTTTCGGCGTTTCCAGGGCGACCGGGTGAAGGTCGCCGGGGCGAGTTAAGAATTGAGCTGCCGAACGGAATGGCACGCCCTGTAAGGGCGAGGCGGGCGTTGTACCGCAATCGGCCGATCTACCACGCCCTTTCAGGGCGTGCCACCGAGTTGCGCACCACCAAGTCGTCTTTTCCAAGCCACGCGGGCGTTGCGTCGCTGAGGTTTGCCGGCCGGGCCTTTCCTTCTCGGCGCCGCGTTTCACGTCCGGACCGGGTGCGCCGGTGATCTGCGACATGAACGGCAGCGGAAGGTCCGGCAGCCCCAGCCGATGAAAGTCCGCCCGATAGAACAGGGCCAGACCGTAGTACGCCACGATAATGCCGGCCGCGCCGCCGACAATCACTTCGATCAGCGTCTGGAGTCCCGACTTGTGCCGCCGGCTGCGGAACCGCGCCGCCGCGGGTGGAAGCGACTCGGCCATCGCGGCTGCCTCGTTGTGGTTCTCCGCGACATCCGCCTCCGGGACCACGGGCGACTCGGCCGCGACTTCCGGTTCCACGCGGCCGCTGGGCAGAACGATCAACTCCGGCGGAAGCAAGGCCAAGGCCTCGCTTAGCGGGTACTCTGCATGGCACAGCGGACAGCGAACCGCGACGTTCGGCGCCGCGCCATCGGGCACGGAAACGGGCTTTTCACACTGTGGGCAGGTGGTGACCATGGTTCGGAGAATCGCCACATCAGGGCAAGCCAGCCCATGCCGCATGCCTTGGGCCGCAAGGGCGCCACACGGCCGTTCAGAAACGGAAACTATTCGCCGGCCAGATCTCGCTCGACCTGCCGGCTCTTCGAGCTCCAGCCCCAAAACTCGACGTTCTTGTCGTCCTTCTTCTCGCTCTTCTCGCCTCGGGCTTGCCGCGCGCTCTTCGCAAGGCCATTATCGCGGAGACCTTCGTCGCGCGGCCACCATTCCTTGCAGCCAGCAAGCCCCACGGCCAGGCTTGCCGCCAGGCACCAAACGCAGGCTTGAACGAAGCCGCGGCAACCTTGCAACGGACGACACATGTCGAGACCTCGGAAAAGAACCGGAAGGGGACGCGGAGTCTCGCAAAATCACCCCCCGATGTCCAGATCAATTCCGCCCGGCGAAACCCCGCGCGAGTCGGTCCTTCCGACCGCCACTGCGTAAGATTCTCTGCAAAAGAACCACGGATGGGCACAGATGGCATCCATCGGTCCGGACTCGTCAGAAGTCCCTTGGACTCAATCCGTGTTCATCGGTGTCTATCTGTGGTTCCATTTTATGTCCCTCGGGACGCGTCCGCACGGAAACGTAGGAATTACTGTGATTCCAGTTCCTTCGCCTTGGCCGAGTCGGCCTCGGCTTTTCCCTTCTCGCCGAGTTTTTGATACTGCTCGGCGCGGGCGCGGTAGGCGGCGGCGTTTTCGGGGTCCACGCGGATGGCGTCGCTGAAGGCCGTCACGGCGTCCGACGGCTTGCCCAGCTTGGCCAAACAACGCCCGGCCCAAAAGCAGACGACCGATTCGTCGTCCTCGCCGCCGTTTTCGGTCCGCATCTCCTTGAGCACCTTCAAGGCATCCTCGAACTTGCCGGCGTGGAAGTGGCGATGGACCGCCATCCAGTCGTACGTTCGCCCATAGGGATGCCATGGATACAGCGACTTATCGGGGAAGCTGGCCAACAGGTTTTCCGTGCTGTCCCACCAATCGCAGAACCAGTGGGCGGGATTCGTCGCCAGCTTCTGCTTTGCCGCCCAAGGGAGAAACACCCGGACGTAAAACGCTCGCGTCCGCTGGGCGGCCAGCAGTTCGCTCTTCAGGATCCCACCGACAAACGCTTCCTTCGAGATCTTTCCCTGGTCGGCCTCGTCGTTCAGTCGGACGTATTCTCGCGAGTAGCTGACGTTGTAAAGCTCATAGATCGCGCCGGCCCAAAGCTCCTCGAACGACCGCGGCTTTCCCTCGTTCGGCCCGGAGGTGTAGTTCTCCTCGACCAGGATGGCGGCGTGGTCATTGCCCGCCGCGGCCAGATGCTCGGCATCGGAGTGGAGCGGCGGCGAGGGGTCCCAATCGATCAGGTCGCCGAAGTCCTCGCCGGCGAATTTCCGCGCCGCCCAATCGCGGACAAACGCCGCCGCCTGCGAATATTGAGCCATCGCCGGCCGGTCGCGAAGCATCCGACGGACCTGCTCTTGGCCGTGGCGAAGCGATTCGGCCGAAAGGGCCGCGGCCGCCTTCGGACGCCCGGCGCCCGCATCGCTCGGGTTCAGTTCGATCGCCGCCTGCAGGTCGGCGATGCCGCGGGGGCAATCCCCTTTGCGAACCCAGGCCACGCCGCGGAGCCCGCGGAACTTGGCCTCGCTCGGCGACGAGCGAATCACCTCGTCAAGCTGCCGGATTGCCCCATCGAAGTCGCCCTGACGAATCGCGCGGCCGGCCTGCCGATAGACCGACTCCGGCTTGTTTGCGGCGAGCGCCGCGAGAGGCGTCAGCAGCACCGTCGCGACGACGCCGAAAACCGTTATTGATCGTGAAGCGTTCATGCCGCCATTATCCCTCACGACAGTCTGCGCGGCAACGGCGTATGTATGCTGGGCAAATCAGGTGAATCGGGTGCCATGTCCCACGCTTGTCGTGGGCATGGTTGGACAGCAAACATGCTTGCTGTCTCGCTGCGCTCGCTTAGCAAGCATGGCACCCAGCGCGACCAGCGGTCGCGGCTTTATCGGCTTTGCACCTTCCGGCTCGCGGCGCCTCGCTACTGCCAGCGGCGCACCAGCACGGCGGAAGCCTGCGCCTGCGGCGTGACGCTCAGCTTGACGAAGCTGTCGCCCGCCGGGACGTCGCCATCGCGGACCACGGCCACCGGACACTCGGGGTCGGGCGTCGCGTAGTTCAACACGGGAAAGAGCCGGCCGTGGCGCAACGCCAGCACACTGGCCACCAGCTCGATCATCCCGCTGCCGGCGCCCAGGTTGCCGAAATGGCTCTTGGCGGCCACCACCGGCGCCGGCGTGCTTCGCTTGCCAAAAACGGCCTGAATGGCACGCGATTCGTCTGCGTCGCAAGTCCGTGTGCTCAGGCCGTGGGCATGGACGTGCCCGACCGAACCGGGACTCACGTCCGCGGACCGGAGGACTGCTTCGAGCACGTTCTGCAACGCTCGATCTCGCCGCGCGAGCAACCGCCGCTCGGCCACGCAACTGGTCGCAGCGGCCAGCACTTCGCCGAGGATCGTCGCGCCCCGCTTCTGCGCGGCCTGAAGCTCCTCAATCACAATCGCTCCGGCCCCTTCGCCGAGGACCATGCCGTTGCGGTCGCGGTCGAAAGGCCGGCTCATCGCGGTGGGATCGCCGTCGCCGAGGGCCAACTGCTCTTGGCCGATGGCGTGGCCCATCTTCATCGGATGAAGCCGCGTGCCGGTTCCGCCCACGACCATCAAGTCAGCGTCGCCGCGGCGGATGATTTCCCGGGCTTCGCCGACGGCCGCGCCGGCCGCCGCCTCGCGCATCGTCAGCGAGTTGTTCGGCCCGCGGAAATCGCAATAGATGGCCAGATGGCTGGCCGGCATGTTGGGCAGATACTTGAGCAACCAGAGGGGCTCCATTTTCGGCAGACCCTCGACGCCCCAACGAGAGAACTGGAAGCCCTCGGCCTCGTCACGGCAGCGGACCATCCCTTCCGAAAAGTCTTCCGGGACCGAGAGCATGTAGTCGACGCCAAAGAGGATGCCGCTCCGCTCGGGATCGGCGCCGCCCGGCTTCAGCCCGGCGTTCCCAAGGGCCAGCAACGCGGCCGCGACGCCCATCTGGCACTCGCGGCACATCATCTTGAGCCCCTTGCGGACCGACTTCTTCTGGTCCTTCTCCATCGGGCCGAAGTCGTCGATGTGGCCGGTGAACTGCCGAGCTTCGCTGCCGAACTGGACGGGCAGCGTCTGTCGCGAATCGAGCGACAGGGGCCCGACGCCGCTCCGACCGGTCGAAAGCGCGTCCCAAAGCGCCTCCGGCGTGTTGCCCAGCGGGGAGACCAAACCCATGCCCGTAATGACGACCCGTCGTTCGTTGCCCATGGTACGCTAGCTTTCCCTGTTGTCTGACCCCGCCAGTCTAACAGCGCGACCGCCTATCGCCAAGCCTATCTGCCAGGGGGACTGCGAAGTCGTTCGTAGTTCCGCCTTTAGGCGGCTGGGCTGGGTGCCATGCTTGCTAAGCGAGCGCAGCGAGACAGCAAGCATGTTTACTGTGCGACCTGCCCACGACAAGCGTGGGACATGGCACCCCATTCCGGCTGCCCGCTCCGCGCGGAGTTCACCAGAACCCTGTACGCCCGGCCCGGGGGACGGTCGTCTGCGGCCGGGAGCGGGGCGAGGATCCCGTCGGCGACCAAGCGGGCAAGCACGGCCGGCTGAACGAAGTCGGTGAAGCCGTAGTTTCCGGGACTGCGATACCGCTCGATCTCGCCCCAATTGACGTAAACGTAGGCGATCCGCCGGGCGGCGAAGGCGTCGCGAATTTGGTCGGGCGTCTTGCCTTTGACAAGCTGCTCGAACAGGCAATCGTCGAAGCACGTGCTGTAGAACGCCCGCGGGCGAAGATCAAAGACCGCCGCGTCGCCAACCGTGAGCACCGTGCCCCGGTCGGCATGGGCGTTGAAGTAGCGATGCCACGGATCCACCCACTTCGGATCGTTCCGCAGGCGCTCGATTGGAACGAACCAGGCGTTGCCGAGCCCGGCCGTGGCCACCAGAAAATTCGCCGCCAAGCAGACCAACAACAGGCCGCGGAAGGTCCATCGCCACCAGCGCTCGCGGGTCCAGCACGCCCCCGCGCCGGCCAAGAGCGCCAGCACCGGCAGAATCGGCAGCCAGAAGCGGTCGATCCGGTGCGTCAGGAGCCACCAAACGGCCAGCACGAAGACGACGTAGCCCAACAGCGGCCAGACCAGCCGCCCGGGGACTGTCCCAATTTTCGTCTCAGCGAAAATGGGACTGTCCCCTTTCCATCGCGAACGGCGGGCCGCGGCGAAGATCGCCAACACCGCGAGCGGAACGACCAGGGGGCTGAGCCAGGGGCTCGTCACGGCAACGCGTGCGACATCGCCGCCCAGCGCGGCGGCGGAGAAATCGTGCGGCCGGTGAACGCGGTTCCATCGGGCGTCCTTCTCGGCGTTCCACGTCTTCCCGCCGAACGCGCCGTACAACAGCGGATACGTCGGATTGCCCGTCAGCGCCCAGTTCTTGCCGAACCACAGCCCGCAGGCCAACACCGCCGCCAGCAGGAAGACGCCGAGTCGTTTGCCGCCGCCCAGAAATCCCCGACGCAAACAGAAAGGGCTGGGAGCTGTTAGCTCCCGGCTATTTTCGATTGCACCCGTGCGATTCGACGCGCGGGAGCGCCCGAAGAACACCCACGCGGCCAGCGGGAGCAGGACGAACAGCGCGGCCGGATACTTGGCCGCCACCGTGGCGCCGGCCAGATAGCCGGCCAAGAGCAACAGACGCCTGGGGGGCGTGAAAATCGCCGGCGCAACCCTCTCGGTGGCGCTTCGGGCTAGTGCGGCACGATGCAAGAGCATGGCGTAAACGGCCAAGAACAAGTAGCACGCCAGGGCCCCTTCCACCAGGCCCGAGGAAGAGACGTTCACGTCCCAGGGCGGCATCGACGTGCTCGCCACCCAGGGAATCGACAAGTAGACGAGCGCGGCGGCGACGCCGGCCGTCGGCGAGAACAGTCGCCGACCCGCGGCATACAAGCCCGCCGCGCAGAGCGGCGTGAACGCGGCGAGGACCGTTTTGCCGGCCAACGCCCCGAGCCACCAATCGCCGGCGACGACCATTGCCAGCAGGCTCAGCATCTCCGTGCCCATCGGCATGTTCGCGTAGACGTTGTGCGGCAGAAACGTGATCCGCCCTTGCTGGAAAAACTCCTTCGGGGCCTGCATGTGGTATTCGCAAACGTCGAAGTCGAACGGCGGCAACATGGCGGCCAGCAGAATTGCCACGACGAACGGCACGGCCAGCCACAGCCAACGTGCCGACAGAAGCCCGTCGGAGCGATTGTCTCCCACAAAGCCGCGACCGGCGGTCGCGCCCCGTCGCACGCTCTTTGATTGAAGACTCTTTCCGGGCGCCGTTGGCTCCCGGCTGTTGCGGCGAGCGAAGCGGACCCAGCCGGCCGCAAGAAACGTCAGCGTGGCGGGCGTCACGAACAGCCATGTCCGACTCATCAGCCCCAACAGTCCGACGAGCAGCACCCAGGTGCTGAGCGTAGCGAGCCCCACGCCCATGCTGAAGACGAAGGTCTCTAAGCGGGTGAATCGATCCGGCGCGGCCTCACTAGCCCGAAGCGCGAGCGAGGGACGCGAACCGGATTCTGCGCTATCGTCGCTCGCACGTCTTGCAAGCCCGCACGCCGTCAGCAGCAGCCAGCCGAGGACGCCGGCCCAGGCCAGAATCGCGCCGGCGATCAGCAGCACCGGCAGCCGGTCGATGATCGTGAACTGCGGCGGCGAGCCAAACCAGCTCGACAGCAGGTATTGGTCGGGCAGCAGCACGACTTGCCCGAGCAGATCGATCCGCCGCACCGAGTCGTTCGCGCCTGGCAGCGCCGGCAGCCGGGTGGCGTAGAACGCCGCGAAGTAGACGGCCAAGCCAGCCAGGACGGCAACGATTCGGGCTCGTCTCATGGAGGAACCGAGTGGAAGCGGCGAGCGGCCGGTTTATGGCCGGCCGGAGGTCAGAGGCGCGATGGGTCAATCCCTTCCACACTATACCCGATCACCAACCAGCGGCCTCCCTCCAGCCGGAATTTCATCGTCACGGGCGCGGAGTACGTCGCATAGGCGGCCTCGCCCTTGCGGTCGTTGCCTTGGCCGGTGGCGACAAATCGCGCTTCGGCCGTCTTGGGGCTGGTCAGCCGCTTGATCTTGATCTCCAAGTGGCGGACCCAGACCGATTTGACGTCCACGCGGGCGAGCAACATGCGAGCCTGATTGCGGACGCTCTCGGCCGACGGCGAGATGCACGGCAACAGGCGGTTGATGTCGTTCGCTTCGGCGGCGGCCACGGCCGCATCGAGCGTCTGCTCGACGCCCTCGCGGTCGGTCACCACGAGCCGCTCGACAATCAGCCCGGCGCCGACGAACGCGGCGACGCCCAGCATGGCCCAAAGAAACACGCCACGCCGAGTCTGGGACAATAGGATCGCCAAGACGGTCTCAGCGATGATGCCGATTAGCAGCCACGGCCAGGGACTTTCGATGAAGACGGTCATCGGACGATCAATCCGGTCGAAGGAAAAGAGGAAACGCACCACGAGACACGGAAAACACGGAGCCAACAGGGACTCACGCGGAGGCGCGGAGCCGCAGAGAAAGGATAAGGAAGGAATATCGAGTCACCTTCGCTCGCATCCGCAGCCGGTGCGAGCGCCGATCTCCTCGACCCTACTCTTATTCTCTTTTCTCTGCCTCGCTCTTCGCGCCTTCGCGCCTTTGCGTGAGATCACCCTTTCTCACTTGTTTCTCCGTGCTCCCGGTGTCTCCGTGGTGCACTCAGTTTTCGCTTACTTCTTCCGCGGGAACAACGGGCCGCCGTAGACGGCGCCTTCGCCGAGGATCTCTTCGATCCGCAGCAGTTGGTTGTACTTCGCCATGCGGTCGGTCCGCGAGGCCGAGCCGGTCTTGATCTGGCCGGTGCCCAACGCGACGGCCAGGTCGGCGATCGTGGCGTCCTCGGTCTCGCCGCTGCGGTGGCTCGTGACGGCCGTGTAGCCGTTCCGCCGGGCCAACTCGATCGCGTCGATCGTCTCGGTCAGCGTGCCGATCTGGTTCAGCTTGATGAGGATGCTGTTGGCCACGCCCTCGTCGATGCCGCGTTGCAGCCGCTTCACGTTGGTGACGAACAGGTCGTCGCCGACCAACTGGATCTTGTCGCCGATTCGCTCGGTGAGCATCTTCCAGCCGGCCCAATCGTCCTCGGCACAACCGTCTTCGATCGAGCAAATCGGGTACTTGTCGACCCACTTGGCATACATCTCGACCAGCGCGGCCGAGTCGATCTCCTTGCCGTCAACGGTGTACTTCTTCTTGTCGGCGTCGTAGAACTCGGAGGCGGCCGGGTCCAAGGCGATGAACACCTGCTCGCCCGGCTTGTAGCCGGCCTTGCCGATGGCCTCGATGATCACGTCGAGCGCGGCGGAGTTGCTCGACAGGTCCGGGGCGAAACCGCCCTCGTCGCCGACGTTCGTCGAAAGCTTCTTCGACTTCAGCACGCTCTTCAGGTTGTGGAAGACCTCGCAGCCGCAGCGGATGGCGTCGCTGAAGCACTCGAAGCCAAGCGGCATGACCATGAACTCTTGGACGTCGACCGCGTTGTCGGCGTGCGAGCCGCCGTTGATGATGTTCATCATCGGGGCGGGCAGGATTCGGGCGCCGACGCCGCCCAGATAGCGGAACAACGGCAGGCCGCAGAAGTTGGCCGCCGCCTTGGCCACGGCCAGCGACACGCCCAACATCGCATTGGCCCCCAGGTCCTTCTTGTTCTCGGTCCCGTCCAACTCGATCATGCGGTGGTCGAGGGCGACTTGATCGAGCGCGTCCAGCCCGCAAAGCTCGTCGGCCAGCTTCGTGTTCACGTTGTCGACGGCCTTCAGCACGCCGCGGCCGAGGAAATGCGTCTTGTCGCCGTCGCGAAGCTCGAGGGCCTCGTGGACGCCAGTGCTCGCCCCGCTCGGCACGGCCGCCCGGCCGAACGAGCCGTCGGCCAGATCGACATCGACCTCGACGGTCGGATTGCCGCGGCTATCGAGAATCTGTCGGGCGCGAATGTCAACAATCGTGGAAGCCATCGTGTTTATCCTTTTGGGAGGTGTGTGTTGTCTTGGCAGAAAGGCTGGTCGCCGGGCGCCACTGTCAGGGCGCGGCGGAGCCATAGATCGAACCATTGTGCCCGATCCGGCCGTCGTTGACTAGCGGGGGCAGGCGGGACTATACTTGTAACGTGACCACCAAAAGTGAGGGGATCATCCGATGGGCCTGACGACAGAGCAGTTCGTTGTCAACAATCGAGGGAAGCGCACGGGCGTGATCCTATCAGCCCGGCAGTATCAAAAGCTCATGGAAGATCTCCACGATCTGGCCGTCGTGGCCGAGCGCCGAGACGAAAAGCCCATTAGCTTGGAAGCGATGAAACGGCGGTTGCGCAAAGATGGCCTCCTATAGCGTCCACCTCCAACCGTCTGTGGAAAGAGACGTTCGCCATATTCCTAGGGCGGATTGTTCCCGCATTTTCGCCCGAATCGAGGCGCTTAGCAGCAGTCCGTTGCCGCCCGGCGCACTCAAGTTGTCGGACGCCGAGGGGCTCTACCGCATCCGCGCCGGCAACTATCGGATCGTCTACCAGGTGGATCACAAAACGAGGCGAGTCGTGGTCCATTATGTCCGCCATCGACGCGACGCTTACCGACGGCTGTGACGGCGAACAGCGGGCCTATCGGCGCCCTGCATCTATCGTTTCGCTGGGGCAAACCGGACCATCCGATATCCCATCGCCCGGAAGATCCGCAGGACGCCGAACACGGTTAGGCACTGGGTTACATTGACGATCAAGAACGTGCCAATTACTTCTCCTATGCGATTTGCTGGCGTACCAGAAATGGCCGAAAGAATGGCGACTTCCACGACCGTCAACACCACCGCATAGAAAAGCCACCCAACGGTAAGTCCCCACAGTCGGGCGGCCGGCTGAAACGCCCACCAGATGCAAGGGATCGTGATCAACACGTTGCTGAGGATCATGGCCACCGTCAATACGAGCAGCCCGCCGTCGACATGAAAGGGAACTGCCGGTCCCGGCGGCAGCACGGCGCGGAGCGGCGAGAGCGCGATCGCCCAAAGCAGGATGGCCAGCAACAGGTGTTGCAAGTTGAATTGTCGATCTTCCAGAGCGAACTGCCCCGCGTCTTCCGCCCCGCGGCTCAGCCGCCAGCGGAACCACTTCTTCGCCGCCCAGAGCGGGACCTGGAGGATCAGGACGCCCGCCAGCAGAATCCCGCCCAGAACGAGCGCGTCGCACAGATTGCTGACCAACGGGAACTGGCCCGTCGTGCCCATGCTGCCGGCCAGCAAGGTATACCACATCATCAGCGTCAACAGCGACGACCAGGAGAGCCGGAGGACGATGTTCCCCGGAGCAAGCGCCGCCCAGACCGCAATCAGGTTAATCTGGCTGATGCACAGTCCCAAGCACACCGCGAAGAAGCTCTCGGCAAGTTCCGTGTCGAACACCTGCGGCGTGGCGTAGTCGACCCCAAGAAACGCGGCGAACAGGATGCCACAGACGGCCCAGACGAAGGCCCGGCTCACCGGCGGCCGAGCCGCGGCGGGCGCTGCCTCGACGGCGGGCATCGGTTCTTCAGTCTTCGCTTGAATCTCGTCCATTGGCCGACCTTCGAGTGCTTCCCCTTCCGATCCAATAGGCAAAGACCACGCCGAGTCCGATCATGACGAACGTGACCGGTTGAAGCTCGTGCAAATGCCGGACGAAATAGCCCAGCGAATCGTCGGCGACGAACGGCTCGACCTTCCACTCGGTCAGCAGCCCGAGCGGGACGGCCAGCAGGGCGCACATCGCACCCCGCGTCCAGGATTCGCTGCGAGCCAGGGTGGCGCAGCCGAATCCTATGGCCGCGCCCGCAACATGACGGCGTAAAAGCCTTGCTCGGCCACCCAGATACACACGAAGCAGCCGACCACGCCGCCAAGCAGGGCCCCAAGAGTGCCAAGCAGCCAGTCGAGGGCCCAATCGTCCGCTTTCATGGCGATCTCCCTGAGTTTGACGGCAAAACCGGCGTCTTCAGCGCGACCAACGGTGGCAGTTGGTGCCCGAACACGGTGTTCGTTCCAGCCGTCCGTTCGACGGCACCATGATACCTGCTCGTAGGAATACCCTCAATACGAGCGGATCGGGGCCAATCAGTTATTGACACTGGAGAAGGATGCAGGGTGGGTCGAGCGGAGCGAGCCCCGCCAAGAACCTCGGAAAACGGTGGGGCTC
>JBDKUC010000477.1:0-6088 GCA_039679885.1 Thermoguttaceae bacterium | reverse complement strand
ATATCTACCGCTACGACGTCCAGGAGTTTCGCGACCTTTTGTCGCAATGTTTGCGTGTGCGGAGCGTCACCGGCGCCGGTTTGCCACTTCCCTACCGCTTCAAGCTTTCGCCAATCTCTCGCGTGCTCGAGCGTGTGCTCTCGCGATTCTCATGCAGCGCGCCATGGGGACACATCCTTGTTGGCCGATGCCTTGTGGAATGAGCGATGGCCCAGCCTGTGCCATCTCCTTCGCGGAAGCCGAACTCAGTGGGCTCTGAGCGACCTAGCCCCGCTCCGATCGATCAACCGCAACGCGACCAGCGTCGATCACCTATGACGGACCGAGCGCCCGGTCAATGCGCCGCAGGCACCGCTCGCGGCCGAGGATGGCGAGCGTGTCAAAGAGGCCCATGCCGATGGTCTGGCCGGTCACGGCGACGCGGACGGCGTGGATGATCTGGCCGATCTTGATCCCTTCGGCGGCGACAAACGCCTGCATGGCCGCTTCGAGCGTCGGCGGGTCGAACGGTTCGGCGGCGGCGAGCCGTTCGCGGAACTTGGCCAGCCGATCGGCCGCGCCCGGCGCCCGGAGATGCTTCGCGACGGCCTTCTCGTCGAACGCAAGCTGTTCATCCGGCTCGAAGAAATACGGGAATTGCAGAACGTCGCCGGCCACCTTGATCCGATCGCCGGCCGCGGCAACAACCTTCTCGACGACGCTCCGCTGTTCGGCCGTCAGCGGAGAGGCTACCAGCCGGGCCTTCTCCAAGTACGGAATGACGATCGCCGTCTTGCGGTCCTGCGGAAGCTGCTGGAAATGCCAATCCTCGAACGCCATGAGCTTCTGCGGATCGAAGCTGGCCGGGGCCTTGTTCACCCGATCGAGCGAAAACTTCTCGATCAACTCCTGCCGGCTGAAATGTTCGCTCCTGTCATCCAGCGACCAGCCCAGCAGGGCCATGTAGTTGATGATCGCCTCGGGCAGATATCCAACCGTTTGATAGAAATCGACGATCACCGGGTTAAACGCGTCGGCGTCGACCGGGTGGCCGATCGCCGTGGCGATTTTCCTGCCATGCTCCACGAGCGCGGCGAAGTCACGGTTCTTCAGATACTTGTCGAGCTTCCGCTTGCTCAGCTTGTTGCGGCTGCCCGGCTCGGCCACGAACGGCAGATGGGCGTACTGCGGCCGGGCGTAGCCCAGGGCTTCGAGCATGAACACCTGCCGCGGCGTGTTCGACAGATGTTCTTCGGCGCGGACGACGTGCGTGATCTGGAAGTCATGGTCGTCGACCACGTTGGCCAGATGATAGAGGCAGGTGCCGTCGGCCCGCTGAATGACGTGGTCCTGCTCGGCGGCCCAAGCGAACTCGACGCGGCCGCGAACCAGATCGTCCAAGACGAGCGTCCCTTCCGTCGGCATCTTCAGCCGGACGACGGACTGGCGGCCCTCGGACTCGAACTTCGCCCGCGCGTCGTCCGTTTCGGCCATAAAGCGGCGGCTGTAGCGAAACGTGCGTTTCTCGCGCTCGGCCGCCTCGCGTTCGGCCTTCAGCTCGTCGGCCGTGGCGTAGTCGCGATAGGCATGGCCGCTGGCGATCAGCCGCTCGACGGCCGCCCGATAGCGATCGAGCCGCTCCGATTGATAGTACGGCCCAAACGGTCCGCCGACGTCGGGCCCCTCGTCCCAGTCGATGCCCAGCCACCGGAGCCCGTCGAGGATCGGCTGCAAGGCCTCCTGGACGTTCCGCTGCTGGTCGGTGTCGTCGATCCGCAGGATGAACTGCCCGCCGTTTTGCCGGGCGAGAAGCCAGTTGAACAGTGCGGTGCGAACGCCGCCAATATGCAGATAGCCGGTGGGACTCGGAGCGAAACGCGTGCGGAACATGGGGAAGGTCGAGGGCTAAGAGTCGAGGTCGAGAGTTGGCGGCCGAAAACGCCCGCCGACAGCCGTCAGCGGTGGCCGAACTCCATCGTCCCACAACGCCGGGCGTCCAACAAGTGGGGGGACGGCGTCTCGCCAATGTACTCTTCACGCTCCGCGTGCCAATGTACTCTTCACGCTCCGCGTGAAGCCCGATCATGTCGCCAACGGACTCTTCACGCTCCGTTCGTAGTTCCGGCTTTAGCCGGTCATCTTCCGCCTAAAGGCGGGACTACGAACGCCTCTTCACGCCCCGCGTGAAGCTCACCAATGTACTCTTCACGCTCCGCGTGAAGCCCGATAGTGTCGCCTCCTGCGCGTCTACCGGCTCGCGCGTAGCTGATTCACGTTATGCGTGGTCAGCGTCTTGCCGCCGATTCCCCAATCGCCGCTCTTGACCTCCTCCAAAAGGACGACCGTTTTCTCGCGGAGCTTCTCGCCCTCGATGGCGATCATCGCTTCCGAGACTTTCTCGATCATCCGCTGTTTTTCGTCGCCGGAAAAAACGCCTTCAAGCACCTTGATCGTTGCCAGTGGCATGTCCAGTTCTCCCTGAGCGTTGGGTCAGTCCGCCTCGCCCCTTGACTGCTGGCATTGTACGCAAGCGGGGAACCTGGCATTCCCGTTTGCGTGAGACGTTCTCTCTAGCCCCCCAACCCCTAACCGTTATCGTACTCATCACGCTCCGCGTGAAGCCGGGGCGCGCCCAGACCGCCCAGTACTAATTAGCGAAGATCAGTGGTGATTAGTGTTCCGAAAATGTCTGAGTATTACCGCCGACTGGTTCACCGCAGAGGACGCAGGGGACGCAAAGATCGAATCAATCCGTGTTCATCCGTGTCCATCTGTGGTTCCATCCTGTCTCTCGTACCCCTGAGTTGCCGCGGATTCACTCGAATTCCGATCAAACCTTGCTTCACAACCTGAGTTCGGGAACGTCGAAAAACGGTAGGCTGTCGCGCGGTCCGAAGGGCCATCCCTTCGCCCAGCCCAGGGCAACGCCCTGCGGACCATGTGCCACGTCTTCCCCTCTCCGCGTCCTCTGCGTCCTCTGCGGTGAATCTTGTCAATGCACTTGTCCAGGCATGATCCCGCGCATCTGAATGATGTTGGCGGCAAGAAGGCACAAGGAGACTTCACCGCAGAGGACACTTGGCCCTTGTGTGACAACGATCTGCAAAAGAACCGCAGATGAACACTGGATGGACAGGAGACGGCGTCCATCTGTCTGGAGTCGTCCGTGTCGATCGGTGGTTCCATCGTGTCTCTCGAACCACGAGATGGGTTGCGGGGGAAGCCTATGCCAATGCCTCAGCAAAGCCTCCCTCCGCCGTCCTATCGGAGCTTCGACTGTCTGCGGAGGCGAGAAAATCCATACAGAGCAACGCATCCCACGCCGACAAGTGCAATTGTCGATGGTTCCGGGACGGCGGTAATGCGAGCAACCAATCCAGTTGTATCGTCCCACCAACTTCCGGTGCCACAGCCGACTACGAAGTCGAGCGTATCGCCGACCGACACCGATAGGTCGATGGAGAAATCGGGTCCGCTGCCGGGGCCGTAACCGCTCACGGTGCCGTCGAACACGCTGGTTTCGCCATTATGCAAAACATGAACATCCGTCGATCCGCCGGTGGTGTCTTGTCCCGTGAAGCCACCCTTGATCGAGATCAAAGCCGCCAGCGGCGCCGTCCATCGAATGACGGCGAAGTCTCCGCCGCGGCCGGGGTGGAGACAGACTCCATTGGCGGGCAAGGTAACTCCAGACCCTTCATAGTAGGTGTCGGCAGTGCCGTTGTGAGCAAGATGAGCGTAGTTCCCGTTTCCTTGATAAAGCCAACTGTCCAAGCCCGAAGACAACGGGGTGTCGTCGATCAGGAAGCTGCCACCGAGGGTCAGGGATATTCCATAGGACCACGGTCCGTTCGGATTGTCTGTAGCAGAGAAGTCGTCGGCAACATTCCAGATCGTCTCTGCACGGAGTTGTCCAGCAGCGATAACAATCAATACGCCGGACACCGCTTTCATAACGAGACTTCTCATTCTGCTATTCTCCTTCTAACGAGACATAGGTTGTGAGTTCCGCGGCCGACCATCAGCGGTCTTTCTTGACGCCGTGGCGCGTGCGGTCCCTGCCCCGAGAATACCGGCCATTTTGCCCGAAACGGATCGGAATACAATTACCCAGCGGAGGGGATCTGGGGGAATTCCGCCTTTGTAGAGCCGCTCCACTGGCCAACTGGTCAAACCCTGACATCCACGTCTTCCCTTCTCTGCGTCCTCTGCGTCCTCTGCGGTGAATCGTCTTAATGCACTTCTTCAGGCATGATCCCGCGCATCTGAGTGATGCCTACACGAAGACGCAAGGAGGCTTCACCGCAGAGGACGCAGAGGCCGCAGAGGGCCGGCACGAACTGCCAATGATTCGGCATCACGCACACGATGCAAGCGTCCGTCGGCGCATCCGCCCCGCAGCTCGCTTGAACACATGGTAGGCGTATCCCCGCTCGAAACCCGCAATCGTCGTGGCGTCACCCTCCGCCATCTATCCCGCCAACATCAGAGACGCCCGCCCCTTTAGTGTCCCGTAGTTGCTTTTGCGACTCCGTTCGCGTCAGGTCTTTGCGGCGTCTCGTTTCTCTATCGCATCCAGTTTCTTTTGAGGCAGATTACCGTAAATGGTCGCCAATTCCTTTGGCTGTGTAATCATCTTTTCGACAATCATGTTGACGATGTTGAAAAGCGACTGGGCGACTTGCGGGTTGTCGTTTAGGTCTAATTCACCGGGGTGGACGGCGTCATTGCCAATTACTCGAACGGTGTCCAATGCCTGTTGAAGTCCAACGGGCAACCCCTTCGTGACCAGATTGGCAATGTCGGTGTTTATGTCTTTGCCCTTTTCACCGAACACGGGCATTAGTTTCTGGACAACCAACCGCAACAGCGCTGCAGCCCCTCTCGGCGACTTAGCGACTATGCTTCTTGCTTCGGCAAAATCTTCCCTCACCTCGGGCGGCATATCAGGATGGGGCAGCGGCGCGCTTCCACCATCGGGTACTATCAGGGTGTAATTGTGCCAGAAGGAAAATTGTTTGCAGTGGCCGCAGACACATACTGCCATATCAGATTCCTTGAACTTGCGGAGAGTATGCACGCGGGCCAGCCATCCCGTCTCAAGCCACGACTGATGCGCATAGACGCCACAGCGCGCGCAGTGAAATTCGGTTTCCTTGTACTTCGGCGGCACGTATTTCGTCTTGGTCATACCTGAAAAAACTCTCCGTCGGTCATTGGCGGTTGGCGAGGCTCACCATCTTTTCCCATTGACGCCTCACCGCGTCCGCCCATTCGCCGGTAATACTGTTTCGCTCCGCTTGCCTAAAGACCGCCTCTTTATACAACTTCTCAAGAATCGGTATCTTGCGATGGCAGGTGTCGCCGGGTGCCACTGCTGGCTTGTCCAGCAGTGCCGGTCAAGGAGGACACTGCTGGACAAGCCAGCAGTGGCACGCTACCGTTCGCCGCCAATATACCACCGCGAAGAAATGGTTGCACCCCCCCGACACGCAAGAAATGCGTTCGCGTCTGCTCCGCAAATTGGCCTGAAACTCAACCTTGAACCCGCCCTGCGCAGCGGCTATCGTGAGTGGCCGCCGGAATCTAGACAAGGGGGAACCATCATGGCCGAGCAACAGGACGACGGCAACCCGGGCGGACGGCCGACCGTGCTCAGCGACGACAAACGCCGCACGATCCTCGCCATGTTGGCCAACGGCAGCAGCCGCCGCATGGCCACTCGCTACGTCGGCTGCGGCTTCGCCACCTTCGCCCGCGCCCTCGAAAGCGATCCCGGGTTCGCCACCGACGTCCTCCGCGCCGAACAACGCACCGAAATCGAGGCCCTCCGCCGCATCGTCGACGCCAGCCGCAAACCTCGCTATTGGCGTGCGGCCGCCTGGCTCCTCGAACGCCGAAACCATCGCGACTTCGGCCAGCGCACGCCCCGCGCCTACACCGATGAGGAGATCGCCGCCATGTTCGGCCAAGTGGTGACGCCGGTGGTCGAGAACCTCTCGGACGACGAGTACTTCGCGGTGCTGGACCGGCTCGACCGGTTCCTCGACCAAAGCCGCGGCGAGCAGGACCCATCCGCCTCGATGCTTCCGCCGCCCCCGCCCACGCA
>JBDKUC010000437.1:0-8636 GCA_039679885.1 Thermoguttaceae bacterium | reverse complement strand
CCCCTACGGCACCAATGAAGGCCCAGCACGCCCAGCAGTGCGCCGAGCGAGAGGAGCGACGTAGAAGGCTCGGGAAGGGCCAGCGGTCCGGCGTCCATGGCAATCGCGATCTGCTCCGGCGTCAATGCCGTGTCCCAGATCGCCACATCGTCGATCAGCCCGTCGAACAACTCGCCGCCGTTGAACTGTGCGCCGATGTAGAAGGTCTTGTAGCTGCTTGTGTCGATCGTCGCGCCGGTCAACGCAATCGTTTGGAGCAATTCCGCATCGCGGTAGAGCGAGACGCGATTGTTCGTGCCGTCTTGTTGAGCGACGAGCGTCCAGTAGTGCCACGCCGTGTCGACCAGGGGCGTGCCGACAATCGGCGAGGTATCGTCATAGTAGGAATTGGTAAAGAAGGCCTTCTGCGAAGCCCCAAAACAGAGGCTCGTGATTCCGTCGGTTTCCGAGGGCCTTTGCGCTTCCGGGTAGATGCCGAAGAAGTATCTCCCCCAGGAGAGATAGCGTTGCATGCCGTGGGTGTCGTGCTTGCCCCATAGGGAAACCGTGTGCGTGATCGGGGCGGTGAAAGGCACTCCCTTGGTGGAAAACGCGTACGTGGTGCTGGAGCCGTCGAGCGACAACACCGTGCCACGCGCGGCGTCCGGTGCATACTGCGCGTTTCCGCCCAGCGTAAGATTCAGCAACGTGCTCGCTTGACCCTGGTCGTTGGCCGTTGTGCCAGTCCCTTCGTTGAAGTCCCAGTAGTGCAACAGTTCCGCCCGAGCCACCCCGGCGGTAAGCAGCCAGACCGCGACGGCAGCCGTCAACGTGCGTTTCACGAGAGTGGCTCCTCACGCTCCGGTACTATCGATTTTTACCGCTGAGGCGATTATACTCCCAAGAAAAGCGGGGGCCAATTGCCGATTTCTGTCAAAGAGTTGCGTAATCTGGGCACCCGCGACGAGCTGGCTGAGGAGGTGTGTGTGGGAAAACACCGGCGGGTCGCACTGCTGATCGAAACGTCGCGCGGACACGGGCGCCAGATCATCGATGGCGTGGCCCGGTATGCCAAGGAACATGGCCCCTGGTCGTTGTTCCTCGAACCGCGGCATCTCGACGATCCGCCGCCTCGCTGGTTGGCAGGCTGGGATGGCGACGGCCTGCTGGTGCGTTGTGATACGCCAGAGGTTGCCGCCGCCGTTCGAGCTCGCGGGCTGCCGGCGATCGACCTGCGAGGCTCCGTGGCGGAGTGTGGACTGCCGCTGGTCGGCGTCGACAACCCGGCGATTATCCGGGCCGCCGTCGAGCACTTTCGCCAGCGAGGATTCCGGCACTACGCCTACTGCGACTGCCATGGCGGGCGTCGTTTCTGGATGGAGATCCGGCGCAAACAGTTTGTCGACGAGATCCGACAACTGGGGCTTTCCTGCAGCGTCTATCCACGACGGCGGCCGCGACGACGACGGGTGCCCTGGTCTCCGGAGCACATGGGCGAGTTGACGCGATGGTTGCTGACCTTGCCCCAGCCGGTGGCGATCCGGGCCTGTAACGATGAGCAAGCCCATTTGGTCCTGGAGGCAGCGCAGCAGGTGGGAATGCGGGTGCCCGACGGTGTGGCCGTGCTCGGAATCGACAATGATCAGACGTTTTGCCGCGTGTCGACGCCGAGCTTGAGCAGCGTCGATGTCAACGCCTTGGCGGTCGGGTACCAGGCGGCCGCGGCGTTGGCGCGTCGAATGGCCGGCCAGCGAGTCCCGGCAAAGACGCTAATTCGTCCCTGCGGCGTGATCGTCCGCGAATCGACCGACATCGTGGCCGCCGACGATCCGGAAGTCGCCGCGGCGTTGCGGTTTATCCGGGAACACGCCTGCCAGGGGATCCAGGCGGACGATGTGGCCCGTCATCTGAGCATCTCGCGTAGCACGCTCGATCGCCATCTCCGCCAGGTTGTCGGACGCTCTACCACCTCCGTGATTGTCCAGATGCGTCTGGCCCAGGTGAAGGACTATCTGGCGGGGACGGATCTGAGCTTGAGGGGCATCGCCGCACGGACCGGCTTTGCCTCGTTGCACCACATGGCCAATCTGTTCCGCGACCGTTTTGGCGTTTCGCCGGGCCGCTGCCGACAAGAGATGCGAATGGGGCCGGTGGCCAGGCCGGATGGGACCTTCCGAGGGGAGCTGTCAAAATGACAGTCCTGCTCGAGCTTCCGTCGGGCTTTTGGGGCCGTTTGGCGGTCGCGGGCCGAACCTGGATTATCGGTGCGTGAGCTAAGTTCTTATCCCGGAGAATGTTACCGATTCTTTCCGGTCATTGGCGCGCCGATTGCGTTTAACGGGCCGCAAGCGCTACAAATGCGCATTGTTTGGCAGCCGAGAACCCGACGGCTGGGCGGGATGAGGCTAGCCGGCCAACAATCCAACAAACCAAGTTGAGCTGTTTTGGAGGCGAACACAGGTATGGCAAAGAAAGCACCGGAAACCAAGAAGTCGGCCGGGGGGGAATTCAAGCTTCAGCCGTTGGGGGACCGCGTGGTGGTCGAGCGTGAAACGGCCGAGACAACCACACGCGGGGGGATCGTCCTGCCCGATACGGCCAAGGACAAGCCCGCCCGGGGCAAGATCGTCAGCGTCGGCAACGGCCGGATGCTCGAGAGCGGCTCGCGGGCGCCCTTCCAGGTCAAGGTCGGCGATCGCGTCCTGTTCAGCTCCTATGCCGGCGAAGAGTTCAAGGTCGGCGATCGGGAACTGCTGTTGATGCGTGAGGAAGACATCCTGGCAGTCTTTGGTTAACCGGCAATCCAACCCGCACATTTGCAAGGAGAAAATAGAACATGGCCAAGATGATTGCGTTTGATCAGGAAGCCCGCGACGCGCTGCGCCGTGGCGTCACGAAGCTGGCCCAGGCGGTCAAGGTCACGCTCGGTCCGCGCGGCCGCAACGTGATCCTCCAGAAAAGCTTCGGCTCGCCGACCGTGACCAAGGACGGCGTGACCGTTGCCAAGGAAATCGAGCTGGAAGACGTCTACGAGAACATGGGCGCCAAGATGGTCCGCGAAGTGGCGTCCAAGACCAGCGACGTGGCCGGCGACGGCACGACGACGGCCACGATCCTCGCCGAAGCGATCTTCAACGAAGGGCTCCGCGCCGTGGTCGCCGGCGTCAACCCGATCCAGATGAAGCAGGGGTTCGACAAGGCCGTGGCCGACATCTTCGACAAGCTGAAGAAGATGTCGATCAGCGTCAAGGAGCAGAAGGAGAAGATCGCCCAGGTCGCCACCGTGGCCGCCAACAACGACCCGGAAATCGGCAACCTCCTGGCCGACGCCATGGAAAAGGTCGGCAAAGACGGGGTGATCACCGTCGACGAGAGCAAGAGCATGAAGACCGAGGTCGAGTGGGTCGAAGGCATGCAGTTCGACCGCGGCTACCTCTCGCCGTACTTCGTCACCGATCCGCAGAAGATGGAATGCGTGCTCGAGGACGCCTTCGTGCTGATCAACGAGAAGAAGATCTCCAACGTGAAGGACATGGTCCCCGTGTTGGAAGCCGTGGTCAACTCGGGCAAGCCGCTGTTGATCATCGCCGAGGACATCGACGGCGAGGCCCTGGCCACCCTGGTGATCAATAAGCTCCGCGGCACGCTGCGGATCGCCGCCGTCAAGGCCCCCGGCTACGGCGACCGCCGCAAGGCGATGATGGAAGACATCGCGATCCTGACCGGCGGCAACGCCCTGTTCGAAAATCTGGGCAAGAAGCTGGAATGCGTCACGTTGGCCGACCTCGGCCGGGCCAAGCGGATCGTCATCGACAAGGACAACACGACGATCATCGAAGGCGCCGGCAAGAGCGCTGAGATCAAGGGCCGGATCGAGCAGTTGCGGCGTGAGATCGAGAAGACCACCAGCGACTACGATCGCGAGAAGCTCGAAGAGCGGCTGGCCAAGCTGGCCGGCGGCGTGGCCAAGGTCAACGTCGGCGCCGCGACCGAGAGCGAGATGAAGGAAAAGAAGGCCCGCGTCGAAGACGCTCTGCACGCGACCCGTGCGGCCGTCGAAGAAGGCATTCTCCCCGGCGGCGGCGTGGCCCTGCTGCGGGCTTCGTCCCAGGTCAAGCCGGAAGGGCTCAACCAGGACGAGCAGGTCGGTTATAACATCGTGCTGCGGTCGTGCCGCGCCCCATTGACCCAGATTGCCGCCAACGCCGGCCAGGACGGCGGCATCGTCTGCGAAAAGGTGATCGATGCCAAGGGCGCGACGGGCTACAACGCGGCCACCGGTCAGTACGAAGATCTGGTCAAGGCCGGCGTGATCGACCCGACCAAGGTCACCCGCACGGCCCTGCAAAACGCGGCCAGCGTCGCCACGTTGCTGTTGACCAGCGACGCCCTGATCGCCGAGAAGCCGAAGAAGGAAGAGAAGGCCCCGGCCGGTCACGGCGGCCACGACATGTACTAAGAGAGATGAGGCGTCAGAAACTAGGGATGAGGAGTTAGCGACTCGTTGGCTCCGGCGCCCAAAGCGGTCTGACCCCCAACTCTTGAGTTCGATGCGAGCAAACCCTCCGGCGTATTGCCAGATACGCCGGGCTGGAGGAAGACCCTCAGTTTTCCCACGACGCCCGCCGGTTCCTCCCCAAGGGGCCGGCGGGCTTCTTTTCGGTTCATTCGGCGAAATCGCCCCCGAACGTGCCGCCAGGCATGCTTCGTCCCGATAAGACCACGCACCAGAAGAACTTGAAATTGGGCCAGCGATTCTGCTAGGCTCACTCTTGGCAGCCTTCACGCATGCCACTGGATCTTTGACGCGTGCCGTGAAAAGGGGTCGGTTTTCAGTGGGTGGAAGTCCCCCCCGGCAAGGAGTCGCTCCAGCCGGTAGCAATCGGGGCGGTGGAGGAGGCAACGAATCCGCTGAAGCACTTCGATGTGAGGGGATTGCCCTCAACCGGACCTCCGCGAGGAGCAGGCCGGGCCGTGCGGGGTGGCGGAGAGGCCCGTAGTAGTGAGGAACCCGGGTAATGCCGGGGGAGCGAAGGGGCCTTGGTTCAAGGCGAGCGCAGGAAGGAACAACAGCCGAGGAGATTGGCCTTGAGCCTACCAACCCTACCGAAGGTTGAGCAGTTGCAGGCGGCGCTCCACGCCAAAGCGAAGGGATCGCCCCGTTTCCGCTTCTATTCGCTCTACGACAAGGTGTACCGGCCGGATGTGCTCTGGCAGGCCTACCTGCAGTGCCGCGCCAATCGCGGGGCCACCGGGATCGACCCCGGTGGCTCTCGGAAGGAGCCGGCGGGGTTAGCGTCAACGCTTGGCGACGGGCACGGGGCCGGAGACGTCGATTTCGCCGGCGGCGACGGCCTGTTGAAAACAGTCGTTGATAAAGGCGCGGACCTCCGTGGCCTTGTCGCTCTCCAACAGGATGCGGAGAATCCGCCGCATCTCCTCCGCGTCGTTCGGCTCGCCGCTACGCCTTTCGTCGTCCGTCATGATCAGCCCCTTTTCGGCTCCAAGGGAATTGTGATTCCTCGTTCCCCTCGACCCTAGCCGGAGGTTGCGGCGCCGAACAGACCGCCGGATGGGTGTTTCGTTGGCGACTGAGTTGCGGGGAGGAGTGGCGTGCGAAAAGCCGGCCCTGTTTTCCTGTCTTCTGCCGCCGGCAGTATTTGCCTCGCAAAGCGCCTTGGGCGCGGACGGATTCTCCGTGTTTGTCCGCAGAAGACGCACCCGGAAGGCGATTTCCGCGGGGTGTCGCGCGAGGGTGTGACACCATGCTGTCACTGGCTCCGGCTATCTTTGAAGGCCAGCCGGTGGCATGCCGTGCGTACGGCGTCGCTCAAGGCAAGACGCCTTGGCGTGTGGGTCAGGACCGGCACGGGGCAAGGGCAGGCAACGAACAATGCGGGAGGCATGATGAATCGCAAGGAATGGGCGTTGATTCTCCAGGCGGTGAAGCGCGAAGGAACAAGGCGGAATTGGGCCAAGGTCGTCTGCCGCCTGAGTGAGCAGTGCACGAGCCAACCGCCGAAGCGGGTAAGCCTCGGCCGGCGATTGGGACGCGAGGAACTCGCACGGCGGCGCGGGATGATCATGTTCTTGATCGGCATGGTCGACCGGGGTGAGCTTCGGGAAACACTCGATCGCGATCGCATCGACCAACACCCTTGGCCCTGCGAGCGCGCCCCGGAGCGTACTCGTCCAGGAAATGGCGGGCGGCGGCCGCGGCGCAGCGGTTCCGACATGCCCGCCTGGCCACGGCGAGAGCCGCGATAGCTCGTGTGTCGAGCGAGGCGGGACGCTTCGTTCAGCCGCAACGAAGAGACTTGCCGACAGGCGTCTGGAAAGAGTCCTGTCGGCAAGTCTCTGGAAACCGGCCCCGTGGCCCAAGCCCAGCAAAGCCGGATGGTTGACGTCTAGAGAAAGCCGGGCGACGTGTGGAAGGCGTATCCGACCCGGTTGCTCGATGCCATGAAGCAGCTCAACCGGCACGTCTACCCGCTGGTCGACTACTTCGATCACGTCGGGAGGACGACGGAGTAATCACTTCCATCGCAGGCGTTGACAAACGCTTCCTCCGAGTCCACGATAGTCGGGCGGAATTGTGCCGGGAATCCGGGGCCGAAAAACAAGTCCTCGCCCACGGAGTTCTCGGCAAGATCGACAATTGGCCAACACCTCAAGGATTCTCGGAGATGCAGACAACTGTTCGTATCGTGGCCGTGCTGATGGCGTGCGCCGGGTTGGGCATCGTGGCACAAACGCGTGGCGAAGCGGCAGAGCCGGCGGCGGTCGCAAACGCCGACGGCTGCGTCGTCGTGAAGCCGCACGACACGGGCGAGGCCCTGGTGAATCCCGACATGGGCTGGACGTTGCACTTCTACTCGAATGCGATCGAGAACTACGGCTCGAAGCTGGACCCCGCCGACACGCTCGACGATTGGCCCGGCCTGTCGACCGTTTATCTTCGCGTGCCGTGGTCGTTTCTGGAGCCCCAAGAAGGCCAGTTCAACTGGTCGTTGTTCGATACGCCCGCACAACGATGGATCAGCAAGGGAAAGAAGATCGCCATCCGTGTGACGTGCTGCGAAAGCTGGTGGCGCTATGCGACGCCCGACTGGGTGCAGCAGGCCGGAGCCAAGGGCGTCGATTTTGAGTTCGGCAAGGGCCCTCAGCCCGGCGGCTCCCTATGGGAACCGGATTATCTCGATCCGGTCTTTCTCGACAAGCTCGATCGGTTCCTGGCGGTCATGGCCCGTCGCTATGACGGCAACCCCAACGTGGCCTTCATCGACATCGGCAGCTTTGGCATGTGGGGCGAAGGGCACACGGGCTTCGGCAGCCGGCTCGACGAGAGCCAGACCCTGGCCGTGGTGAAGCGGCACATCGATCTGTACGTCAAGCACTTCAAGCATACGCTGTTGTGCATCAGCGACGATGTGGCGGGCAGCGCCAAGCCGGGCCGACACTTCCCCGCCATGGACTACGCGCTGTCCCAAGGCGTCTCGATGCGCGACGACAGTATTCTTGTGCAACCGCCGCCGCATTCGTGGTTCCACGCCGAGATGGCCCAGGAGTTCTGGCCCCACATGCCGGTCATCATTGAGCACGAGCATTACGGGCCTTCGAAGGCGAGAAAGGCGTGGAGCGGCGAGTTGCTGCTAAAGTCGGTCGAGGACTACCACGCCAGCTACATGTCGATCCACTGGTGGCCGCACGAGGAGCTTCGCGAGAATCGCGACATCGTCGCGCGCATCAACCGGCGCCTCGGCTATCGCATCCAACTCCGCGAGATCCGCTGGCCGGCGGCAATCGTGTCGGGCGTGCCTTTCACCGTCGACACCGCCTGGGCCAACGCAGGGGTCACGCCGGTCTACCCGGGCGGATACTGGTGCATGACGCTCAAGGACGAAAAGGACGGCATCGCGGCTGTGTTGGTCGACGAGGATTTTGACATGCGGCATCTCCAGGTCGGTGCGCCCGATCAATCGCCCGTCCAGAAACGACAATCGCAGTTCACGGTCGCCATGCCGCACGTTGGTCCGAAGGGCGGCGTTCATCGGCCGCCACTGAAGGCCGGCCGCTACAGCGTGCTGGTATCGGTCGGCGGGCGCGATGGCACACCGCGGATCGCTTTGCCGCTTGCCGGCGACGACGGCCAGCACCGCTATCGACTCGGCACGGTCGAGGTTCAACCGGCGCCCTAGTCTGGCTGGCGTCGGGAGAGAGCTGTGAGACGATGGGACATACTTTTCGGATGGATGAGCATGGCCCCTAGGAGGGGATTGGCCGATACAGTCTACAGATGCTCGGCATCCCCCATTCGCGGCTAAGCGACGGATGGGGGCCGTTTTCGACTGCTCACCCAAAAGGAGCTACTGGTATGTCCGGTGTCTCAAGCGTTGGTAGTTCAAGCATAGAAGCCTATCAACGAATTCGACAGATGGCTTCGGCCCAGTCGAGTTCCAAGGTAAAGGGTCCGCCGAGCGAGGAGGAGATGGCCGCGGACCTGTGTTCCAAGATCGGCGAGACGGGCGTGGATGTGGAGGGGCTCAACCTGGAAGAGGAGCTCACCGATGCCATCACGACCGCCGTCGCGAAGGCCCAGGAAAGCGGCGATACGACCGACATGCGAAAAGTGATCGAGCAGGCGATCGACGACACGC
>JBDKUC010000042.1:0-4303 GCA_039679885.1 Thermoguttaceae bacterium | reverse complement strand
TCGGCGAGGACCTTCCGCCTCATCGAGGGCGGACTCCATGGCCTCCGCGTGGTGATCGTCCTTTCGGGCGCAGGACGCGACAACGCCCGGCGGGCGACCGAACTCCTCATCGACGGCCACCGCCCCTCGCTTGTCGTCTCGGCAGGGTTCGCCGGCGGCCTGTCGTCCGAGCTGAAACGCCACGACATTCTCGTCGCCGATCGTCTGTTGTCGGCAGACGAGAAGCCGATCGACTTGTCGCCGGCTCTGCCGCTTTCCAACGAACCAGGCGTGCATCAGGGTCCGCTCCTGACGGTTGACCATGTGGTTGGCTCGCCATCCGAGAGGCAGTCGCTGCGGCAACGCTACGGCGCGTTGGCGGCCGACATGGAGACCTACGCCGTGGCCGAGGCCTGTCTCGCCCGGCAAGTCGCGTTCGCATCGGTTCGCGTCATCAACGATGTAGCGGACGAGACTTTGCCGCGAGATGTCGAACACCTGTTGCGTCAGCGGACTGGCGCGGCCCGGCTCGGCGCCGCGCTGGGTGCGGTCTGGCGTCGACCGGCCAGTCTCAAGGCCATGTATCATCTTCACGAGAACGCCTTGGTGGCCTCGGATCGGCTGGCTCGATTCGTGTCCGATCGCTTGCGCGTCGCGTCACGGTAGCCTGAGACCGCCAGACACCCGCTCTTTCCCACCCTGCAGCGTCGTATTGTCGCGCCCCCGGGGACTTGCTACAATTCGTCACAGCGTGCCCGGGGGGGCCGCTCGTTGGCTTTAGCCGTTTCTCTTGCAGACGCGAAGGAGAATCCCATGTCCGCACGGCGCCGGCAATCGTTCTTGTCTCGGTTTTCCGTTTTCACGCTGGCGCTGATGGCGGCCTTGTGGCTTTGCCCGCAGGCTCCCGCGGCCGAAGGGCTGGCGAAGCTCGACACGTCGCTCAAGCTGATCCCCGACGATGCGGCGATCTATTGGAGCATGATGCGGAACCGCGAGCAGTACGACATCATTCGCAACAGCAAGGCGCTGGCGAAATTCTCGGAGATGCCGCTCGTGCAGATGGCGCTCGGGGCCTACAACATGCAGTTGGCCATGCCCGACAGCCCCGTCGCCAAGTTCGACGCCGTGATCCATAGCCCCGAATACGCCAAGCTGATCGATCTGGCGATCGAGATGGCGTCCGAGGAGATTTTCCTCTATGGCGATAAGTCGGCCGTCGATTCGGTGCGACTCTTCCAGATCGTCAACGCCGCCCGCAGCTACTCCCCGTTGGCCGGCCTCGCGGCGGGCGAGGCGACGGAAGAGATGCAGCGGAAGGCCGTCATCGGGGCGCTGGCCAAGAACACCGACTTGCTGAAGACGCCGAATCTCATCCTTGGGTTCAAGGTGAAGAACCTCGAGTTGGCCAAGGAACAGCTCACCAAGCTTGAAACGATCATCAATCTCAAGATTCAGGCCGCCGGCATCGACGAGCAGATGCGGGGCCACTTCAAGAAGACCAAGGTGGGCAACTACGAGTTTCTCGTCGCCGATCTCAATGGAAGCATGCTCCCCTGGGACGACGCCCCGTTGGACGAGTGGAAGGAAATGGAGTCTCAGCCGGGCGATGTCCAGAAGATCGTCGACCGCGTCAAGCAGATGAAGGTCGTGATCGCCATCGGTCTGCGTGACAACTACCTGATCTGCTCGATCGGCCCCTCGCTCGAACGTCTGCAGAAGCTTACCGAGGGCCCGCGGCTCGCCGATCGCCCCGAATTCAAGCCGTTGGACAAGTTCGCCGACAAGCGGCTGACCACGATCAGCTACGTTAGTCACGCGATGAACCAGCAGCTCAACAATCAGCGCAAGCAACTCGACGATTTGCTGCGCGTCGCCGACCAGTTGCTGCCGGCCAGCGGCCTGAAGAGCGACCAGCAGAAGCGCATTCGCACGGACGCCAAGGCGTTCACCGAAGACATGAAGTCGCTGATGCCGCAGGCGGGCGCGGAGTCGAGCGTCAGCTTCCTGACCGACCGCGGCGTCGAAGCCTACGGCTACACGTGGGGCGACCACGGCCTGATCGATGCCTCCAAGCCGCTCAGCCTGCTCCAGCACGTCGGGGGCAATCCCCTGTTGGGCATCGTTGCACGTCAGAAGCCGAGCATGGAGAACTACGACATGCTCGTCAAGTGGTTGAAGACGGGCTACGGCTACTTCCGCGATTTCGGCCTGCCAGCCATCAAGAAGCAAGACCCGAAGGAATTCGAGAAGACGCAGAAGTTCCTCACGGCGGCCCTGCCGCTGTTCGAGCGGATGGACAAGGCCAACCGCGAGATGCTGATGCCGGCCCTCGCCGACGGCCAGTCGGCCCTGGTGATCGACGGCAAGCTGACGACGAAGCGCCTGGTCGAGTCGATGCAGCCGATGGAAAAGTCCATGCCGATGGTCGAGCCGGCCATGGTGCTGAGCGTCGCCAATCCGGAATTGCTCAAGAAGGGCATGGCCGAGTATCGGTCCATCGTCAACGGCCTGATTGATGCCGTGCGGAAGATCGAAGGGACGGACGTACCGCCGAATCTCCGTATCCCCGAACCGCAAGTCACCAAGACCGCCGTCGGCACGATCTACAGCTTCCCCTTCCCGGCCGAGTGGGGTGTCGACAAGAAGATTGTGCTGAACTTCGGCCTCTCGGACAAAGTGGCGGTCGCGTCAGTGTCCCATGCCCACACCGAGCGGCTCTTGAAGCAGACCCCGCTGAGCGTCGGGGGCGTGCTGACCGACACGGCTCGGCCGTTGGCGGTGGCAGGCTGGCTCGATTGGGCCGGCATTGTCGACGCCGCGACGCCCTGGATCGACTTCGCCGTCCATCAGGCGATGGTCGAGCAAGGGATCGAGGACGATCAGCGGACGAACTGGATCGACCAACTCAACACGGCTCTGAGCGTGCTCAAGGTCTTGCGCAACGTCACGACGGAGAGCTACTTGGATGGAGACGTGTTGGTCCTGCATACGCTGGCCGAGATTCGCGACGTGCCGAAATAGAGGCATCGCGGCAGGTGAAAGACAGTTCGGGCCGGCGGCGCCATCTTGGACGCCGCCGGCCCGTCTCGTTGATGACGCCCCGGCCACGCGCCGACCCCGTGACGGCCAGCGCGCTTGGCAAGCCAGACCCGCTTCAGAAGTTGTCCGACGCGTTCAGAGCGGCCGATGCAGCGCCCGGTTGTTGAGCGAATCGGTCAGCCCGCGCCTCAACCGCCCATTTCCTGCGACAGGATGCCGAGCACAAGTTTCCGCAGTTTGGGTTCGGCTCCATTGGCCGTAGCGATGATCTCTTCGATATTCGCCGGCCTCAAGGCGTCAGGCAGGCAGAGGTCGGTGATGACCGAGAGCCCCAGGACGCGCATCCCGGCGTGGATAGCCACGATCACCTCCGGCACGGTCGACATGCCGACCACGTCGGCGCCAATCGCCCGCAGGAAGCGGTACTCGGCTCGCGTCTCCAGGTTCGGGCCCGTGACGGCCGCATAGACGCCCTTGTGGGCGATGAAATCCTCGCGGCGGGCAATCTCGAGCGCGCGGCGGATGAGCACCGGATCGTACGGCCGGCTCATGTCTGGAAAACGCGGCCCGAGGCGGTCGTCGTTGACGCCGATGAGCGGATTGCCGTTCATCAGGTTGATATGGTCGTCGATGACGACGATGTCGCCCAGCCCGAAGTTCGGGTTCATCCCGCCGCAGGCGTTCGAGACGATCAACAGCTCGGCGCCCAAGGCCCGCATCACCCGAATCGGAAACGTGATTTGCCGATGGGTATAGCCCTCGTAAGAATGGAACCGGCCTTCCATGGCGATGACCGGCGCGCCGCACAGCACGCCGCAGACCAACTGGCCGTTGTGGCCGATCGTCGTCGAGCGCGGGAAGTGGGGAATCGAGGCGTAGTCGATCGTCGTCTGGTTCTCGATCTGATCGGAAACGCTTCCCAATCCGGTTCCCAGAACAATGCCCGCATAGGGCCGTTCGCCCCAATGGGCCTGAATCACGTCGGTAGCCTGAGCAATGTGTGCGGCAAGGTCTTGCATGAGCGTTTCATCACGGGCCGCGCGAGGCGGCTCTGTTGAGCAGAGTTACAAACGCGCGCCGATTATAGCCAAGCGCACTGCGTCGCACCAGTAGCCGGACGATGGCAGAGCTGTTCGTCGTTCTGGCTTTAGCCCGCATTTCCACCCAAGGCGTAGGGTGGGTCAAGCAAACCAAGGCGCTGGTGGGTCTTCCGTCGCGGCAACTCGTCCTGCAAGTCGACAGAGTGCAAATCACCGTTGATTGTTTTGCGAAGCCCCACCATGTA
>JBDKUC010000297.1:0-17030 GCA_039679885.1 Thermoguttaceae bacterium | reverse complement strand
CATCGGGCCGCCCGAGTTGCCTGGATTGATCGCGGCGTCGGCCTGAAGGCAGTCGGCATATTCCAGAATCGTGCCGGCCGAGCGAGCCGCTGTTCTGGAAGGCGTTTGCGCGGCGGATGCCGAGCTGCGCCGCCGTGTCGAGTCGCTGCTGCGGGCCCATGACGATTCTGCCAGCCTCCCACCGGTTGCCGGTGATGCCGCGGCAGTCGGAAGTCTCGAATTCCAGCCCGGCACGGTCGTCGCCGGCCGTTACAGGCTGGTGGAAGCGATCGGCGAGGGGGGCATGGGCGCGGTCTGGGTGGCCGAGCAAACCGAGCCGGTTCGCCGCAGGGTGGCCTTGAAGTTGATCAAGGCCGGCATGGACTCGAAGCTGGTGCTGGCCCGCTTCGAGGCCGAACGGCAGGCCCTGGCCATGATGGACCACCCCAACATCGCCAAGGTGCTCGACGGCGGACTGACCGAATCGGGCCGCCCTTTCTTCGTGATGGAATACGTCAAAGGCGTGCCGATCACCGAGTATTGCGACGCCGCGCGGCTGAGCGTGCCTGGGCGTCTGCAACTGTTCATCCAGGTTTGCCAGGCGGTCCAGCACGCCCATCAGAAAGGAATCATCCATCGCGACCTGAAGCCATCGAACATTCTCGTCGCGCCCTACGACGACCGCTTGGTGCCCAAGGTGATCGACTTCGGGCTGGCCAAGGCGGTGCACCAATCGTTGACCGAGCAGACGCTCTGCACGCCTCACGAGGCAATGCTGGGCACCCCGCTCTACATGTCGCCGGAACAGACGCAGTTGAACAACCTCGACGTCGACGCCCGCTCAGATTTGTACTCGCTGGGGGTGCTGCTCTATGAGCTGCTGACCGGGACGACTCCGCTGGAGAAGCAGCGGTTCAAGGAAGCGGCCTGGGAAGAGATTCGCCGGATCATCCGCGAGGAAGAGCCGCCTCGGCCGAGCACGCGACTAAGCTCCAGCCAGTCGCTGCCGTTGCTGGCAGCCGGCCGGCAGACCGAGCCGGCCCGATTGACGAAACTGGTTTGCGGGGAATTGGACTGGATCGTGATGAAGGCGCTGGAGAAGGACCGCACGCGGCGGTACGAGACTGCCAGTGGCTTGGCGGTCGATATCCAGCGTTATCTGGACGGCGATCCCGTGCTGGCGGCGCCACCCAGCGCCCGCTACCGACTGCGGAAATTTGTCCGGAAGCATCGCGCGGCGTTGACGACGGCCGCGGCCGTCGTCGTGCTCCTGCTGGCCGGCGCGGCCATCAGCACTTGGCAGGCCGTGCGGGCAACCCGGGCCGAGGCTGCCGCACGGGCTGCCGAACATGAAGCGGAAACCCGGCGGGCCGACGCCGAGCGGCAACGCGCCCGGGCCGAAGCGAATGCCCGGGACGCCCGCGAGTATGCCGCGAAGCTTCAGGCCAGCGAGGCCCAGGCGAAAGCCAACGCCAAGCGAGCGACGGACGCCAAGGTCCTTGCGGAAGACAGCGCTCGGCAGGCCAAAGAAAGCCAACGGCAAGCCGAGGAGATGGCCCGAAAGATGCTCGAAGCCCAGTCCCGCGAGACCGCGGCGCGCGTCGATGCCATGTTGCCCACTACACAGTTCTCAAAGGTGGAAATCAGCTACTTGGAGGAAATCGTCCGGACTGCGGAAGGGAACTTCCGGTTTGTGGACGCGAGGCTGAAGATGGGCTTTCGAGCGACCGAAGCCGATCTTCAGGAGGCAAAGGCTCGACTCTGCATGGCCAAGGGCCGCCTCGCTTGGGCGAACGGCGATCTGCTGCAATGTCAGAAGGAATATGACGACGCGGTCGCCGCCTCGAAGCGACGTGTCGATATCGTCAAAATGCAATATCAGTACGGCATCGTGGATTACACTGTACTTGCTGCTGCCGAGGCATCCCGCAAGGAAGCGGAACTCTGCGCCAGCAAAGTGAAGCGAAGGATCGCGGCGGGAGAAGACCGGCGACAGAAGCCGTAGTATCGAGACATCCGTGCCCGAACTGGACGGACTAGGAAGTCCGTCCTACAGCGCAATTGCTCACTCTCATACCGCACGGCTCGGTTTCTGGGTATCATATTACCATGGATTTCCAGAAAAAAAGCCGTTTGCTGATTACGTGTGCGCCGAGCCTGTCGGAGTGGCTCCAGCGGGAAATTGAAACGCTTGGGCACAAGGTGCTGCTGGCTCGCAAGACGGGCGTCGAGATCGAAGGCACCCTGGCCGATTCGATGCGATTGAACCTCTGGCTGCGGACGGCGTTCGCCGTGCTGTATCGGCTCGAGGAGTTCGAGTGCCGCGACGCCGAGTCGCTCTACCGGGCGGCGGTCAGGCTGCCGTGGGAGGACATCATCCCGGCCGATGAGTACATCTCGATCGTCTCGTACGTCGACAACCCGACGATCGACAACTCGATGTTCCCCAACCTCAAGCTCAAAGACGCCATCGTCGACCGCATGACGAAGAAGGCGCATCGGCGGCCTGACTCCGGGCCGCAGCGGACGAACATCGTCATCAACCTCTATTGGAAGAACGATCGGGCGTGGCTGTATCTGAACACCTCGGGCAACAAGCTGGCCGACCGCGGATATCGCCGCATCCCGCACAAGGCGCCGATGCAGGAGACGCTGGCTGCGGCCGTGATGATGGCCACAGGCTACACCGGCGAGATGCCCCTGGTCGCGCCGATGTGCGGCAGCGGCACACTGGCCATCGAGGCGGCGCTCACGGCCCAAAACCGCGCGCCCGGCCTGCTGCACGCCAACTATGGCTTCATGCACCTGAAGGGCTTCGACGACGCCGCGTGGTCGGCCGTCCGCCGTGACGCGATGAAGGCGGGCGAAAAGAAGCGCAGCCCGCAGATCATCGCCACCGACATCGACCCGAAGGCCGTTGCGGCCGCCCGGAAGAACGCCGCGACCGCCGGCGTCGAGCACCTCATCGAGTTCGGGGTCTGCGACTTCGCTGACAGCCCGCTGCCGCCGCCGCCGTTCACGGTGGTGATGAACCCGGAATACGGCAAGCGGATGGGAGAGATCTCAGAGCTCGAAAAGGTCTATGAGCGGATTGGCGACTTCTTCAAGCAGAAGTGCCAGGGATCGACCGGATACGTTTTTACAGGCAACCTCGACCTGGCAAAGAAGGTCCGCCTGACGCCCAGCCGGAGAGTCCCCTTCTTCAACGCCGACATCGAATGCCGGCTGTTGAAGTACGAGATGTATGCCGGCACGCGACGCAAGGACCGCGATCCCGATCCCGCCGAACCTCAAGGTTCGTAGTTCCGGCTTTAGCCGGTCATGTTCCGCCTAAAGGCGGGACTACGAACGCCTGCCGCCGACTCTGCAGTCCTCCTCAGGTCGACTCGGGCGACCTGTGAGCGGCCACGAGAACAGTGTACAATAACGGTACATATGAAACATATTCGCAATTTCTGTATCATCGCGCATATTGATCACGGCAAGTCGACGCTGGCGGATCGGCTGATCCAGGCCTGTGGCGGCGTTTCGCAACGCGAATTTCGAGACCAGTTGCTCGACGCGATGGACATCGAGCGTGAGCGGGGGATCACGATCAAGAGCAACTCCATCACGCTCTCCTATCGCGCTCCCGACGGCCAAGACTATTTGCTGAATCTGATTGACACCCCGGGGCACGTCGATTTCTCGCATGAAGTACGGCGTTCGCTCATGGCTTGCGACGGCGCCTTGATCGTCATTGACGCATCGCAAGGCGTCGAGGCGCAGACGGTCGCAAATCTCTATCTGGCCCTGGATCACGATCTGACGCTTCTGCCGGTGATCAACAAGATCGATCTGCCGGCGGCGGACGTCGAGCGCGTGCGTGAAGAGATCGACGCGGATTTGGGACTCGACCCGTTCGAGGCGATCCCCGTGTCCGCAAAGACGGGCGTCGGCGTTGACGACGTGCTGGCCGGAATCGTCCAGAAGTTGCCTTGCCCGAAGGGCGATGCCGACGCGCCGCTGAAAGCGCTGGTGTTCGACGCCCATTTTGACCGCTATCGAGGGGTGATTCTCCAGTGCCGCATCATGGACGGCACGCTTAAACCGCACGACGCAATTCACTTCATGCACGCGGGTTGCGACTACACGGTCGAAGAGCTGGGCTACAATCAGTTGAAACTCAATCCGAAGGAACAGCTCAGCGCCGGCGAGGTGGGCTATGTCATCGCCGGAATCAAGAGCGTGCGCGACGTCGAGATCGGCGACACGCTCACGCACGTCGATCGCCCGGCAGCGGAGCCTGTTCCCGGCTACAAAAAGGCGAAACAGGTCGTCTTTTCGTCGATCTATCCGATGAACGCCGATGAGTATCGGGAACTCAGCAAGGCGATGGATAAGCTAGCGATTAACGATGCGGCGCTCACCTACGAGAAGGACAGTTCGGCCGCCCTGGGCTTCGGATTTCGTTGCGGCTTTCTCGGTCTGCTTCACCTGGACGTGATTCAGGAGCGTCTGCAGCGGGAATTTGACATCGGGCTGGTCATTTCGGCCCCCTCGGTCAAGTACAGAGTCACCCTGAAGGATGACAAGGTCATCAACGTCGACAACCCCAGCTATTGGCCCGATCCGATGAAGATCGCCTCCGTCGCCGAGCCGTATATTAAGGCGTCGATCCTTACGCCCGAGGAATATGTCGGTCCTGTCATGGAGCTGTGCCGTGAGCATCGCTCGGACAGTCAGTCGATGACCTATCTCTCCGTGGGCCGTGTCGAAGTCAACAGCGAGATGCCGTTGGGCGAAGTGCTCTTCGATTTCTACGGCAAGCTGAAGACCATTACACGCGGCTACGGATCATTCGACTACGTCCCGATCGACTATCGAGAGACCGACATCGTGAAGGTCGATATTCTGGTCAATGGCGAGCCGGTCGATACGCTTTCCTACCTGGTCCATCGCGACAAGGCGCGGACTCGGGCGATCCACTACTGCGAGCAACTTGCCGAGGCCATTCCCCGCCACCAGTTCAAGATTCCGATCCAGGGCGCCATCGGCGGCACGATCATCGCTCGATCGACGATCGCGCCTTATCGGAAGGACGTGACCGCCAAGTGCTATGGCGGCGACGTCACGCGCAAGAACAAGCTGCTCGAGAAGCAGAAGAAGGGCAAGGCGAAGATGAAGCAGATCGGACAGGTCCAGATCCCCCAAAAAGCCTTCGTCTCCGTCCTCTGCGCCGACCGGGATTAGCGCACGCACGCCTCCGAAGTGGCGTTTTGCCGCGGCGTCGGCTCACTTCGGTTGACACGGCCCGGCGGCTTTGGCATATTGGCGAGATTCGACGCCTGTGCCTGCTTTTGCCACCCGTCGGGGCTGCATGGAGACGCCCGCCCCGGCATCCCGGCCTGCGAGCCAAGATTTCCATGTCCGCCTCGATGGAGCGAGCCTGTCAGCAGCGGATGGCACGCGATGTGCGAGCGATGTGGAAGGAAAAGCTCGACCGCGTTCCGATCCGCCCGTTCGTGCAGAAAGACGGGTTCCCACGAAACGTCTTGGAACCAGACGAATGATGATGCGATCCTTGCTGAGATTGACGACGACTGTGGCACTTCTTTGCTGCCTTCTCGCGGCCGGGCCGGCCGTGGCCCGAGACTGGACGAAGGAGTTGTTCCACAACGAGACGAGCTACGACTTCGGCGCCGTCGCACGCGGCGCGAAGGCGGAGCATCACTTCGTGATCGAGAACAACAACGAGGAAGACATCACCATCCTGTCAGCCACATCGAGCTGCGGTTGCACCAGCGTGAAGCTGACCAAGCAGGTGCTCAAGTCGTGGGAAAAGGCCGAATTGATCGCCACGCTCGACAGCCGCAGCGAGCCGGGCGCCAAGGACGCGACGATCACGGTGACGTTCGCCGCCCCGTTCACGGCCGAGTTGCAGATTCACGTTCACGCCACGATCCGCGGCGACGTCGTCGTCCAGCCTGGCGCGGCTGAGTTCGGCGTCGTCAAGCAGGGCGAAGCGGCCGAGCGGAAGCTCACGGTCAGCTACGCCATCGGTCGGCCGGACTGGCGGATCACGGCCATCGAGTCGCCGCACGCCAGCATCGAGGCCATCGCGCAGGAAACCTCGCGAACGTTTGATCGGGTCACCTACGACTTGACGGTGAAGCTGAAGGGCGACGCCCCGGCAGGGTATCTGCGGGACCAGTTGGTGCTGGTCACCAATGACTTCGACCAGCGATCGTCGCGCGTGCCGGTGTCGGTCGAGGCGCGGATCGACGCGGCGCTGACGGCCCAGCCGTCGCCGCTGTCGCTGGGCTTGGCCGAGGCCGGCAAAGCCGTGACCCGGCCGCTGGTCATCCGAGGCCGGGAGGCGTTTCACGTCATCTCGGTCAAGAGCAGCGACAACCGGTTTCGCTGCACGCCGCCGAGCGAAGCCTCGAAGCTGCAAGTGCTTCCGATCACGTTTCTCGCCCCGGACGCGTCGCACGACGGCGGCCGCGCGGAAACGAAGCTTCGCATCGAGACCGATCTGGACGGCAAGAGCGTCATCGAGGTCAACGCCTCGGTGCAGTTGAAGCCGTCGATAAGCTCCAAGGCTTCCTCCTAGCCGTGGCCCGAAGCACTGCGGACCGCTCGTGCCCCGCCTTTAGGCAGGGGGCGAAGGGCGTTTTCGCAGATGCGAAAATCGGGACAGTCCCCGACTCTCTGTTGGCCTCATCGAGCATTGCCCCCCGTCGCTCTGCGGGGATTCACAGGACGACTGCAAAGTTGTTCGTAGTTCCGGCTTTAGCCGGTCATTTTCCGCCTAAAGGCGGGACCACGAACGCCTGCAACGGACTTTGTAGTCCGCCTGCGGGGATTCATCGGGCTTGGTGGGGGTGGTATACTGTAGGAGACGATCAAAGGAGTCCCGCCACGGCAAACACCTACACCGCGATCACGAAACAAGACGCAGACTGGTGGATCGGCTGGATCGAGGAGGTCCCCGGAGTCAACTGCCAGGAGCGGACGCGAGAGGAATTGCTCGAAAGTCTCCGCGTCACGTTGAAAGAGGCATTGGAGTTCGGTTTGCCAGGAGCCAAGACATGACAACCGCCGAGTTGCGAAATCACGCCAAGCAACGCCTGGACAGTCTGCCGGCCGCCAAGGTGCGCGTCGCCGCCGAGTTTCTTGACTTTCTCGAAACGGCCGCCAGCCGCGACGCCACTGCCGAGTTGCTCAAGGTTCCCGGATTGCTCGATGACGTTCGAGCCGCCGCGGGGCAAGTCAAGGGCGGACGATTCAAGGATTGGCGAAAGGTTCGAAACGATGTATAAGGTCGTGCTCCTGCCGAAAGCGGAAAGGACGTTCGCTTCGGCAGGTCGCCCATTGGCCAAGAAATTTGCGAGAGCACTTAGGCTCTTGGAACGCGAGCCGATGCATCACCCAAACGTCAAGCCGCTGGTCGGTCCGCTGAAGGGATTTTGGCGGTTCAGAAGCGGCGATCATCGGATCATCTATCAAATTGACGACGGCAAGAAGACGGTCTATGTGGTGCGGATCGTCGACCGCAAAGAGGCTTACGATTAAAGCATGTGGTTTCACGAATCGAGCGACCATCAGCGGCTGATTTGTGATCTTTGCCCGCGGCATTGTCCGCTAAAGCCGGGGGAGCGGGGGTTCTGTTTCGTCCGCGAGAACCGGGACGGGCGGGTCGTCTCGACAACCTATGGCCGGAGCACCGGCTTCTGCATCGATCCGATCGAGAAGAAGCCGCTCAACCAGTTCTATCCGGGCACGCCGGTCCTCTCGTTCGGCACGCCCGGCTGCAACTTGGGCTGCGTCTTCTGCCAGAACTGGACCATGTCGCGGAGCCGGGACATCGAGGCCGCGTGCGAGCGGGCCGAGCCACAGGCGATTGCCGCCGCCGCCCGGCGCTGCAGCTCGACCAGCGTCGCCTTCACCTACAACGACCCGATCATCTGGGCGGAATACGCCATCGACACGGCCCGGGCGTGCCACGCCGTGGGCGTCAAGACCGTGGCCGTCACGTCCGGCTACATCACCGAGACCGCCCGGGCGGCATTCTACGAACCGATGGACGCCACCAACGTCGATCTGAAGGGCTTCACCGACGAGTTCTATCGCCAGTATTGCGCCGGCCGGTTGCAGCCGGTCTTGGACACGCTCCATTGGCTCGTCCACGAGAGCCAGACCTGGGTCGAGATCACGAATCTAATCATCCCCGGCGCGAACGATTCGCCGGCCGAGCTGCGGCGGATGTGCGAGTGGATCGCCAAGGAGCTGAACGTCGACGTGCCGCTCCATTTCTCGGCGTTCCATCCGGATTTCAATCTGGTGGACCGTGGGCCAACGCCGCCGGAAACGCTGCGGCTCGCCTATGACACCGCCCGCGAGGCCGGGCTGCGATACGTCTACACCGGCAACGTGTACGACCCGGAGCGGCAGCACACGTATTGCCCCGGCTGCGGCCGGCCGGTGATTCGCCGCCAAGGCTACACGCTGGAGTCTTTCGAGATTCGCGGCGGCCGATGCATGCACTGTCAGACGCCGATCGCCGGTCGCTACGATGACACGCCCGGCACCTGGGGCGGCCGGCGGTTGCCGGTCAAGATTGAGAACTGAGAGGCTCGCGTAGGGTGCGTGCTTGCACGCACGCGATTCCGTGTAGTAGCATCACGTGTGCAAGCTACAATTCGTCGCGTTCCCAACGCCCCGCGCGAGAATCAGACGAAGGCATGATATGGTCGCGAAGCGTGGTGCAATGCTCGGTGTCGCCGTCGGCGGCCTCTCAGGTCTTCTGATGGGCGCACTGGTGGCGTTGACTGGGCCTTGCCTGGGTTGGATGAATTGGCTGGGAATGCTCGAAGCCTGGACGGTCGGCGGTGCGATCTCCGGGCTCATCGCGAGCGTCGCCGCCCAGGTCGTTGGCGAGTTCTTGAGCATCAGCCATACGGTGTGGACTGGCGCCACTTCGCCGCAAGGGCGTTCGCCGCTTAGCCGCCGACGAGCCATACGGTCACGGCGGTTCTGGTCTGCCTTCTTCATTGCGCTTTACTTTGGGCCGTGGTTGAGTATCCTCGTGTACTGTGGGAGTCGCGGCGCACACCGGACGGACGGGTTCGAGCTTGTCGGATGGCCGTTCTCCTATTTCGCACGCGGCGGCTTTTCGTGCGAGGAGCACTACGACCTGTTAGGGCTCGCGGGCGATATTGCCGTCTGGATCGCAATGGCCACTGCCGGGGGCCTTATCCGAATGGATGGCTTTCGCCGTTTCTATGCGAGAGTCCTGCTGCTTCTTCGGAACGCGATTGGGGCATCGAGACGATTCAAAGATTGAGGATCGAAAGGCTCAAGCAGGGTGGCCGTACGACGCACGCAGCCTCACGCGTGCGTGCAAGCACGTGCAAGCACGCACCCTACGATTCGGTTGCCGGCCAACTTGGTGAATTAGGAGACCAACATGGATTGTTCTTCCCCTCAACCGCCAGAACGCAACACGGGCGCGGCGCGGCCGCAACTGACCGACCAGCAGCGGGCGGCCGTGTTTCGCGCGGCAGGTCAGCGTGTCGTGGCCGTGACGCGGCGGCAATTGGCCGATTCGACCCGCACGATGCTGGGCGACGCGGCCGACACGCCAGTCTATGGCGCGTTCGTCACCTTGCGACGCGATGGACGGCTCCGCTCTTGCTGCGGACATATCGAATCGTCGTTGCCGCTCTTTCGCGCGCTCGACTCGGCTGCGTCTCGGGCGGCCACGGACGATCCCCGCTTCCCACCGATTTCTCCGGCCGAGTTGATGCAACTGCACATGGACGTCTGGATCCTCTGGGGTCCGCAGCCGGTGACCGCTCGCGGCGAGGACCGCGTCGCGGCCATCGTGATCGGCAAGCACGGCGTGCAGATCGCCCGCGGCCACAACCGCGGTCTGCTGTTGCCTGGCGTTGCCGTCGAGCATGGCTTCGACGCCCGAACGTTTTTGGAGGAGGTTTGCGTCAAGGCCGGGCTGCCGCGCGACGCGTGGAAGGAGGATGACACCGACCTGAGGGTGTTCGAGGGTGAAGCGATCGAGGGCTCGCTCGAAGTCGAGATCGAAGAGGTGCGGCAGCCGGCCGTGGCTGGCATGTTCTATCCCGGCACAGCGACCGAGATTCAAGCGGCCCTCGACGAGATGTTTCCGAAGACGCCGCCGGCCGCTGAGCCCTGGCCGGGCGCGCTGATGCCACACGCCGGCTGGGTCTACTCGGGCCGCCTGGCCGCGGCCGTGCTGAGCCGAATCGAAATTCCCGAGCGAGTCATCGTGCTTTGCCCAAAACACCGCTCCTACGGCGCTCGCTGGGCCGTCGCGCCCCATCGCCGATGGCTGTTTCCCGGCGGCGAATTGGACTCCGATCCGGAGTTGGCCGCCCGACTGGCCGAGGGTGTCAGCGGGCTGGAGCTCGACTCGGCCGCCCATCGCGACGAGCACGCCATCGAGGTCCAGCTGCCGCTCTTGGCACGACGCGCGCCAAAGGCCCGCGTCGTGGGAATCGCGGTGGGCGAAGCCTCGCTGGCCGAACTGTTGAGTTTCGGCGTCGCCATGTCCGTCGTGCTGCGCGAAATGCCGCAGCGGCCGCTTCTGCTCGTCTCTAGCGACATGAACCACTTCGCCGACGACGTCAACACGCGGCGACTGGATCGGCTTGCACTGGATGCCATCGCCACGCTCGACCCGGAAACCGTCTACGAGACGGTCCGACGGAACCGGATCAGCATGTGCGGCATGGCCCCGTGCGTCGTCGTCATGGAGACGCTCCGCTGGCTTGGCGGGCTCAAGCGTTGCGAAACGGTCGGCTACGCCACCAGCGCCGACGCCGGCGGCCCGACCGATCGCGTCGTCGGCTACGCGGGCGTGCTGTTCGGATAGCGGCGTTTTTCACCGCAGCGGCCGTAGGTTATGCTTCAGCATAACACGTTGCTGGTGACAACCTGTTCGGATAGCGGCAAGATACCGTCGGCAACAGCTTGCTGACTCGGGTGGCACGCTCCTGAGCGCAGCGAAGGGCGTGCTTGGTTTCACGGCCACGCCCTTCGCTGCGCTCAGGGACGTGCCACCCAGGAACAAGCCGCCTTAACGTTGCTGGTGACAACCCTGTTATGCTAAAGCATAATCTACATAACCTACGTGCCTGTTCGGACAACGGGTTATCGGCCGTCGGGCGCTGCAACTGTGGTTTTTCGGCGATCTAAAGTCCGCCCACGCGGCCGCCGATAGACTCTCTTAACGGCTGCGGGTCTCCGGCGACGCAATCTGCGAAGATTACGAAACCGGGCAGCCACAAGTGAGGGTCTTGTGCCGGCGAGCAAGCACCCTCATTTTTTATGCGCTCATGCGGAACCGGCCGGATTGGATTTTCGACGCGACCACCGGTCGCAGGTTTATGGCGACCAACGATCGCGGCCTTATGGCGAGCGCCGCAAGAGGGCCAAGAGGCTCGTGCCGGCCGCGTAGCCGGGCTTCCGGCCGTGCAAGGCAGCGACCAGCCGCCGCGACTCGCCGGCGAAGATCGCCGTCAGGAGCGAGTTGAGCGGCCGGGTCGGCATCCAAAAGTCGGTCCCCGCCCGGCCTGAGGCGTGACCTCGCCGCCGGTTTCGCGATCGCACGCAACGCACGGTCGGCAGCAGCCGCGAGCTGAAGTACGAGACAAGCTGCACGGTGACCGGCTGTCCCGACCAAACCTGCTCCAGCCGGGCCACGTCGTAGCGGCGGAAATGGCCGAACGTCTCGTCATGCTCGCTCCAAAGCGACGGATCGGCTGGCACGGTGATGAGGAAATGGCAACCGGGACTCGCGGCGGCCAGCAGTTCGGCGAACATGGCCGCATCTTCGGCGACGTGTTCGAGCACGTCGCAAAGGAGGATCAACTTCGCCTGGCCCGCCAGTTCGCCCAGGCTCCGCGGCGCTTGGCCGGTGCGAAACTCGACGTTGTGAAACCGCCGCTTGGCCAGCGAGATGGCGTCGGCCGAAGTGTCGATTCCAACGCAGCGATAGCGGTCGGCCAGTGCCGCGATGTTTCCGCCGGTGCCGCAGCCGACATCAACGATCAGACTCTCTCGCGAGGGCGGCAGCACTTCGGCGACCAGGCGGCAGAGAATCCGCCGCCGAGCGACGAACCACCAATGTCGCTCCTCAATGTCGGCGTGAAGTTGGAATTGCTCGTGCTGCATGGGGGGCCAAAATGCAGGTCATGCTTCAGCATAACGAATTTGGAAAAGACGACATCCGTGCATCCGGAGATGATCCTGAGTGCAGTGTTATGCTGAAGCATAACCTACATGCTAAGTCCTAAGACCTAAGCCCTAAGTAGCCTACTTCCCCAGGCACCGCGCGATCTGGCGGACCGCCTGGCGGAGCCGGCTCTCGTTCTCGACCAAGGCCAAGCGGAGATAGCCTTCGCCGGCCGGCCCGAAACCGCCGCCGGGGCTCACGGCGACGTCGCCTTCCTGGAGCAGCTTCATCGCAAAGTCGAACGAACTGAGTTCCGACGCCCAGGGTTCGGGGATCTTGGCCCAGACGAACATGCTAGCCTTCGGCCGCTCGACCGGCCAGCCGATGCGTTCGAGCCCTTCGCAGAGCACGTCGCGGCGGCGCTGGTAGATGGCCGCTTGCGCCTCGACCGCCGCCTCCGTTTGCCGCAGGGCCAAGATCGCGGCAATCTGGATCGGGCGGAACATGCCGTAGTCGTAGTAACCTTTGATCGTCGACAACGCCCGCAACATCTCGGCATTGCCGGTCGCGAAACCCACGCGCCAGCCGGCCATGTTGTAGCCCTTGCTCATCGTCGTCAGCTCGACGCCCACGTCGATCGCCCCGGGCGCGGACAGGAAGCTCGGCGTGCGATAGCCGTCGAATGTCAGGTCGGCATAGGCCAAGTCGCTGACGACCATGAAGCCGTATCGCCGGGCGAGCTTCACGACTTCCACGTAGAACTCCGGCCCCACCACGGTGGTCGTCGGGTTGTGCGGGTAGTTGACGACCAACAACTTCGGCCGCGGCACGAGATGCCGGCACGTGTAGTCGATGTTCGCCAGCAGTTTCTCGGGGTCCGTGACTTCGAGCACAATCGCGTTGGCCGCCGCCATCGCCACGGCATACAGGTGGGCCGGATAGTATGGCGCGGGCACAATCGCCGTGTCGCCCGGACCGACCAGGGCCAGGCACATGTGGCTGAAGCCTTCCTTCGATCCGAGGCAGACCGTCACCTCGCTCTGGGGGTCGAGTCGGACGCCGTAGCGCTTCAGATACTTGGCCGCGACTTCCCGGCGGAGGCTCAAGATGCCCTGGGCCGGGCTGTAGCCGTGGTTTCGCGGGTCGCGGGCCTCCTCGACCAGCTTTTCGACGACCAGATCCTGCGGCGGATCGCTGGGGTTGCCCATGCCCAGGTCGATGACGTCGCGGCCAGCCCGACGCTGCTCGTACATCAGCCGATTGATCTGCGCAAACAGATAGGGCGGCAGCCGGCGGACCCGCTCGGCCACTTCAATCTTGAACGGTTCCTCGGAGATGGGTTCGGCGTCTTGGTTGATGTCGGACATGGCGTTTTCCATCAGGAGGACAGGCATTCCTGCCTGTCGTTTTCGTTAGGAGAATAAGCATATTGAAAGACGCAAGGCTTTCCTCCACGCCGGTTTAGGTCCAAACACGCCCCAGCTTCAGGGAGGAAGCCATGCCTCGCGAATCAACGGTATCATTTCTAGAGCCCTGTGGCAACGCAGGACGACTGCAAAGTTGTTCGTAGTTCCGGCTTTAGCCGGTCATTTTCCGCCTAAAGGCGGGACGACGAACGCTTGGGGGCGACTTTGCCGTCCTCCTCGCATGGCTACTTGCGCGGGGGGAGCTAATCGAGTAACATGGCTGGATAGAACCATTCCGACGATGAACCGCCGTTGCGAAGCCGCCTGCGGCCCTGCCCCCGCCCCGTTGTGCCCTCGAAAAAGCCACGCCGACGATCTTACACGCTCCTGAGCCTCGGTTGCCCAAAGAACCTGGTCGATAGCGAGCGCATGGCCGGCTTGCTGGATCGCGACGGCTACCACATGGTCGCCGACCCCGATGACGCCGAGACGGTCGTCATCAACACGTGCGGATTCATCGGCGACGCCCGGGCCGAATCGTATCGGGCGATCGAGGAGATGTTGCAGCTCAAGCGGCAAGGTCTCGTGCGGCGGGTGGTCGTCGCCGGTTGCCTGGCGGAACGCGAACGCGAGGCCCTGTTGGACCGCTACCCGGAGATCGATCGGCTCGTTGGCGTCTTCGCCCGCGATGACATTGCCGCAGCGGTCAACAGCCTTCCGATTCTCGAGGAAACACGCTCGGCAGTCGCTGAGGCGGAGCCTACGCCTCCCGTCGGTCAACGATCGCTGTTTCGCCCCGCGCCGAGCCCGCCGTTGTCGGACAGTGGGCGGCGGCGCATCACGCTGCCGCATCTGGCCTACTTGAAGATCGCCGAAGGCTGCAACCGGCTGTGCAGCTTCTGCTCGATCCCGCAGATGCGAGGCCCCTACGCCAGCAAACCGATCGCCGAGGTGGTGGCCGAAGCCGAAGAGCTGGCCGCCGATGGCGTGCGCGAGCTGGTGCTCGTGGCGCAGGACACGACGTTCTATGGGCTCGACATCGAACGCCGGCCGATGTTGGCCGAGTTGCTCCAGCGGCTCGATCAGGTTGAAGGGCTCGCGTGGATCCGGGTGATGTACCTCTACCCGATGTATGTGACCGACGAGCTGATCGAAACGATCGCCGGCGGGGCGAAGATCGTCCCGTACCTCGACATGCCGCTTCAACACATCAGCGACGAGGTGCTCCGCCGGATGCGGCGGCAGGTCAACGGCCGTCAGACCGAGGAACTGCTCGACCGGCTCCGGGGCCGGATCAAGTCGATTGCGATGCGGACGACGCTTTTGACCGGTTTTCCGGGCGAGACCGAGGAGCAATTCGAGGAATTGCTCGAGTTCGTCCGGCGGCAGCGGTTTGAGCGGCTCGGGGTCTTTGCGTTCTCGAACGAGCCCGGCACAGCCGCCGCCGACCTTGACCAACACCTACCGGAAGAGGTAAAACTAACCCGTCGCGAGCGTCTCATGGCAACGCAACAGGAAATAGCGTTCGCGTGGAACGCCTCGCAGATCGGAAAGCGGCTGGACGTGATGATCGACGGCCAAGTGCCCGGGCAGCGGACGGCCTATGTTGGCCGCACCTGGGCTGACGCCCCCGAGGTGGATGGCCAGGTCTACGTCACCGGCCAGAACCTGGTGCCCGGTCAGATCGTTCCCTGCGAGATTGTCGCCGCAAAGGAATACGACCTGATCGCCGTGGCTTGTGAGTAACGTACGGTGCGTGCTTGCACGCGCGCGACTTGCCGACGCCTGAGTGGAACCTCGCATGACGCCGCTGAATCTGCCGAACCAGTTGACCTCCCTACGGCTGATTCTCTCGGTCGTGCTGTTCTGCTTCATCGCGTCCGGCCACTACCTGACGGCCTTCTGGTTCTTCATCGTTGCCGCCGGGACGGATTGGCTCGACGGTTACTACGCCCGAAAATACAGCCAAGTCACGACGCTCGGCCGCATCCTCGATCCGTTTGCCGACAAGGTGATTATCTGCGGGACGTTCATCTTCTTGGTGGCCATCAGGCAGATCACCGACGATCCCTGGGGGCTTCAGGCCTGGATGGTCGTGGTGATTGTCGGCCGGGAGTTGCTCGTGACGGCCTTGCGGAGCTTCATCGAGGATCGCGGGTCCGATTTCTCGGCGAAGATGTCGGGCAAGCTCAAGATGGTTTTTCAGTGCATCGCAGCCGGGGCCTCGCTGTTCTATCTCCACCAACTGCAAGGCGGCCGAGCCGCGGACTGGTGCTGGTGGTTGATGATCCTTGCCGTCTGGTCGGCGGTCGTGCTGACGGTTTACTCGGGCGTCGTCTACATCTTTGTCGCCGTCCGGCTGCTGCGGAAATAGTCCAGGCACTCCTCACGCTCCGCGTGAGGCCAGTTTTCGCAGAAGCCCGCGGCCGTCCTCACGCTGAGCGTGAACGTTAACGCATGGTTCCTCCGGCAGTCCTCTTGATCGTCATGTTGTTTTATGCCGTCGTCGGGCTGGCCCTGGCGGCGTGCATTGCCGTTTGGACCATCGCGATCACACGGTGGCGGCGGAGACTGCCGGTGCTTCCCTATCAGCCCCGGCGGCCGGTGCCCTGGCGCGGTCTGGATGTCGGCGTCATCGTGCTCGTCTACGTCCTGACGCCTCCGCTTATAAGCCATGCGGCGCACCGTTGGCTGGGCGAGCAGCCGCGAGCCGCGGCTGCCGCCGCCGCGCCTGCCCACGATGCGAAAAAGACCGAACATCCGCTAGCCCGGGTCTTGCAGGCACGTCCGGGCGTGTGGGTGGTTCTGGTCTGCGTGCTGCTGGCGGTCGTTCTCGCTCCGCTCACCGAGGAGTTGGTCTTCCGTTTACTGATCCAGGGGTGGCTCGAGCGGCTGGAGCGGCAACTCCGGCGACGAATGGTGCTGTTCAGGTTGACCGCCGGCTTTCTGCCCGTGACTGCCGTGGCGCTCCTGTTCGCCGCGATGCACTACCGCGAGGCGGAAGAGTTGCCGGTGACCGCGATCATCTTTGGGCTGATCATTACGGCCATCGGCAGCGCGGTCACCGTGGCCGCGCTGATCGGCTGGCTGAAGTTCGTCGCCGGAGCGACGCTGGCCGACTTCGGCATCGTCCGTGGGAAGCTCTGGGCCGACGTGAAGCTCGGCTTAATCGCGTTTCTCGCGGTCATGCCGCTGGTGCAAGCGGTCGGGATAACGGCCAAGCTGCTGCTGCCCAAGGATGTCGTGATCGATCCGATCGCGATTGGCGTCTTGGCGCTCGCACTAGGGACTCTCTATTACCGCACGCATCGCATCCTGCCCGGCATCGTACTGCACGTGGCCTTCAATACAATGGGCGTCGTCACCGCTCTGGCCCTCCCCTAGGGCGTCCGTCTCCCCAAGGGCCAATCAGTTATTGACCCTGGAGAAGGATGTAGGGTGGGTCGAGC
>JBDKUC010000356.1:0-4933 GCA_039679885.1 Thermoguttaceae bacterium | reverse complement strand
TTCGTCGACGGCAACATGGACAATGCCGGAGAACTCCGCGCCGTGATCTCGGCGCCCGAACACACCTTTCACGACCAGTTCGGCAGCATCGAGATCGAAGGTCGGCGAGTCGCCTTCCTTCACGGCAACGACGTGCAGTTGCTGCACCACACGATCCACTCGGGCGAGTGGGACCTCGTCTGCCACGGCCACACCCATGCATTCGCCAACGGCCGCCAGAACGAGACAGTGGTGCTGAACCCCGGCGCTCTGACGCGCACGCCGCGCCCCTCGATGGCCGTCGTCGAGTTGCCGTCTTTGGAAGTGACGGAGATCGCCGTGGAAGAAGGGTGAGCCTCGACGGCTTCCACTCTCCCAAAGGGAGAGGAAAGACCCCTGGCGTTCAGCCTGCCATCCGCGTGATGCGGCGCGTCGCCTCGGCCGGTTGTCGCTCGGGCCGCCAGCGGAATTGCATCATGTAGGCGTCTTCCGGCGTGTCGGCGTAATAGCACCGCAACACGGAGACGGCTCGGAAGCCATTCTCGCGGAAGAACAACTGCGCGGCGAGATTGGTCTCGCGGACTTCCAGCACGATGCGGCTGCGGCGTTGCGAGCTGAGCTTTGCGCAGAGCTTGGCGATCATCTGACTTCCCACGCCGCGGCGTCGGGCGCTCTCGGCCACCGCGAAATTCAAAACATGGATGCGCGTCTTGTGGAGTTCGTAGATCATGAACCCCACGATCTGGTCTTCGTGCTCGGCAACCATGCCGATGCAGTTCCGTTGTCGCAGACAGCGGATGAAATCATCTTGAGACCAGGGGAACTCGAAGCTTTGGCCCTCGATGGCCAACACTTCCGGCATATCGCGGCGAATCAGCCAGCGAATATGCACGCGCACCTCCTGCTGTTGTTCGATTTGCACGTAGGCCTCCTTCCTTGTCGGCCAGTGTCCACACAGCCCGTCGCTCGGTGCTCGACGGGGAGCATACTTTAGCACGAGCGGCGGCATTCACCAATAGGAACTCGGCGCGGAAAACGAGGCCGGAGAGCCGCCCTTCTGTGACCGGAACCCGCCTGCGGCCAACGCCTTACGCCGCTCGGCGTCGGACGGCTCCGGCAGCGCTAGCCAGCGCGACGAGCAAGCCCACCGCGCTGGGCGAAAGCCAGAGCCACCAGGCCAGTCCCAACAGCACGCCGGCGAGCGCGGGCCGCGACGTGCAGCGTTTCCAGACGCCCGAATTGCAGAGGCGTCGGAAGCGGTCGTTGGAAAGTGCGATGACCGCGGCGACGGTGGCCAGCAGCATGGCGACGGCGACAGCCAGCCGGCCGCGGAACGGATCAGGCTCCGACGTCTGGCCGCGTTCCGACGTACCTGGGCTCGCCGCAACATGGTCGCTTTCAGTCGGCGCGGAGGGCCTCGCGGCGTTGGCGCCCGCTGACCGATCGAGCGACGCGGTCACCGTTATCGGCGCGCCGGATCCATCGCACGGGATCGTGGCCGCAAGGGCGCCGAAATCCGCCGGCGCGAGACGACTGGCCGGCGGCGCGGAGGCCGTTCGCGAGGCGGGAGCGTCGACGGTGAGCATGACGCCCGGCCGGCGGAAGAGGTGGATCGTGCCGAGGCGCACTTGGCAATTCTCGACGCGCATCGACGGCAGCCGGTACTTGCATGCCGCGCCGTTGGCGTCGCGCGCGGCTCTCCAATTTGGCAATTGGCCGCGGATCGAGATGCGCTGCTCGCCTGAGGCCGCGCCACTGAGGAAAATGGTCAGCGTGTCGCCGTCTTGCACCCAACGGAGGGCCCGCTCGACATCACCTTCGAGTATAGAGACGTGTTGGATTTTCAGCCCGCGAGGCGTGGCGAGGCGATGTTGAAACACGTAGTCGTCAGGAACGGAAAGACGCCCGTCAAATGCCAGGTCAATCTTGTCGCTGGCGAAGCTGAGACTCAATGTTTGGTTGATGGACCGGTGCGGTTCATGGGGGCGCGTCGACAGCATCCAACCGATTGGGCCGGCCGGCAGGCGATAGGCAGCCTGTGGCCTCAACGGAGCAGGGTTGGACCCGCGCGAGCAACGAGGGTCGATCGTCGCGTGTCCGCCGAGCATTGCGGCCGGTGCAGGCGGTGTTGACCCGCCAGGGGCACGGCCTGCATTCCAGGACCGTAGGAAATCGGCGATCGGAAGCGTGGCGAAGCCTTCCAGGTGTTGCTCTTGCCGGTCGAGTGCGGCATCGATGCTGACAGCCATCCAGCGTGTGGCGATCTGGGCGTCGGACATCTCGATCTGCGGCAACCGCAGGTTGCCAACGCCCGACGCACCGCTGAGCAGGAACGCGGCCTCGAGCGTGGTCTCGCCGGCCAGGGGGCGGGACCAACGGAACGTGATCGGTCGGCTCGCGCCACTCTCCGGCCCGACCTGGACGCTGGGCGGATTGTCGCCCGCCAGCGGCAGAAGCCGCAGCCGAGGATCGAGGGTCAATCGAACACGATCGGTTTGCCCTTTCGTCACGCGAAGCCTGAACCTCGCCGCGATCGTGACTGAACCGGGCCGCACAGTGAGCCAAAGCAACTGATCGGCGTCGATGGCCGGGGGGCCGCCGACGATCGCATCGGGTTCCCGCCACTGCACGGTGAGGTGGTCGCTCGGTCCGAGATCGGCCAACAGCCGCCTGCCCGCTCCAGACGACGCTCGTTTGACCCTTCCCAGCGCCGACGGAACCTCGACGGTCAACGAGTCGTCCGGCAGTGCGAGTTCGAGCCTCGCTGTGGGCAGACGCGGCACCGGAAGGCTGAACCCGTCGGCGGTCGGACTTGCCAGACGCAGCGAGAATTGCAGCCGGTGGGTTCCCGGTTCGTCAATCAGCAGCGAGAAGGGAAACATCGCTGGTTCTTGCGGCGTGATGTTGCGAACGCTCTCGTTGCTCTCAAGTTCGACGGGCTGGCCATCGAGCCGCAGGCTGCCGGGCAGCAAGTCGGCGGCCGCAGTGTCGAAGGGCAACTGGATTCGCGCCGCTCGATCGAAAACACGGAGATTGCATTCCACCCGAAGCTCGCTCATCGCGAGCGAGCCAGATGCCTCGCGAACCAACTCGGCGCGATACGTCGCGCCTGCGATCATCCACCCAGGCCGCTCGGCCGCCAAGGCGCGACGGTGCAGTTCTTGATAGAAAGGCTCGGGCAGATAGACCTTCTTCCCGACCGGCTGCCGTTTTGCATTGATGGGCACCAGGATGGCGAAGTCCCGTTGTGGCTCGCTGGTCGCCGAGGACGCCGTCGGGCGAGTCTGCTCGCCGGACTGCCTCGCGTCACTCACTGGCGGCCCCTCGGCGTTCGCGACGCTGCCACCGCAAGCCGACAGCAGCGTCGCGAGCAGCAGCATGGCAGAGGGAAGCCGCGTTGAAACGGTGCTGTCCGGGCTGGTTCGCGGCCGCAGCGACTGCGTCTTGTCTTCCCAGCCGGCCGACCGCGGCACGGCGCGCCAAGTCCCGATCCATCGCCAGAGCAGGCAGAACAGCGATCCAAGCACGCCGCCAGTCGCTGGGGCGACGCATGGCGAAGGCAGGATCAATGCGGCCGCGGCGAAGAACGCCAGAAGGCACGGCAAAACGCCCTTGCGCCGACCCAGCTTCGAGCACCCGATGGCGACGGTGGCCAAAAGGACGAGGCAGCCAAGAAACTGCATCGAGCGGCCATCGACGAACATCATCGCTGTCGACCCACGGGCGCTGAGTTCCGTCCGCCACGTTTCTGATGTTGCCGCGGCTGGGCTGAAAACGGCGCCCAGCCGAGCCCACGATTCGGCGGAGAAGGGGTTGAAACGAGCGGCGTCCGACGGCCGGCCGAGTGGTCCAAAGAGCCGCTGACTCCAGGTCCGCGGCGGAATACTCGCTCCCGACCGATCATTCGACGCTGTGAGCGACTCGTAGCCGGGCGGCAGGAAAACCGTCCACCGCCGGTCCAGCACCGGCAGATCCGGCCGCGGCGCGACGGCCGTTAGCGAGCCGAACATGCCGACCCGTTGGGCCGCCGCGGTCCACTCGACCGCCAGATAGGGCCGCCGGCCCCGCGGCATTGCGATCGCAATACGGCTTGCCCCATCATCGTCAATCCATTGCCATGCGACCGGCGCGCCATCGCACTGGACGCTGCGCACATCTCGTTTGAGCAGCCCCGGCGGGCAGGTCAACTCGATGTGCCGCCCGCCAACGCCAGCCAGTTGATAGCGAGCGACATGCCGGACACTGCCGTCCGCCTGACACCACGAGCGCAAGCGACAGTCCTCGACGTGTCGTGGGCGCGGAGCGCCAGCGCAAGACGCCCGCGGGGAAGACTCTGGTAAGCGATGAACGACCTGGCTCTCGGCTGCGGGCGAGGCGGCGTCGGTCGCCGGGCCGCCGGCCGGCACGCACGCAAGCAGCAGCTCGACGGTGGCCTCCGGCGCGAAGCATTGAAAGGCGAACGACTGCCCTTTCCGCGGCGATCCGAGCGGCGTGGCATCGGTCTGCGCGCAATCACGCGGCGTCAGGCGGTTGACCAGCAACGGCTCGGGCACGAGGAGCGTCACGTCGCCTTGCTGCCACGAGACCTGCGGGCAGCGAATCTGCGGAAGACGCCAAGGCCGGTCGATCGCGATCGCGCCAATGGCTCCCAGGCGTATTACTCGTTCGCCCTCGCGGATCGGTTCCGGCAGCGTGAGGGTCACCCGCCGCGCCGAAACCGACCAGGGGATGTCGTCTTCGCCCAGCCGCGCCGAGACCAGCCTCAATCCGGGGTCGACCTATAGGACCAATTGCCGCAGCGGTTGATTGTGGACCTCGTCTTGCCATTGCGCGGAGACTTCGAGGCCGCGAAGCGAACATTCGTAGGTCCGCGATTCACGCAACGTCGCCAACATGCGGCGGGGCGGCAACGCATCGGGTTCCGACAGTCGGAGCCGGCAGCGACGGACGCCCC
>JBDKUC010000049.1:0-20715 GCA_039679885.1 Thermoguttaceae bacterium | reverse complement strand
GCCTCGCCGTCCGTGTGCGACGCGCTCGGTATCCCGCCTGATTGGGCTGTACGCTGCGAAGACGCCTTTCACCTGGGCCACGACGACACCCGCGACGCCCTGGGCGAACGGATTGACCGTCTGCTGGCCGCCGGCGCGTTGCCGAAGTTCGCCGAGAAAATCACGCAGTTGGGCTCCTATGGCGGCGGCAACCATTTCGGCGAGTGTGAGGTGGTCGAGGTGGCCGACAACGCCCGGGCCCGCGAGGTCGCCGACGTCTTTGGGCTCGTCAACGGCCACGTCGCGTTTCTGTCGCACTGTGGTTCGCGCGGGCTGGGATACAATCTGGCGTCGGGCCAGTTCAAGGCGTTGCAGCAGAAGTTCGAGACCTGGAGCATCCCGCTGCCCGGTGGAGATCCGCAGCTGGTCTATGCGCCGCTCGGCACGCCCGAGGCCGACGACTATCTGGACGACATGGCCCTGGGCGGCAACTTCGCCACGGTCAATCATCTGTTGATCAACGCCCTGGTGCTCGAAGCGTTCCAGGAAGTGCTGCCGGGCGTCACAGGGCAATTGATCTATTTCATCAGCCACAACATCGCCCGCAAGGAAGTCGTGGAGAACCAACTCGTTTGGGTTCACCGCAAAGGAGCGACGCGGGCGTTTCCTGCTGGCCATCACGCTCTGAAAGGTACGCCCTTCGCCGCGACCGGTCATCCGATCCTGCTGCCCGGCAACCCGCAGGCAGGCTCGGTCGTCATGGTGGCCGACCAGGGCGCGGTGAAGAGTTGCTACAGCGTCAATCACGGCGCCGGCCGGCAACTCGGCCGCAAGCAGGCGATCCGGCAGCTCGATCAGAAGCAGATCGACGGGCAATTCGACGCCGACGACATTCTGACCAACTGCCGCCAATATCCGAAGGACGAGGCCCCGGCCGCCTACAAGGATTTCGACGAGGTTGTCCGCTCAGTCACTGGCGCCGGCCTGGCGAGCGAGGTGGCCCGGCTCCGGGCAAAGTTTGTCATTAAGGACGCGAGCAAGGCGGATGATTAGGGACTCGTCCCCTCTCCCTTTGGGAGAAAGCTAGGGCGAGGGCATCTCGGCATGAGATCAAGCACTTCCACACGCACTCCAACCATGAAAAAACCCATCCTCACCATCGACGGCTCCCAGGGCGAAGGCGGCGGGCAGGTGCTGCGGTCGTCGCTGGCGATGTCGCTGGTGACGGGCCGGCCGTTCGCGATTGAGAACATCCGCGCAGGCCGCAAGAAGCCGGGACTGATGCGGCAGCATCTGACGGCCGTCCAGGCGGCGGCAAAGATCAGCCATGCCGAGGCGATCGGGGCCGAGATTGGGTCGCTTTGGCTCGAGTTTCGGCCAGGCCAGGTCGAGTCGGGCGACTACGCGTTCAGCGTCGGTACGGCGGGCAGCACGACGCTCGTGCTGCAAACAGTCCTGCCGGCGCTGATGCTGGCCGATGGCGAATCGAATCTCAGTTTGGAAGGCGGCACGCACAACCCGTTCGCGCCGCCGTTGGATTTTCTGACCAGGGCCTATCTGCCGCTAGTCGGTCGCATGGGACCGAAGATCGAGGTCGATCCGGCGTCGGTTCGGCCCGGCTTCTATCCGGCCGGCGGCGGGGCCTTCCGGATCAACATTCAGCCGTCACCGCAACTCGGGCGGCTGGAACTCTTGGAACGCGGCGAAATCCTCAAGCGGCGAGTGACGGCGCTCGTGGCCAGCCTGCCGCGGCATATCGGCGACCGTGAGTGTCGACTCATCGCCGAAAAGACCGGCTGGGACCAGGGTTGCTTCATGACCGAAACGGTCGAGAACTCTCGCGGGCCAGGCAACATCGTCTTCATTGAGCTGGAATCCGAGCATCTGACCGAGGTGTTTACCGGCTTCGGGCAGATCGGCGTTCGGGCCGAGGCCGTCGCCACGCGGGCGCTGGATGACGCCCGGGCGTACTTGGCGGCCGGCGTGCCGGTTGGGCGGCATCTGGCCGATCAGCTCTTGCTGCCGCTGGGCATCGGCGCCCATCTTGGCACGGGCGGGGGCGTTTTTCGGACGATGGCGCTCTCGCTGCACGCGACAACGCACGTCGAGATTCTCCACCGCTTCCTGGAAATCGACGTGAAAGTCGAGCAGAATGGCCGCGACGACCTTGTGGTGCGGGTCGGGTAGACGCCGCGATGGTGTGGACTGCAGCGGAGCTTGCGAGGAATTACGCTGGCGCATTCCTGTTGCTCGGGCGCCATGCTTGCTAAGCGAGCGCAGCGAGACAGCAAGCATGTCTGCCGCTCCTGCATCCGTATGACAAGATCGTGCGCCGGCAAGGACGCCGCAGCTTCTCTAGCTTGACCTGCCAGGCAACGCGACGAGACGTGCCGGACCTGGTCGCAGACCGGCAGAGAGGCCGTTTTTCGCCGTGCCGACGATCGCCGGCTGATAAACTTTGCGGGTCGTATCGGTTTTCTCGCCCTGGATTGCGCGATGATCCGGTTTGGGCGGCCTGTACGTCAAGTTCCGGAAAATCGGCCTCCGATGAGAATTCCAACGAGGCACGCTTTAACGGCGAGCCGGATTCTTTTAGGGGGGATGCCATGCGGACTCGATTTTCGTTGGCGGTCGTGTTGTCGGTTGCCGCCGTGTTGGGCAGCACGATGTCGGCTCGGGGGAGCCTATTGAGCGATCTCGGCATTCGGCCGAGCCGCTTTGCCGCGCTAGCCGCCCGGCAGAGTCTTCGGGACGAAGTCGCCGTGGCGACGGCCGATGGTCGCCTCGATCGCTACGAGCGAGCCGAGATCCTGGGCGATGCCAAGGATGTTCTCAGCCCTGCCGAGTACAAGGCGTTCAAGCGGGCGATGGACCAGCGCTGGCCGATGGAGAAGCCAAAAACCGCGGTAAAGCACGTCGCCAAGGTCGTCGAGCGGCCCTCGGTGGTGACGCCGGCCGTCGACGTGAGGCTGTCCGATGGCTCCTCCCGCGGGCTGGTGATCCCGACCGGCGTGCTGCTTCCAGATTGAGCGGGCGGCCAGGGGCCTCTTCGGACGTGGCCTTGCTCCGGCGCGTTACATCGTGGGGGCTCGCTCGTCTCGGCGCGCTGGCAGCGTCAAGGCTCGAACCAAGCCTTGCCCAACAAGCGCCAGTCAGGGGACGCCGGTGCGTTTGCGGACGGCGTTCCCAAGGGGGACCGTGGGAACGAGGCCGAACTCAGGCTGAAAAATCTCGTCGCGGGGCGACCACCATGCTCTCAGATGGGAACGCTGTGGCTCACACCGCCCCATTGAATTAACGCGTTCCACTCTGCTGGGTGGATTTTCGCGTTAAGATGGCCATTCTGCGGCAGGTTCTCTCGGCTTGCCGCATCTGCCGCCCGGCCCGCAGAAGAGACTTGTAAATTTTCTGCACGGGCCATTGACGTTGTCTGACGACAATGATACCATCTCTTGTTTCCCGCCTGAGTGGCGGGATCGGACTGTTGCTTGGCAAGTCGGCAGTCGAGTTACTCGGAGGATATCCGTGGCAGGTCAAACTAGTGAAATCATTCGGATTCGGATGGAGGCGTATGATCACGCCATCCTGGATCAGAGTGCCACAGAGATCGTGGACACCGCAAAGCGAACAGGCTCGGTCGTCCACGGGCCAATTCCACTGCCGACGCGCGTCGAGCGTTATACGGTCCAGTCTAGTCCCCATGTGGACAAGAAGGCTCGCCAGCAATTCGAGATCCGCACTCACAAGCGGCTGATCGACATCATGCAGGCGACCGCCAAGACGATCGAGGCGCTGAATAAGCTCAGTCTGCCGGCGGGTGTTGACATCAAGATTAAGGCGACGAGCGGGCACTAGAGGTTGAGGTCAGGGGCGCGTTGCGGGCTCGAATGCGGTGAGACGTGACCCGCATGACTTTGGAGTGTTTTCGGTACACGCAAGTTCTGGTTCACAACAAACCACGAATACCGCGTATTTATGACACGGAAGCTTGGTGGGTAATGCCGGCGGGTAGCCGGGGGTTCCCATCGGCGACGTAGCACAAGGGCCAACGGCGATGGTAGTTGGAATGCTCGGCCGAAAGGTCGGGATGACGCAGATCTTCGATGCGACCGGCCAAGCGATCCCGGCAACGGTGATCCAGGCGGGCCCTTGTCACGTCCTTCAGTTGCGAACGGAGGCCCAGGACGGCTACGAGGCCGTGCAGCTGGGCTATCTCGACAAGCCCCGTCGTCTCGCCACCCGCGCTGCTCGCGGGCAGGTTGCCAAACTCGATAGCAAGCGTCAGAAGCGGCGAGCCGCGGCTGGCGTTCAGCCGGCGCCGAAGGCGGATTGCGAGCCGCAGCGTTTCGTGCGTGAGTTTCGCGGCGTAACTGAGGGCTTGGCGGTCGGTCAGGAATTGAAGGTCGATGTTTTCTCGAAAACTGCCGCCGTCGACGTGATCGGCACGAGCAAAGGCCGCGGAACGGCCGGCGTGATGAAGCGGCATAATTTCGGCGGGCAACGGGCCTCGCACGGCGTTAAGAAGGTTCACCGCCACGCCGGCTCGATCGGCTGCAACACCGATCCTCACCACGTCTTCAAGGGCCGCCGGATGGCTGGCCGCTATGGCAATGCCCGCTGTACGATGCGGAACCTGAAGGTGGTTCAGGTCGATGTGGAGAACAATCTGTTGATTCTCCGCGGGGCCGTCCCGGGTCCGAACGGCGGCTACGTGATCATCCGGGAAACGAACAAATTATAGGATTGCCACGGTGCGGTTGAACGCACCTCACGACATACGGTGCTGCCATGCTGAGTCTGCCCATTTACGATCGAACCGGCGCTGAGGTCGGCAAGTACGAGATCGACCCCGCGCAGTTGGCTCCGCGCATCAGCAAGCAATTGCTGCACGACGCGGTGGTCATGTACCAGACGAATCTGCGGCAAGGCTCGGCGAAGACGAAGACCCGCAGCGAGGTTTCGGGCTCGACGAAAAAGATGTATCGGCAGAAGGGGACGGGCAACGCCCGGGCCGGCTCACGTCGGAGCGGTGTTCGTCGTGGCGGCGGACACATCCACGCCCGGCAGCCGCGCGACTGGTCCTATCGTCTGCCGCGGAAGGCGTTGCAGCTTGCGACGCGCATGGCGTTGGCGTCGCGTTTGGCGGATGCCGAGGTGACGCTGATTGACAAGCTGGCCTTCGAGCAGCCGAAGACGCGCGATGCGGCGGCGATCTTGAAGGCGTTGAAGCTCAGCGGCGGCAGCGTGCTTGTCGCGATGCCTGGCTACGATCTGAACGTGTACAAGAGTCTTCGCAACGTGGCGGGCGTGTCGGTTTCGCCGGTGGCGGAATTGAACGCTCTGAGCGTGCTGAGTCCGAAGCGGGTGTTGATGACCACGTCGGCGTTGGACGCATTGGTGAAGCCGCGCCCGGCGGTTGAAGAGTGAGAAATTGTCAAGCCGCGGCCGTTGGTCGCGGACGCGAGGAATAAACATGGCCCGAGACGCAACCAAAACCGCCGTGCAGTTGGAGCCGCACCAGGTGATCCTCCGACCGCTGGTGACCGAGAAGGGGATGCACAAGGCGAACCGTTGCAACGCCTATGCCTTCGAGATCAATCGGCTGGCCGGCAAGGACGACGTCCGCAGCGCGGTCGAGCATTTGTTTGAGGTGAAGGTTGTGCGGGTGAACATTCAGAATCGTCGGGGCAAGCCGCGTCGCGCCCGTTTCCGCAAGGGAAGCACGACGTCCTGGAAAAAGGCGATTGTCACGCTGGACCCGGAACATCGAATCAATTTCTTCTAAGTTGTCGGTTGCTAGTTGTCAGTTGTTGCCAAGCGAGACTGAGAACTGCAAACTGAAGACTGAAAACTGAAAACTGCCATGGGCATTCGCAAATACAATCCGACCACGCCGGGCCGTCGCGGGGCGACGGTGAGCGACTTCGCCGAGCTGACGCCCGGCGCGAAGCCGGTCAAGGCCCATTTGCGGCCGAAGAAGCGCAAGGGCGGACGGAACAACCAGGGCCGCATCACCGCCCGGCATCGTGGCGGCGGACACAAGCGAGCGCTTCGTCTGATCGACTTCCGTCGCGATAAGGACGGGATTCCGGCCGTGGTCAACTCGATTCAATACGACCCGAACCGTTCGGCCCGGATCGCGCTGTTGCACTACGTGGACGGCGAGAAGCGATACATTTTGGCTCCCGACGGTTTGAAGGTCGGCGCGAAGGTGCAGAGCGGCGCCGATGCCCCGGCTTCGGTGGGCAACAGCTTGCCGCTGTCGGCGATTCCGTTGGGCATGGACGTTCACAACATCGAGATGCAGCCGGGACGCGGCGGCGTGCTGTGCCGTGCGGCTGGCATCCGTGCGACGTTGGCTGCCCGCGATGCTGATTGGGCGCAGATCAATTTGCCCAGCGGAGAAATCCGCCGGGTGCCGGCTCGGTGCCGTGCGACGATCGGCGTCGTCGGCAACTCGGATCACATGGGCATCGTGCTGGGCAAGGCGGGACGCAACCGCTGGCTCGGCTGGCGGCCCTACGTTCGCGGCACGGCGATGAACCCGATCGACCATCCGCACGGCGGTGGTGAAGGCCGCACGAAGGGCGGCCGTCATCCGGTGAGCCCCACGGGCAAGCTGGCCAAGGGCGGGTCGACGCGGAAGCGCCGGAAGCCGTCAAACAAGGCGATTGTGCGTCGGCGGAAGTCCAGAAGGTATGGACAGTTGAAGATTAAGTAGAAGTGGTGGTGGATGGTGGATAGCGACTTTCACTTCACACCGTTCACTAGCCACTAACCACTACCCACTTGCGACTATGGGAAGATCACTGAAAAAGGGCCCGTTCGTCACCCCGAAGTTGTTTCTGAAAGTTCAGAAGCAGAACGACGCGGGAACGAAGGACCCGATCAAGACCTGGGCCCGTGCATGCACGATTGTGCCGGAGTTTGTGGGCCACACGTTTATGGTTCATAACGGCAAGGTCCACCTGAAAGTGTTCGTGACCGAAGAGATGGTAGGCCACCGCCTGGGCGAGTTCGCCCCGACGCGGACTTTCCGCGGGCATGGCGGCAAGGGCAAGCACTAGGATATAGAACAATGGCGTACGAAGCGACATACCGATTCGCGCGCATCAGCGCCCGCAAGGTTCGTCCTCTGGCCGACCTGGTTCGCGGGAAGCTGGCCGACGACGCGTTGGACATTTTGAAGTATCAGCCCCATCGCGGGGCGCGGATGCTTGAGAAGGTGCTGCGCAGCGCGTTGGCGAATGCGGAAGACAAGCGCGCCGCAAACTTGCACCACTTAGCGGTGGTTGATTGTCGCGTGGACGGAGGGCCAATGTTCAAACGCATGCGGCCTCACGCCCGCGGCATGGCGTCGGTGCTCAAGAAGCGATTTTCTCACATCCACGTGGAACTGGAATAACGTTTAGCGGCCGCCGGAGAAGGCGGTAAGAGCAGACATATGGGTCAGAAAGTCAATCCCGTCGGGTTTCGCACCGGCATCATGCTCGGCTGGAAGAGCCGTTGGTACGCCTCGAAGCAGGAGTTTGCTGATCTGCTGGTCGAGGACCAGAAGATCCGCAAATACATCAAGGGGCGTAAGGACAAGTTCGGCAAGCCGCTGTATCCGGCGATCGCGAAGATCGAGATCGAGCGGACACGCGACGAAGTCAAAGTGGTGTTGTTTTCGGCCCGGCCTGGTCTGTTGATCGGGCGGAAGGGGGAACGCGTCGAGGAGTTGCAGAAGGAACTTCAGGAGAAGACCGGTCGGCGGATCAACCTGAAGATCGAGGAGATCAATCGGCCGGAGATCGTCGCGCAGTTGGTGGCCGAGGACATCGCCGAGCAACTCGAGAAGCGGTCCGGCTTCCGTCGCACGATGAAGCGGGCGATCGAGCAGACGATGGAGGCGGGCGCCAAGGGAATCAAGATTCAGTGTTCTGGCCGGCTGGGCGGGGCGGAAATGTCCCGCCGCGAAAAGCAGATTGCCGGCTCCATCCCGTTGAGCACGCTTCGGGCGAAGATCGACTACGGCTTCACCGAAGCGCTGATTGCTCAGGGACACATCGGCGTACAAGTTTGGATCAACCAGGGTACGTACAGCGAGGAAGAAGACCATGGCGCTGATGCCAAAACGGGTCAAGCACCGAAAAAGCCAAAGAGGACGTATAAGAGGTAACGCCTCGCGCGGCAACCGCGTCGTCCACGGCGATTTCGGTTTGCAGGCGATGCAGGGCGGCTGGCTGAGCGCGGCCACGATTGAGGCCGGGCGTATCGCCGCGCAGCAATACCTGCGCAGCGAAGGCCGGCTTTACATCCGCGTCTTCCCCCATAAGCCAATCACCTCCATTCCGTTGGAGACGCGCATGGGCAAGGGGAAAGGCGAGCCGGAGTAGTGGGCTGCCGTGATCCGTCCCGGCACGGTGCTGTACGAGGTGAGTGGTATTTCGGAAGAGGCCGCGCGGATGTGCTTCACCCGCTTGGCCCACAAGATGCCGGTTCGCGTGCGGTTCCTCCGCCGCCGGCCGGTGTAGGGGAGAGAGTGGCCAGTGGCCGGTGGGTCAGTGGCCAGTATTGAGGACGACACGACGTGGCGGGCGAGCAGTATCGAGCGGATCGATTGAGCAGAAACTGATCACTGACCACTGACTACTGACCACTTACAGCCATGACGAAAGCCTCCGAATTCCGAGAGATGAGCGACGAGCATTTGGCGCTCAGCTTGAAAGACACGACGAGCAACCTGTTCCATCTGCGGCTTCAGGCCGAGACGGAACGGCTCGATGCTCCGAGTGAATTGCGCAAGCAACGTCGGGTAATCGCCCGCATTAAGACCGTCCAGAATCAGCGTCGGATTGCGGCAGCGAAGGCTGCGGCCGGCGAGGCGAAGGAGGCCGTGACCGGCGGTCAGGCCACAAGTTAGGAACACCAAGCCGCGACCGGTGGTCGCGCCGAGTACGAGGAATAGGACCCATGCCCAGACGCATTGAGACCGGGATCGTCACCAGTGACAAGCCGGCCAAAACCCGCCGCGTAGAAATTCCGCGGCTGGTCCGGCACCCCCGGTACGGCAAGTATGTCCGCCGGAAGACGGTTTGCCACGTGCATGACGAGAACAACGAGTCGCATCTCGGCGACTTGGTCGAGATTGTCGAGTCCCGGCCGCTGTCGAAGACCAAGCGTTGGGCGCTGGTTCGGGTGGTGGAGAAGGGACGGATGTTGGATGTGGTGGCGATGCGGGCTGCCGCCCGGCATCAGGACGAGGCCGCGAAGGAGCCGACAGCCGAGTAGGCGGGAACGAGGCAGGGCAGGAGCGATTGCCCGCCCCACCCTGAAGGAGCAACGACATGATCCAGATGGAAAGCCGAATGGCCGTCGCGGACAACACCGGGGCCAAAGAGCTGATGTGCATCAAGGTGTTGGGCGGCTCGCGGAAGCGTTTCGCGCGGTTGGGCGACATCATCGTCTGCAGCGTGAAGAGCGTCAGCCCCGGAAGCGACCTCAAGAAGGGAGCGGTCGTCAAGGCGGTGATCGTCCGCACAAGGCAGCCTACGCGCCGGGCCGATGGGAGTTACGTCCGCTTTGACGCCAACGCGGCGGTGATCATCGACAACGATAAGAACCCGCGCGGGACGCGTATTTTCGGCGCCGTCGGCCGCGAACTTCGCGATCGGAACTTCATGAAGATCGTCAGCCTGGCCAGCGAGGTTGTGTGATTCGTCGGCGCGTGCAGCGCCCCCAATGAGAACAAACGCCGGTGCGTCTGGCGCACCCTACGAAGTGGTGTGATATGTGGATTAAGAGCAACGACACGGTGAAGGTGATTTCCGGCGAGGACCGCGGCACGACGGGCAAGGTGCTCCGTGTTTCGCGCAAGAGCGGCAAGCTGGTCGTCGAGGGCGTCAATCGCGTGTACAAGCACGTGAAGCGAAGCCAAAAGAACCCCCAGGGCGGCCGGCTGTCGAAAGAGATGCCGATCGACCTGAGCAACGTGGCGTTGGTGTGCGGGAAGTGCGGGGCCGCCACGCGGCTGGGAATCCGTTACCTGCCGGACGGCTCGAAGGAACGCTACTGCAAGAAGTGCGGAGCGGGCAACGGGCAGGTTTCGCCGGCCAAGGCCCGGTATGCTCAGAAATAGAGGGACTGCGAAACCGCGACCGGTATAAAACCGCGACCGGTGGTCACGCCGAACAGAAAGCCGCGACCGGTGGTCGCGCCGAAGGATTAGGAAGCGACCGGTGGTCGCGAACAAAAGCCGCGACCGTTAGAACCGAGACCAGACATGGCAAAGACAAAGAAACCCAGCAAGGCTGAGGAAGCGAAGGAGCCGGAGGTGATTCCGGTTCCGCGGCTTCAGGAGAAATACGAGAAGGAGATCCTCGGCGGCCTGGCCCAGAAGCTCGGCCGAACGAATCGCCTTTCATTGCCGCGGCTGAAGAAGATCGTGGTCAACATGGGCGTTGGCAAGGCGATCAGCGAGAAGAAGCATCTGGAAGACGCCATCGACGCGATGAAGCAGATTTGCGGTCAGAAGCCGTTGGTGACGATGAGCCGCAAGTCGATCGCGAATTTCAAGCTTCGCGAGGGGATGCCGATCGGCTGCAAAGTGACGCTGCGTGGCAAGCGGATGTACGAGTTCCTCGACCGATTGATTTCGATCGCGCTGCCACGCGTGCGTGACTTCCGCGGTCTGGATCCGGACAGCTTTGACGGCTGTGGGAACTACAACCTGGGGCTGAGCGAGCAGTTGGTTTTCCCCGAGTTGAACCCGGACAAGTTCACGAGCCCGCAGGGCATGAACATTACGTTGGTGACGAGTACGGAAAGTAATGACGAGGCGCGCGAGTTGTTGCGTGGCTTCGGGATGCCGCTGCGGGCGGCATGAGAGACAAATTGCACGAGTGAGACCATTGCATGGCAAGTAAATCAAAGATCGCGATGGCGCTTCGCAAGCCGAAGTTTTCGACCCGATCGGTACGGCGGTGCCGGATTTGTGGTCGACCGCGGGCGGTGTATCGGAAGTTCGGTATTTGCCGGATTTGCTTCCGCAAGCTCGCCGATGGCGGCTTGATTCCCGGCGTCCGCAAGGCGAGTTGGTAAAAGGACCCAAGACCGATGATGACCGACCCGATTGCCGACATGTTGACCCGCATCCGTAACGCGGTGCGCGTCGAGCGGCCCCAAGTCGATATGCCCGTTTCGAAGGTCAAACGGGGATTGGCCGAAGTGCTTAAGCGCGAGGGCTATATCTGGGATTGGGAGGAGGTGGACGGGAAGCCGGCCAACCAACTCCGCGTCCATTTGAAGTATGGCCCGAACGGGGAACGTGTGATTCGGCGGATTCGCCGGATCAGCAAGCCCGGCCGTCGCGTCTATAGCGGCGCGACGAGCATGAAGCCGGTCCTCGGCGGGCTGGGAATTTGTATCATCAGCACCAGCCGCGGCGTGATCAGCGACCGGGAGGCCCGGCAACGGAAGCTCGGCGGCGAAGTCCTCTGCGAGGTTTGGTAATCATGTCTCGGATCGGAAAAAAGCTGGTGCCGGTGCCCGCCGGGGTGAAAATCCAGATTGCGGGCCGGACGATCACGGTCGAAGGGCCGAAGGGAAAGCTCGATTGGGAGCATCGGCCCGAGGTCTCGATCGCCTTTGACGAGGCGGCTCGGACGATCGCGGTCAGCCGTCGCGACGACGAACGCCAGAGCCGTGCGCTGCACGGGCTGACGCGGGCGCTGGTGGTGAATATGATCGCCGGCGTGACGCAGGGCTATGAGAAGCGTTTGGAGATCCAGGGCGTCGGCTATTTGGCGGCCGTCCAGGGCAAAACGCTGCAGCTCCGCGTCGGTCTGGCCAATGAACTGCAGGTGACGATTCCCGAGGGAATCAAGGTGACCGTCCCCGACCAACAGCACATCGTGATCCAAGGGATCGAGAAGCAACTGGTCGGGCACTTCGCCGCGTCGGTGCGTGCCCTGCGGAAGCCGGAGCCCTACAAGGGCAAGGGCATCCGTTACCTGGGCGAAGCGGTTCGCCGCAAGCAGGGCAAGGCGATGGTGAAGTAGGGATTAGGGATTAGGGACTAGGGGTTAGGGGTTAGGGGTTAGGGATTGGCGGCACGCGGAAGTCAGTCGGCGACGGATGACCGATTACTGACAACTGATTACTGACCACTGACGACTGCCCGCTGGAGGATGTAACCATGAGACATGAGAAGCAAGTCGGCCAGCAGCGAGGGCGGCGCGGAGTGCGTGTCCGCAACCGGCTGAAGAAGGTCACGACCCGCCCGCGGTTGAGCGTCTTCCGCAGTCACGAAAACATGTACGCGCAGATCATCGACGATGCGGCGGGGCGAACGTTGGCTTCGGCCAGCACCCGTGATGAGCAACTGCGTGAGACGGTTCGCTATGGCGGCAACAAGACGGCCGCGACGGCCGTGGGCAAGGCGATTGCCGAGCGGGCGATTGCGGCGGGCGTCCAGGAAGTGGTGTTCGATCGCCGCGAGTACAAGTATCATGGCCGCGTGGCTGCCCTGGCCGCCGCCGCCCGAGAAGCAGGGTTGAAATTCTAGTTTTAGGTTTTCTGTTGTCAGCGATCAGTTGTCAGTGAGAACGAGAGCTGATGACCGAAAACCGATGACTGAGAACTGAGTACTGAAAACTGAGAACTGAAAAGTCCAATGTCAACTGACACCGTTCAAGGTCAACTGATCGACAAGGTGATCAAGATTCGCCGCTGTGCCGCGGTGGTGAAGGGCGGCCGGCGTTTCAGCTTCACGGCCTTGGTGGTCGTGGGCGACGGGCAAGGCCGCGTCGGCTGGGGCTATGGCAAGGCGAACGAAGTGCCGCCGGCCGTAGAGAAAGCCGTGAAGGATGGCTCGCGGAACCTGATCCCGGTCCACTTGCAGGGCACGTCGATCCCGCACACGGTCAAGGGCCGGTTCGGGGCATCGCAGGTGGTGCTCGTGCCGGCCGGGCCTGGAACGGGCGTGATCGCCGGTTCGGCCGTCCGCGCCGTGTGCGAAGCGTGCGGCTTGCACGACATCTTGACCAAGAGCTTCGGCTCGACCAATCCAACCAACCTCGTCAAAGCCACGATCGAGGCATTGAAATCGCTTCGCTCGCAAGGCGAAGTCGAGCGCCTGCGGGGAGTTTCGCTGACATGAATCTGAACGACGTCCATCGTGGAATCCAGGGGAACAAGCCGCGGAAGCGGATCGGTCGGGGTCTCGGCTCCGGCCATGGAAAGACGGCGACGCGCGGCCACAAGGGCCAGGGCTCACGCTCCGGCTCCTCGACCTCCCCGATTTTCGAGGGCGGTCAAATGCCGTTGGTTCGCCGCATCCCGAAGCGCGGCTTCACGAACCGCTGGGCCGAGACCGTGGCGGTCGTCAATCTGGCTTCGCTCGAGAAGCATTGCGAAGCGGGCGAAGAGATCTCGCCTGAGGCGCTCCTCGCCAAGGGGCTGCTCAAGGGAAGTTTCGATCTGTTGAAGGTGCTTGGCGACGGCGAGTTGACCAAGTCGCTGAAGATCTCCGCCCACAAGTTTAGCCGGACGGCGGCGGAGAAGATTGAGAAGGCCGGCGGCCAGGCCATCGTGCTTCCCGGCAAGAAGCCGGTGGTGAAGAACAAGATGAAAGCGAAGAGTCGGTAGGAAACGACGGGCTGGGTCTTCCGTCTTGGGTCTTGGGCCTTGGGTCTTAGCACCAACGACCTGACACCCGGGACCTAGGCCCTCTGCGAAGGATCTAGCCATGTGGGAAAAATTTCGCGTCATCTTCACCATCCCGGAGCTTCGCAAGAAGATCCTCTTTACGCTTGCGCTGTTGGCCGTCTATCGCGTCGGCGAGGCCATCCCGCTCTACATCGTCGACTACACCAAGATGACCTCGGTGTTCGGCGGTGGCGGCGGCATGGGCGACCTGCTCCAGCAGGTGGCCATCTTCAGCGCTAGCGATCTGACGCGATCAACGATCTTCGGCCTGGGCATCATGCCCTACATCTCGGCCTCGATTATCTTCCAGTTGCTGGCCAGCGTTTATCCGCCGCTGGAGAAACTGCAGAAAGAGGGAGAGACGGGGCGGAAGAAGATCAACGAATACACTCGGTATGCGACGATCGTTCTGTGCCTGGGGCAAAGTTGGGCGTACATGGCGGTGCTGGCCGGGCAGGGGCTCATCCGCCGGGAGTTGATGCCCGACGGCTATCTGCCGTTCCAGTGGCAGTTGACGGCCGTGTTGACGATGACCGCCGGCACGGCGTTCCTGATGTGGCTCGGCGAGCAGATCGATGAATATGGCATCGGCAACGGCATCAGTTTGATCATCATGGCCGGCATTCTGGCCCGCATGCCAGGCGCCGTGTGGACCGACTTGATCCAACCGCTGGCCCAGACGGGCCTCGAATTGGGCGGCGGACACGGCCAGGTCGACGTCGCGACGCTCCTGCTCTTGGCGGTGATGTTCGTGGGCGTCGTCGTGGGCGTCGTGCTGATAACGCAGGGGCAGCGCCGCATCCCGACGCAAAGCGCGAAGCACATCCGCGGCCGCCGGACCTACGGCGGCACGCGTCAGTACCTGCCGTTGCGGGTGAATCAGGCCGGCGTGATGCCGATCATTTTCGCCAGCAGCTTGCTGCTGTTCCCGTCGGTGATTTTCCAGGCTCTGGCGAAAAGCCATCCGACGGTTTGGGCCCCGATCCAGGATGCGTTCCGCCGGGGCGACTCGTGGACCTACAACGTTCTTTACATCCTGCTGATTTACTTCTTCTGCTACTTCTGGACCGCCATCTCCTTCAACCCGAAGGATATGTCGGATAACCTGAAGAACTACGGGACGTTCATTCCGGGTTACCGCCCGGGCCGCCGCACGGCCGATTATCTGGAAAAGGTGATGGTGCGGATCACCTACGTGGGCGCGGGATTCTTGGCCGTGGTGGCCATCCTCCCGACGCTCGTTGCTTCGCTGGCAGGCGTGCGGCTGGGGTTGGCCAGTTTCTATGGCGGCACCAGCCTGCTGATCGCCGTCAGCGTGGCATTCGACCTCGTTCAAAAAATCGACAGCCACTTGGTGATGCGTAACTACAAGGGGCTGTTGGAGAGAGGCTAGGCGGGAATGACGAAGCGCGAATGACGAAGGAAGCTCGATATCCCAAGTTGGGAATGGGAATTCGGGCTTAGGATTTCGAGCTTCGAGCTTGTGTCGTCATTCGAGTTTTTGGTTTCCGGTGGCCTCTGAGCAAACACAACGGTGTAATCATGCGGATGGTTTTTATCGGCCCGCCCGGCGCCGGCAAAGGGACTCAAGCCGAGCGGCTGGTCAGGACCTACAAGATGGCTCATCTGTCGACCGGCGACATGCTTCGCGCGGCGCGCGATGCGAAGACGGATGTTGGCGTGAAGGCCGACAAGTACATGTCGACGGGGGCCCTGGTGCCGGACGAGATCATCATCGAGATTATTGGCCAGCGGCTGGGGCAGCCGGATTGCCGTGACGGTTACCTGCTGGACGGCTTTCCGAGGACGATTGCTCAGGCCGAGGCGCTGGACGGAATGTTGGCCGAGAAGGGGACGCCGCTCGACGCGGTCCTCGAACTTCAGGTGCCCGAAGAGGAACTCTTCCGGCGGCTGGCTGGTCGTGGCCGTGCGGACGACACGCCGGACGTGATCCGTCAGCGCTTGGTGGCCTATCGGAAACAGACGGAGCCGCTCCTGGCCTACTACGGCCGGAAGGGGGCGTTGAAGAGTATTGACGGGCTGGGGACGGTGGACGAGATATTCGACCGGGCGAAGGCCGCGTTGAACGGTTTGTCTTAGGGCGGCGATCGTCGGTCGCGAGCCCGTGTTGGGAGTCACCTGGGGTGGAGATTTTACGGTCGCCGCGAGAACTCGCTGAGATGCGCAAGGCCGGCTTGCTGGTCTGGGAGGTGCATCAGCGCGTGGCAGAATTGCTCCGGCCTGGTGTGACCACGGCTGAGCTGGACGCCGTCGTTGACCGCTTCTTCGCCGAGCACCACGCGAAACCGCTGTTCAAGGGCTTTCCCGGGCCGGTGCCGTTTCCGGCGTCGACGTGCATCTCGATCAACGAAGAGGTGGTGCACGGCATCCCGGGCAAGCGGCAACTGGCGGAGGGAGATATTGTCAGCGTTGACACCGGCTGCCGGCTCAACGGCTGGTGCGGCGATGCGGCGTGCACGTATACCGTCGGCCGGGTCGCGCCGGAGGTTCAGCGGTTGGTGAACGTGGCGAGCAACACGCTCGTGCTGGCGATTTCGCTGCTGGACAAGTGTTCGCGATGGAGCGAGGTCGCGGCCGAGATGGAAGCCTATGTGAAGAAGCATCGGTTCTCGGTCGTCGAGGCGTTCGTGGGCCACGGGATCGGGCGCGAGATGCACGAAGATCCGCAGGTGCCGAATTTCGTCAGCACGCAGATGCGGCGGGGCCACGGCGATTTTCGCTTGGCGCCGGGACTGGTGATCGCGATCGAGCCGATGGTCAACATGGGCACGAAGCGAGTCCGGACGAAGGCGGACCACTGGACGCAGGTGACCGCCGACGGCCGCCCGAGCGCCCACTTCGAGCACACGGTCGCGATTACGGAGAATGGCCCCTGGCTGCTGACGGCCGGGCCGAATGGAGAAACGTGGTAGGAGTGAGGACGGGCGAGTGACCGCGCCCGAAGGCGGAAATCCGAAGAGATATGGACGGTCGAGTCAGGCGGGGATCGCTAGGAGTCGCTTGGCGTTGCCCCCGGAAGTGTGGATTCCGTTTGCTTTGGAGCATAATTCGGACCAAAGATTGGAATTTTTCCTGCGGTGGGCCTTGTAGGCGTTGGGGCTTGCCGCTTATACTAAGGTGCTTTGCCTCACACCAGTGCCCGGCTCGGGCGCCGTTGCCATGAAAGTACGTGCCAGCATTAAGCGTATCTGCGAGAGTTGCAAGATCGTCCGTCGCCGCGGCGTGATCTACGTGGTTTGCAGTAACCCACGTCACAAGCAGCGACAGGGCTGAATAGAAGCAGGAGTGCCGACGAATGCCGCGTCTGTTGGGTGTTGATATTCCGAACGACCGTCCTACGGTGATTTCGCTCTGCTACCTTTACGGGGTTGGGCCGAAGATCGCTCGCGATCTTTGCCACAAGGCGGGGATCGATCCGCAAGTTCGTGCCCGCGAGCTTCGCGAGGACGAGGTTGCCCGGTTGGCGGCGCTTCTGGACAAGGACTACGTGGTTGAAGGGCAGTTGCGACGGCAGCGCAATCAGAACATTGCCCGACTGAAGGACATCGGCTGCTACCGTGGAATACGGCACCGCCGCGGCCTTCCGGTCCGGGGGCAGCGGACGCGGACAAACGCTCGCACCCGCAAGGGACCGAAGAAGACGGTCGCCGGCAAGAAGGGTGTGAAGGACCTGCGGTAACGAAACATGTGACGGCGGATTGCCGTCTGCCCGGTTGGGCGGAGGCGACCGTCTGCCCTAGAACTTTGGAGTGTTCCAGCATTGGCCAAGACAACGACCTCAGCGGCAACGAGTTCACGCAAGAAGGTTCGCCGTAACGTGACGGTGGGCGTCGCCCACATCAAGGCGACGTTCAACAACACGGTCATTACGATCACCGATGGCAAGGGCGAAGCCCTGTGTTGGGCCAGCGCGGGCACGTGTGGCTTCAAGGGAAGCCGCAAGAGCACGCCGTTCGCCGGCCAGATGTCGGCTCAGCAAGTGGCTGAGAAGGCGATCAAGTACGGCATGAAGGAAGTTGACGTGAAGGTAAAGGGCCCCGGCAGCGGCCGCGAGTCCGCCATCACGGCGCTCCAGGCGGCCGGCCTGAAGATTAAATCGATTGAAGATGTCACTCCGTTGCCGCACAACGGCTGCCGCCCGAAGAAGCGTCGCCGCGTGTAAGGAAGGGAGTCGGCAGTGGCCAGTCGGCAGTGGCCAGTGACGACCAGTGCCAACGCGATTGTCCGCTGTCGACCAACTATGACCCCTAACTACTGATCACTGCCTAGTATGGCCCGTTTACATTCGCCAGTTTGTCGCTGTTGCCGCCGCGAGGGGATGAAGTTGTTCCTCAAGGGGACTCGCTGCGATACGCCGAAGTGCGCCTTCGAGCGTCGTGAGTCGCCGCCGGGTATGACGACCGGCCGTCGCGGCAAGCCGACGGATTACGGGGTCCACCTTCGTGAGAAGCAGAAGGTGAAGCACCACTATGGTCTCATGGAGCGGCAGTTCCGCAAGGTGTTTGCAATTGCCAACAAGGGCAAGGGGAACACCGGCGAGCGGCTGATGAGCCTGTTGGAGCGGCGTTTGGATAATGTCGTGTATCGGCTCGGTTTTGGCCTTTCGCGGGCGCAGGCCCGGTTGCTGATCGGCCATGGTCACGTGACGGTGAACGGCCGCCGCGTGAACATCGCGAGCTATCTGACCCGTCCAGGCGACACGATTCGCATTAAGAATCGGCCGAAGAGTCTCCAGTTGGTCGAGGCCGTGTTGGCCGAGTCGCACCGCGATGTGCCCGACTTCCTTAGCCGGTCGGAAGGGACGCCGCCGGAGGGGCACGTCCTTCGGATGCCCGAAGCGGCTGACGTCTCGATCCCGGTGCAGCCGCACCTAATCGTCGAGCTTTGTTCCAAGTAGCCTGCAAGTATTCGTTCTTTCGATCGGAGTCTCTACGATGCGTATTCGTTGGCGCGGCCTCGAGTTGCCCAGCTTGGTCACGGCCGAGCGATCGACCCTTACGCCGACGTACGGCAAGTTCGTTGCCGAGCCTTTCGAGCGTGGTTTCGGGGTCACGGTCGGCAACAGCCTTCGCCGCATCCTCCTTTCCAGCTTGGAGGGGAGCGCGATCACGCAGATCAAGCTGCACGGCGCGCAGCATGAGTTCAGCAGCCTTCCGGGCGTCATCGAGGATGTGACGGAGATCGTGCTGAACGTGAAGTCGCTGGTGGTGAAGAACTTCAGCGACCAGACCCGCGTCGTGCGAATCGAGAAGAATCAGAAGGGGCCGGTGACCGGCGCCGACGTCCGTACGGACGATCAGGTGGAGGTGATCAACAAGGATCACCTGATTGCCACGCTGACCGAGGACGTGCCATTCCTGCTGGAGATGGTCGTCGAGAACGGCCGCGGCTACGTGCCGGCTACCGAGCACACGCCGCAGGCGCAGGAGATCGGCATCATTCCGATCGACGCGGCCTTCAGCCCGATCACGCGTGTTCGGTACGAGGTCGAGGAGACCCGCGTCGGCCAGAAGACGAACTACGACAAGCTGGCGGTCGAGATTTGGACCAACGGCTCGGTGACGCCGGAGATGGCGTTGGTCGAGGCGGCCAAGATTTTGCGGAAGCACCTCAACCCGTTCCTCCAGTATCACGAGTTGGGTCCGATGGTCCACAGCGAGACGCGGTTGCCCGGCGCGCTGGCGTTGGACGAGGCGACCGAGGCGAAGCTGAACATGAGCCTGGCCGAGCTGGAGCTTTCGGTTCGGGCGACGAACTGCCTCGAGTCGGAGAACATTACGACGGTCCGCGAGTTGGTCACCCGAACCGAGGATCAGTTGTTGGAAGTCCGCAATTTCGGGGAGACGACGCTTGCGGAGGTCCGCGAGAAGCTGGCCGACATCGGCCTGCGGCTGGGGATGCGGCTTTCGGCCGCGCCGGCCGGAATGCTGTAAGTCAATCATTCGTTTAGCCGCGACCACTAAACTGCAAAGCCGCGACCGGTGGTCGCGGGTTGAACCAAGCCATGCGACATCGACGTAAAGGCCGCATTCTCGGCCGTAATCCTAGCCATCAACGGGCTCTGCTTCGCGCGCTGGCCAGCGCTCTGTTCCTGACCGAACGCGACGCCGAGGGGGAAGTCAACAAGCCCCCGAAGGTGAAGGGCCGCATTGTCACGACGATCCAGAAGGCCAAGGAAGTGCGGCCGCTGGTCGAAAAGTGCATTACGCTGGCTTGCCACGCGCTGCCTCATCAGGAAGCGGCCGATCATCTCGAGCCGAGCGCCGAACGGCACAGCGATCAATGGCGTGCGTGGCGCAACAGCGAGCAGTGGAACGAGTGGCGCCGCGCGATCGCGCCGGTCGTGGCCGCGCGTCGCCGGGCGTTGCAACTCCTGGGCGACAAGCAGGCCGTCCGGGTCCTGTTCGAAGAGATCGCCCCGCGGTACATTGACCGCGCCGGCGGCTACACCCGCGTGCTGCGATTGGCCAAGCCCCGGCTGGGCGACGCCGGCACCCGAGCCATGCTCGAGCTGGTGGGCAAGAACGACCGCGTTCGTCGCAAGGCCGCACGGCCATCGTTCGAGGTCGACGAGCCTGCAGCGGCGGCCCCGGCCGCGGAAGAATCGACTGGCGAGTCGACGTAGCGCCTTCGGGTGCACATCTTGACGTTCCGTTGATCGCTCGACGCCATTTGGGGAATCCAAAATGGTCGGAGATGATTGCGGACGGTCGTCTGAGGATCGCTCCGACCCCGAGGCGGTGAAGCCTGGTCCGTTCAGTATGGGGCTGGCGGTTCTCATTGTCCAGTCGTTGCTGATGGCATCGATCGGCGTGTGCAATAAGGGGCTTCCGTTCCATGCCCCTCCCAGGCACGGCCTGATCGACCTCTATTTCGCGGCACTGGGGTTCCCGGTGACGCTTCTGGCCTGGTTTTCGCCGGGCGTGCTGCGTGAGCGCCCTCATGCCTTTGTCGCGATGTACGTCGCCGATTTCGTCGTCGTCTCCTATTGTCTTGGCTGGCTTTTTGGACGTATTCTTGATTGGT
>JBDKUC010000385.1:0-7969 GCA_039679885.1 Thermoguttaceae bacterium | reverse complement strand
CTTTGCTCGGGCCCACGAACGCGCGGCACAACGCAATAGGCGCACCGCATGTTGCAGCCCGCCATGATCCGCACCATCGCCTGATGCGGCGCACGGCCCGGCACAGGCGTCCGCGGCGGGCTGAACTGGACGAAGCTCTCGGCGATCGACACGCGGCAATCGCAGGGGCTGTCGGCCTGCCCGGGACTTCTATTGCACTGGCGAGGCGGGTTGACAACCTGCCCCACGGACTCTTCTGGCAGGTCGACAACTTGCCCGACCGCGTTGTCCGGGGCGAGGGTCAGCTCAACGGCCGGGCCGCCGTTGGCGGCAACGCGATCCAGAAGGCCGACTAAACGATCGAGCCGGCCGGGACCAACGACGAGGTCCACGTAGGGCGCGCGGCGGAGAATCTCCTCGCCGTCCTTTTGCGCCATGCAACCGAGAACGCCGATCAGCATCTTGGGCCGCGATTCCTTGATCGGCTTCAGGCGGCCCAGGGCGCTGTAGATTTTGTCCTCGGCGTGCTGCCGGACGCTGCACGTGTTGAAGAGGACGACGTCAGCCCGGCGCGGACTGTCGGCCTGCTGATAGCCGGCCCGGAGCAACTCGCCAGCGACCAACTCGCTGTCGAGCACGTTCATCTGGCAGCCGACGGTATGGATGAAAAAGCGGCGGGGCATGGGGTCCATTCTAACAAACCACGAAAAATACGCGAAACGCACGAAAGGAACAATCGCACGCCGTCCCGATCTCTTCTCCCTCTTTTCGTGCTTTTCGCGTCTTTCGTGGTTGTCTAAGTTACTTCGCCGGCTGGCAACTCTTGATCCAGAGCTCGATTTCGGCGGCGGTTTTCTCATCGCCTTTCGATCGAGCGATGTCGGCGGCCTTTTGCGCCGTCGCGAGGCCTTCGGCGCCCCGCCCCGCCAACATCTGGAGTTCCGCGACTTCCCGGCGTGCTGCAATGTTCGCCGAGTCGCATCGAATCGCCTCTTTGAATTCCTTGGCGGCCTCCTCGTTGCGTTCCTGCTTGCGATAGCTTGTGGCCAAGTTGAAGTGGGCGGCCGCGAGATCAGGATCGAGCGAGATGGCGTGCTGGAAGAAATCGATGGCGTCGGGAATGCGATTCGCGTTGAAGAGGGAATACCCGATCTGGTTCTCGGAAAGCGCGCTGTCGGAACCATTGGTCCGGATTTCCTTCAGCAAGGCGATGGCCTTGTCTGGCAGACCGTCTTGCAGCATCAGTTGGCTGCATCGGACCCGGGCCTCAAGATCGCGGGGATTCCTCGCCAGCATCGCAGCGTAGAGCGCGTACGCTTCGGGCAGCCGCCCCAGGCCCATCAGCGTATTGCCCAAATTGAGCCGGGCGTCCCGATAACCGGACCCCAACTCCAAAGCCTTGTGGTAGCAGCGGATCGCCTCGTCCCGCCGCCCCAGGTAGCCAAGGGCCGAGGCGAGGTTGTTGTAGGCCATGGCGTAGTCGGCTTTCAGCGCGATGGCGCGTTGGAACCACTCCTTGGCCTCGGACAACTCGCCGATCGCCTCTGAGGAACGCCCTTCGCGAGCCAGCTCGATGGCGCGGCGTGTGTGCTTGCGCCCCAGTTCGTTGTGAAGCACTCTGCAGGCGGGATTCTTCGCGATCGCCCCGCGATACTTCGCAATAGTCGCGTGATAGAGAGTGTCTTCGTCCTTGTACAGTCGGTTCTGCTGGAAGGAGAGAAAGGAGAACAACAGGACGACGCCAAGGCTAACCACAACTGGGACCGCGCGGAGGGAGCCCCTCGCCCGATCGTGCCACACCCACGCGCCGGCTGCGGCCAGGGTGACGACGGCCAGCAGCGCGATATGCTGATAGTGATCCGCCACCAGCGAAAACTGCATGTAGGAGATGTCGGCGAAGCCCATCATCGGGAACAGCGCGGCAAGGAAGAACAGCCAGGCGAACGCAACAGGTCGCCCAAAGCGTGGCTTCCGCCATGCCCAGACGAGCAACGCCACGGTGAACAGGCCGGCCGCCACCGCAGGAATCCACCACCGCAGCTTCTCGGGGTCGATGTTCCACATCGGATAGACGAACATCAGGTCGAACGGGAGGACGGCCTTGGACAGGTAGAACCATGTCACCGCGCCGGCCTGCAACAGACGGTAGTCCCAGTCGACACGTCGAATCGGTGGCCCGCCATGGTTCTGAAACCAGATGTTCACCTGGGCGAGCACGGCCGCGACTGCGAAAAATGGCAACAGCCGCACCGCATCCGCTTTGGTCGGCCGGCGACGCCAGAGAACGACCAGTGCCAACACAAGCGGCAGAATCGTCGCGGAGCCCTTGCTCAGTACGGCAAGAATGAACGTCAAAAGGCTGAGGAGGCACCAGCGAAGCGTTCCGGGCGGGTAGTACGCCAGTTTTAGACGCGCCACCGCACGACGGGAGCCGCGCCAACATCGCCGCCAGAGCGGCGGCGTCGGCTCGGCGGGTTGCTTTTTCTTCTTTTTGGCTGGCATCGCCGGTGGCGGCTGGAACGGTGTTGCCACGCCGCGAAGCTCCGCCTCGACGAAGCACAGCACGGAGAGCAAGAAAAAGACGATGGCCAAGGCGTCCTTCCGCTGAGCAATCCACGCGATCGACTCGACGTTGACCGGATGCACGGCGAACAGCAGCGCGGCGAGAAATGCGCCAGGGATGGAGAGCCGTCGCAAGATGAGCCACAACAGGGCGCACGCTGCCACGTGAAGCAGATCGTTGGTCAGGTGGTAACCCGTCGTGTGCTCCTGCCAGAGACGCCACTCCAACCAGAGCGATGAGTTGGAGACAGGCCAATAGTCGAGCACGTCGAGCGACTTCCAGATGCTCAACAAGCCATCCGACTGTCGGATAATGTTATTGCCCCAGATCAGGTTGTCGTCGTCGAGGAGGAATCCGCCGAAGAGCGAAGGCCAGTAGACGACAAAGACCACTACCAGGAGGACGAACGCCCCGGCAACCGACTGTCGCCACGGCTTCGACAAGAACTTCTCGATCGCTGCCTTCACGGGAGAGCCCTAATAGGAGGAGACCGAATGGTGCAATTGCGAGCTGTTTCACCTATTGTACTATGGCCGAAGCCGCTCGCCACTGCTAATGCGGCTTGCCGTGCAAATGCGGGCCCTTGACAGACCACCGCCGATGCCCTGAAATAGGGACTAAATGGCCTGGCGGCTCGATCTCCAAAGGCTGTCACGGATTCATGACCGCGGTACGGCTCGGCTTAGCAAGCGATGAAAGCATGACTCATGGCTTCTGAACAGGTTCAGTTCTTCGCTCTTTGGTCGCGGGGCTTGGAGGAGGCCGACGCGCTGGTGCTGCCGCTGCCGGTCGAAAAGACCGTCTGTTACGGCAAAGGCACGGCCGGCGGCCCGCGGGCGATTATCGAGGCCAGCCCGCAGATCGAGACCTTCGACGAAGAGACGCTCGTGGAGTTTTCCCAGTCGCCGCGGCTCCACACGCTGCCCCCGCCGCCGGCCGAGGGAAAGATCGAAGACTGTCTGACGGCCATTGAAGACTGCGTCCGGGGGTTGCCGAGGAAGTTCCTCTTGTGCCTCGGCGGCGAGCATACAGTGACGTACGGCGTCGTGGCCGGATTGGCGGCCCCGGCCCGACGGCCGGAAGATCCGATTCCGACCGACGACTTGGCCGATGTGACCGTCGTCCAGATCGACGCCCACGCGGACCTGGCCGACCGGTTGTTGGGGCGGTATTGGTCGCACGGCACCGTGATGCGCCGGCTTTGGGAACGTGGTTGCCGACTGATGCAAATCGGCATTCGGAGCCTGAGCGGCGACGAATACCGCGTGGCGTCGGCTGGGCCTCGCATCGCGACCTACTACGCCCATCGCCTGCCGCAACAGTGGGCCGAGATTCTCGATACGCTCCGCCACCTGACCGGCAAGGTCTACCTGACGATCGACGTCGACGGCCTCGACCCGTCGATCATTCCCAGCACGGGCACGCCGCTGCCCGGCGGGCTGTCGTGGCAGCAGACGATGGAGATCGTCCGGACGCTGATGATCGACTCGCCCTGCGATCTGATCGGCGCGGACATCGTCGAGTTCGTCCCTTCGCCGGTCATCCCGGGATGCGACCCGGTCGCCGCTCGGCTTGCCACGAAGCTTTTGGCTTGGTGGTGGAAGCGCGCGACGAAGTAGCCAAGATCGGCGATCGCGAAACGCCCCCGGCGGCTGTTAGCCGCCGGCTATTCTCTTGCTGTTTGTTCTGTTTGTTACGTCTTTCATGCATCGAGGGCCGGGCACGTCCGCGTCCAACGCGTGGACCGCTTCCTGCTGGCTCTGGGGGCTTCTCCTGATTGCCTCGCCGATGGCGGCTCACACATTCTACTGGACCGACATGCGGATGCGCGGCCCGGCAATGCCGGTCGTTGCGTTTGCGGCACCGTTAGTTAGTCTGTTGGTTTACCGCAAATTGCCTCGGCCACGGCGTCGCCCATCGCAGCGGTGCTGACCGGCTTCTCGCCGGGGGCGGCAAGGTCGCCGGTGCGGAGTCCGGCGGCCAAAACGTGCTCGACGGCCGACTCGATGGCCGTGGCCGCCTCCTCTTGCTGGAAGGAATGCCGCAGCATGAGCGCGGCCGAGAGAATCTGCGCCAGCGGGTTGGCGATGCCGCGGCCGGCGATGTCCGGCGCGGAACCGCCGATCGGCTCGTAAAGCCCGAACCCGCTGGCGTTCATGCTCGCCGACGGCAACATTCCGATCGAGCCGCACAGAGCGGCCAGCTCGTCGCTCAGGATGTCGCCGAACATGTTGGGGCAAAGCAGCACGTCGAACCGCTGCGGCGTGCGGATCAGTTGCATCGTCGCATTGTCGACATAGAGATGATCCAAGGCGACGTCCGGGTACTGCTTGGAAACCTCAGAGACGACTTGTCGCCAGAAGATCATCGATGTCAGGACGTTCGCCTTGTCGATCGACGTGACCCGCTTGCGTCGCCCGGCGGCCAGGCGGAACGCGGCGTGGGCGATTCGCTCGATTTCCGAGCGGCGGTAGATCATCGTGTCGAACGCCCGCTCTTCAAGGCCGGCCCCTTCGCGTCCCTTCGGCTGGCCGAAGTAGACGTCGCCGGTCAACTCGCGGACACAGAGGATGTCGAACCCCTTGCCGACGATCTCGGGCCGCAAGGGGCTGTGCGAAGCCAACGCGGGACTGAGCCGCGCCGGCCGGAGATTGCAGAACAGTTGGAAGTGTCCGCGAAGGACCAGGAGCGAGCCACGCTCCGGCTGCTTGTCCGGCGGCAGCGATTCCCACTTTGGCCCTCCGACCGAGCCGAACAGGATGGCGTCGCTCTGCTCGCAAATCTTGAGGGTCTCCGGCGGCATCGCCGTGCCGTGCCGGTCGATGGCGCAACCGCCAACGTCGGCTTCCTCGAATCGCAGATCGAGGCCGAACCGCTGCTGGACCGCGCCGAGGACCTTCCGGGCCTCGGCCATGATCTCCGGCCCGATCCCGTCGCCGGGAAGAATGGCAACTGTGTACATAGCGACCATTATGGGACATGGACGAGCCGTTTCAAGGCCGAAAAAGCCGTTCCGCTTGACGGAGGGGTCAGAGAGCGATAGACTAGTCTTAGACTGGTCTGAATGGAGCATTGAGATGCAAACGACAATCGGTGTCTATGAGGCCAAGACGCACTTCGCGGCCTTGCTTAAGCGCGTGGAGCATGGCGAGCAGTTTCTGATTCGACGCCACGGCACGCCCGTGGCGATTCTCGCGCCTCCGACTAGAACGGAGGCGGAGAGGGCGAGGATTCGAAAGGCGATTGATGGGATTATCGAGCTGCGCAGGGGACTGAAGCTGGACGGCCTTTCCATCCGGGAGGCCATTAACGAAGGTCGCCGATGAGCGATTTCATTCTCGACTGCTCGATGACCATGGCGTGGTGCCATCGAGAGGAGACAAGCCCTCGCACCAACGCCGTCCTGGCGTGCTTGATGACCAAGGAAGCCCTGGTTCCGAACCACTGGTGGCTGGAAGTGGCGAACGTGCTGGCGACTTGGGAGCGGCGGGGGCGGATCGATGGCGGCCAGATTACGCGACTCTTGGACTTTCTTAACGGGCTGCCGATTGTCGTTGATGATCGCACCGCCGAGGCGGCGTTGGGGGAGACGCTTTCGTTGGCCCTCAAGTGGCGACTCTCCACGTACGATGCCGCCTATCTTGAGCTTGCCCTGCGGGAGGGGATTCCGCTGGCGAGTCTCGATGAAGCGTTGAAGAGAGCCGCGGCCGAGATGGGCATTGCGTTGTTTCAGGGGTGATCGCCGCCGGCTTCGGTAAGAGGTGTTCTGACGCCTTGTGTCCCCTATCGTCATTCGGTCTCAATGGGAAAATCGTTCTGACCCCTTTTCCGTCTGTGACCCCTTTTCCGTCTGCAGCGGCGGTTATGGGTGACCCCTTTTTCACCCTCGTGCCTTTCGGCGGTCCTCCGCCAATCTCAGGGCCGCCTCGGCGGATTCTTCCGCGAATACATCCCTTAGTCCGATCTCAATCGCTCTGTCAATCAGTTGAAGTTCTCTCAGCCGCCTCTCGGCCGCCTTGCCAAATTCGCCACGGGCTTCGTATAGCAGAGCCCAGTGATCCTGTAGCATAACGCTGCCGTCATCATCGCCAGCTTGCTCTAGCGATTCCTTAAGTCGATGCAAGGAGTCCGCACCGTCGGGGGAATCAATCGACTGGTGCGAAAGATGGTAGTGTATGACGTCGCTCAGGTAATTGCGCTCGTCGCCATCGCTGAGAAAGTGACGACGGCGTCGTGGCCTTTTGTCAATACCGCTCATGGTTACAAATGGGGTCAGAACGATTGTCGGCGACGGTCACAAACGAGTCACAAACGGGGGCAGAACGATTTTCTGCGATGCGCCCTACCTCCCTTTTTACCTACAGCCCGAACTCCTTGATCTTCCGATAGAGCGTTCGCTCGCCGATGCCGAGCATTCGGGCGGCCTCTTCGCGATTGCCGCCGGCTAGGCGGAGCGTCTCGGTGATGAAGAGCCGCTCGACGTCGACCAGCGGCTTGCCGACCAGCATCGTGAGCGAGGCCGCGGCGCCGCCGTCGCCGCTGACGTGTTCCGGCGGACCGGACAGCTCCTCGGGCAGGTCGTCCATGTCCAAAAGCCCGTCGTAGTCCACGACGACCATGCTTTCGACGACGTTGCGAAGCTGGCGGACGTTGCCTGGCCAGTCGAAGCTCATCAGCTTCCGGCGAGCCGCCGGCGTCATGCCCTTGATTTGCTTGCCGTGCTGGCTGGCAAAGTGGCGGATGAAATAGTCGATCAGGATCGGGATGTCCTGGCTCCGCTGCCGGAGCGTCGGCAGGCGGATCGTGATGACCTTCAACCGGTGGTAGAGGTCGCTGCGGAACGTTCCGGCCGCAATCGCCTCTTCGAGGTCGCGGTTCGTGGCCGAAAGGATGCGGACGTTCACTTTGATCGGCGAGTTCGAGCCGACGCGGGTGATTTCGCCATTCTCGAGGACGCGGAGCAGCTTGATCTGCGTCGCCAGCGGCATGTCGCCGACTTCATCGAGAAACATCGTGCCGCCGTGGGCGTATTCGAACTTGCCGACGCGATCGGCCGAGGCGTCCGTAAACGCCCCCTTCACGTGGCCGAACAGCTCGCTTTCGAGAATGTTCTCGCTCAGCGCGGCGCAGTTGAGCGCGACGAACGGCTTGTTCTTCCGGGGGCTGTTATGATGGATCGCCTGGGCGACGAGCTCCTTGCCGGTGCCCGTCTCGCCCTGGTTCAGAACGCTGGCGTCGGTCGGGGCGATGCGTTTCAGCCGTTCGATGACGTCCCGCATCTGCGGGCTGTCGCCCACGACGCCCTCGAAGCCGAATCGCTCGTCGAGGCGGCGTTTCAGTTCGAGGTTGGCCCGCCGGAGTCGCGAGCTTTCGGCCGCCTTCTCGGTGCTCGCCCGAAGCTGGGCGATGTCCAACGGCTTGAGCAGG
>JBDKUC010000168.1:0-2564 GCA_039679885.1 Thermoguttaceae bacterium | reverse complement strand
GATTCGACCTGGAGGTCGTCGATCAGGTGCCGATCCTCGGCCCGATCAACGAGCACAACGCCCGCTACCTGTCGGCCAAGCGGGACAAGTTGGGGCACAAGCTGCCCTAGCGGAGGTCTGGTTCCGGCTTTAGCCGGTCCGGCCACGAATGCCGCCTAAAGGCGGAACTACGAACGGCCTGGCGGCGCTCCGCGTGAGGAAATGGGCAGACGCGGCCTGCGTTTGCTCCGGCTTCGCGCGGAGCGTGAAGAGTACGTTCCCCTGGCGGCCACGACTCGCCTCCGGCCGGGCGATAGGCTAAACTCTAGGAAGTGGCCTTCTTGTTGTTCTTACGGAGCGGACCAAGGTGAGTGTCAAGTACTTGCTGCCCTGTCGCTGCGGTCAGCAGATCCCGATCGAGCCGCGTCAGGCAGGCGAGGCGGTCGTGTGCGCATGCGGCGAGTCGTTGCAGGCGCCAACGCTGCGGGAAATCACGGCCTTGGAGCTTGCCGCCGAGGAGTCCACGCCGGCGCCGGCGTCGGCCGTTTGGAGCTGGCGGCACGGCCTGCGGTTGCTGGGGATCGCGATGACCGCGATGGCCCTCGTCTGGGGCGTTTTGCTCTATACGCATCCGCCCATTTCACGGCTCGGCGATTTCAATCCGGACGTGGTTCGGCGGGACATTCGTGGGATGTCGCCGTCGCAAACGTGGCAGATCTGGGAGATGTATAAGGAAGGGCTGGATCGCCGCATCGACCAGAGATACGCCCGCGACGTCGAAACGCACACCGGGTTGAAGGTCATCGCCGCCGTGATGGCTCTGCTCGGCGTTGGGCTGATCGGCGGGAGCGCCGTGGGCAGACGTCGCACGACGACGCACGACTAACGCTACGCCAGGTCTTCGTGAAAACCGGCATCTTCAGCACGACCAACGGTCGCGGCTTTAGTGGCCGGTGCTGTAAAGCGACCTGCAGCCGGTATGCTTCGCGCCCCGTACGCTGGCGTGGTCGTCAGGCGCCGTGGAATTTGACAGCCGCTCAACGTCGTCCTATGGTTAAGCACGGTTGGGTGATCCCCTGCGCCGGCTGGGCCGCAAGGAATGGCTGAACCAGCGTGCGGGGAGTCACCGTGGCAACGAATGCCGCGGCCACCGTCGTCAACCTTGGTCACCTCGCACCGCAACCGCATCTTAGACACGCGTCTCCCCATGACAGGGTCGTCAAGTCGCCACCGATCTAGGGCTCGGCGACATTCTTTTGACAGTGTCGTACGATGCACTAGAGTTGCGTGATTGACAGGGGCGATGTTCAGACGGGACGAGGTAGTTGATGTTTACAATCGCCTTCTGTTTTCTTGGGATTGCCGGCTTTATCGTTGCCGCTCTGGCCTGCGTTTGGATGGCAGGCAAAAGCGATCCGTCGATCAGCGTGGACGTCGGCGGGCTTCACGCAGCGGCCGCCTGCATTTCGGAGGAGATGGCAGCGGGCGATGTTCCCTCGGTCGGTGACCGATCAGCGACGCCCGAAGCAAGGGCGAAGCGACGGGAAGCCAAAGAGCTGTGGATGGAGTGGTATGCCAAGTGCGTTGAGGAAGTTGCCAGCAGGCAAAAGGCGTTCTACTCCTGGGCTCGCACCTTGGCGTTGTGCGCCGCGATGAGCCTCGTGGGCGTCGTCATGGAAGCATACTATGGCGAACCCATCTCGCTTTCCGGGATCGTCGCAGGTCTCCGTGGACCGCGTCCCGTTTCCGCATCCCTGAACGCACTTGGGAAAGGGAAAGACCATCGAGCCGTCGCACATCCTTTGCGCGAGCCCTCAGTTCCAATCTCAGCCGCCGTCGCCAACGGGCAGCTCTGTGCTGTAGAACCGTGACTTGCTGAGCGAATCAGGCCGGCGCAGGGAGCCATCCTCGCACTACTTTGAGTCCGTGATCGGGCCGTTCGCAGTTCGTTGCCTCCCTTCCAGGTCCTTGGCGTAAATCACCTTGTCGTCACCGAGGGCGTAGAAGTCTTTCAGCAGCGCGGCTTGGTAGTAGCCACAGCGGAGGTAGAAGCCGCGGGTGGGGGCATACTGCTGGCGGTTCGAGGTCTCGATGTAGACGTGGCCGCCGTCTAGATCGCGAATGAGCTCCTCGCTTTTCGTCAGCAACACCCGTCCGATGCTCCGGCCCTGCAGCGACTTGTCGACGGCGATCCAATAGAGATCGAAGCTGGCGGCCGTCAGCGGAATGGGGCCGTAGCAGGTGTAGCCGACGGTTCGGTCGCCGTCTTGTGCGAAGACGAAGTGGTAGCCGCTCTCGACCCCTTTCTGGAGTCGCTCATCGACCAGCTCGACGGCCACGTCGACCTCGACGCGAGAGAAGACGCCGGTCGATTCGACCAATCGCCGCACGGCTTCGCGGTCTTCAGGACGGACGTCGTAACGGAGTTCAACGGCTTGCTGAGTCATGGTCTAACCCTGGGGCTGCGGGCTGCAAGGGGGACAGTCCCCTATCCTCGATGATTCGCCGGATGGCCTCGTCGTAGGGGATCGACGCCCTGGCGACGGCGGCGGCGAATCCGGCGTCGGGCGAAAGGCACGGGTTGG
>JBDKUC010000407.1:0-4959 GCA_039679885.1 Thermoguttaceae bacterium | reverse complement strand
CTCGACGGTCCGCATCGGGATTCCCAGCCGCCGCACCGCTCGCGCGACGCTTCCCCAGTTCCCCGCGTTGTATCGCAGGATGCCGATCATAGGGAGCCTTTCGTCGAGGGAACGCCCTGCTCGTGTGGGCAAAGGCGAAACGCCTGCCGCAAGCAGCGTCCGACGGCCTTGAACGCCGCCTCGATCCTGTGATGCTCGTTTTCCCCGCGGCGGATCGTCACGTGCAACGCGCAGCGAAGCGAATCGGCGAACGACTCGAAGAAGTGCGAGACCAGTTCGGTTGGCATGTCGCCGACGTACTCGCGTTGAAACGTCCCGTCGAACACCAATCGCGGGCGGCCTGACAGGTCGATCGCGACCTCGGCCAGCGCCTCGTCCATCGGCAGCAGGAAGCCATAGCGTTCGATTCCCCGCTTGTCGCCGATCGCTTCGGCCAGGGCCGCGCCGAGCGACAGCCCGACGTCCTCGACCGTGTGATGCTCGTCCACCTTCAGATCGCCGTCGCATCGCAGCGTGAGATCCATCAGGGCGTGACGCCCGAGCAGTTCGAGCATGTGGTCGAGAAAACCCAGCCCCGTAGCGATTTCCGTCCGTCCGCTGCCATCGACGTTGAGGAACACGCTGATGTCGGTTTCGCGGGTCTTCCGCCGCAAGGAGGCGAACCGCGGAAACCGCCCGTTGGTCTGCATTTGCACGAAGCGGGCGCCAATGTTCTCGGCGAACTGGCGGTCGGTGTCCCGATCGCCGATTACGAGCGAGGCGGCCCGATCGATCGAGTTCGACTCCAGATACGCGTCGACCAACGCCGTGCGCGGTTTGCGGCAGCGGCAGTTGTCCATCGGCCGGTGCGGACAGATGAACACCTCGGAGAAGGCAAGACCGTGCTCGGCAAGCTGGCGGACCAGTTCGGCCTGCGGCGGCTCGAACGCCTCGCGAGGAAAGCTGGGCGTGCCGAGCCCGTCTTGGTTGCTGATCATCACCAGCGCATAGCCGCGGCGGGCCAGCGCAGAGAGCCCCTCGAACACGCCCGGCAGGATGCGAAACTTTGCCAGGCTGTCGATCTGTTCGGTCTCCGGCGGCTCCCAAATCAGGGTTCCGTCCCGGTCGAGGAATGCAACGTTCATGGCAGCAATTGGCGGAGGCAAGAAAGGAGGAAGTCGTTGTGTTCGGGCAGTCCAACCGTGACCCGCAGCAGCGGATCGAGCTCCGGCGAGCCGTCGAACCGCCGGACGACGAGGCTGAATCGCTCGATCAGGTCATCGTAAAGCTTCTTGGCCGACACGGATGCCGGCGGCCGCAGCAGGAAGAAGTTCGCCTTGCTCGGGAAGACTTCGCAGCCCAGCCGGCGGCACTCGTCGCCGAGCCGCCCTCGCTCGGCGACCAGGTTGCGAACGTTTTGCTCCATGACGTCCCGCCGGCTCCAGAGCGCGAGGCCTGCGGCCTGGGTCAACACGTTGACATTGTACGGCGGCTTCATCCGCAGCAGAACGTCGATCACCGCGGGCTGGGCAAGGGCGTAGCCCAACCGAATGCCCGCGGCGGCAAACGCCTTGCTGAACGTCCGCAGCACCACGAGATTCGCCGCGCCGCGACGCACCAGTTCAACGGCCGAGGGAACGCCTTCCGCCTGGGCGAACTCGCCATAGGCCTCGTCGACGGCCACGACGCCAGGGAACCGCGCGAGCAGCCGCTCGATCCTGTCCAACTCGATGACCGCGCCGGTCGGGTTGTTGGGCGAGCAAAGAAAGACCAGGTCGGCGCCGTCGAGGGCGGCAAGCAACGCATCGTCGTCCAAGCTGAAGTCCGCTCGCAATGGCACCGTCGTCACCGGCGCGGCGTTCGAGGCCGCGGTGACGCGATACATGCCATACGAGGGAACGAGCGTCACCACGCGCCGGCCCGGCCGCACGAAGCATCGCACCAGCAGGTCGATCAGCTCGTCCGATCCGTTGGCCATCATCAGCCGCGGCCGGTCAACGCCATAGAACGGGGCCACGGCGTCGCGAAGCCGGTCAGCCGTCGGGTCGGGATAGCGGTTCAACGCCACGCCCGACAGGTCGACAAGCTGCCGCGCATGCGTGTCCGAAGGCGATTCGTTGGCGTCCATGAACAGCCAGCGGTCCCCCTTCTGCACCGATCGGGCGCACTGATAGGGCCGCAACGACGCGACATGAGGCGGTAATGGATTCATCGTGGTCATAGCTGAGACAATCGAATGTCAACTGCCCGGGCGTGCGCTTCGAGCCCCTCGGTTCGGGCCAGGGCGGTCGTGGCGTCGGCCAGCGATCGCAGCCCGTCCGGCGAAAGCCGCTGCACGGTGAGCGTCTTCTGGAACGTCCGCACGCTCACGCCGCCTTGCACCCGGGCCACGCCGGAAGTCGGCAGGACGTGATTCGTGCCCGAACTGTAATCGCCCACGGCCTCGGGCGAGAACGGACCGAGGAAGACGCTGCCGGCGTTTCGCACCCGGGCCAGGACTTCCTCCGGCCGCTCGGTCTGAATGCTCAGATGCTCGGGGGCGTAGTCGTTGACAAGCTCTGCGGCCACGCCAAGCGACTCGACCACGACCGCCACGCTGTTGGCCAACGCCGCGGTGGCGATCTCGCGGCGTGGCAACGTCGCGACTTGCCGTTCGAGCTCCGCTTGCACCCGATCGAGCATCGCCGCGCTCGTGGTCACCAGGACGACTTGGCTCTGCCGGTCGTGCTCGGCCTGCGAAAGCATGTCGGCGGCCACCGACTCAGGCCGCGCTGAATCGTCGGCCACGACGAGCAACTCGGAGGGGCCAGCGAGCATGTCGATCGCCGCGCCGTCGGGGTCGACGCTCACCTCGGCCTTGGCTGCCGCGACATAGACATTTCCAGGCCCCGCAATTTTGGCGACCTTGGGCACCGTCTGCGTCCCGTAGGCCAGAGCGGCGATGGCCTGGGCGCCGCCGACCGCAAAGACGTCTTCGATGCCGATCATCGCACAGGCGGCGAGAATCGCATCGGGCACGCGCCCGTCCTTGCCCGGCGGCGTGCAGAGGGCGATGCAAGGAACGCCGGCGGTCAGGGCCGGAATGCCGAGCATCAGGACGGTCGAGACCAGCGGCGCGGTGCCGCCGGGGACGTAGAGGCCGGCGCTCTCGATGGCCCGCGTTTCGCGCCAGCAGCACACGCCCGGCCGCGTCTCGATGGGTTCTTCGGCCGGCGTCTCCTGACGGTGGAACCGCGTGATGCCCGCCTGCGCCGTTTCGAGCGATTGCCGCAACTCGGCCGGCAGCGTGTCCAGCGCGCGTCGCATTTCGGCGGCCGGCACGCGGATCGAGACCGGCTCGACGCCGTCGAACTGCTTGCTCAGCCGCAGCAGGGCCGCGTCTCCCTCACGCCGCACGGCGTCGAGGATCGGCGCCACTTGCCGGCGGTACGCGGCGAAGTCCCGCGTCGGCCGCTGAAGGGCCGAAAGCACGGTTGCCTTGGTCGTCGGTGAGTAGGTTAGGATACGCATTGCAGTAGGGTTCTGTCCGGTCCCCTCTCCCTTTGGGAGAGGGTTAGGGTGAGGGCATGCGGGTCCCCCGTTCCCGTGGGAATACAAGTTGCGGACGCGCCGTCGTCCCTGACACAACCTCCAGCTCAAGTTCTATATCCGTTCTCGACGACGCGGGAGCGTCGACACGAGTGTGTTCCCACGCAGGAGCGTGGGAACAATGTGGCAAAGGAGCAGCAAGTTGGGTGGCACGCCCTAACAGGGCGTGGCGGGCTTGGTTCGCGTCTTGCAATCGACCACGCCCTTTCAGGGCGTGCCACCCTGCCCGTTGTTCATGGTGCGTTGCCCGCACCTTCCCAATTGCCTTATCGCAAAAACTTCTCGACCGGCGTCACCAGGATGTCGGTTCCGCCGCAATCGCGAATCTTCTCGACCACGTCCCAAAACGTCTCTTCGAGCACCATCGAGTGAACGGCCACGAAGCCGGGCTCGGCCAACGGCACGATCGTCGGGCTTTTGCAGCCGGGCAACACCGACTTGATCGGCTCGATGGCCGCCGTCGGCGCGTTGAACATGATGTATTTGTACTTCCGGGCCTCCTGCACGCCGCGCGCCCGCAGCAGCAACCGTTCGGCCAGCGACCGGCTTTCCGGCGGAAACTCGGGCCGCCCAATCAAGACCGACTGGCATCGGGCGACGGTGTCGAGGATCGTCAGGCCGTGCGTGCGGAGCGTGCTGCCGGACGACACCAGGTCGCAAATGGCGTCGGCAACCTCCAGGGCCGGAGCGATTTCGACGCACCCTTTCAAGACCACCACGTCGGCCGTCATGCCGCGCCCGGCCAAATAGCGGCCCAGCGTCTGCGGATAGCTCGTGGCGATTCGCTTTCCCTGCAACTGGTCAACCGACTTGTACTGCCCTCGCTCGGGCGAGGCCAGGCAGAGCGAGCAGAAGCCGAACTCGAGTGGCAGCAGCCGCTCGATCCGCGCCGCCCGCTCGTCGAGCACGTTGCTGCCGACAATGCCCAGGTCGGCCACGCCATCCTGGACATACTCCGGAATGTCGTCGTCGCGGAGAAAGAGGATGTCGATCGGCATGTTGCGGCAAGGGCTCAGCAGCCGCTCTTGATGCGTCTCGAACTGGAGCCCCATTTGCCGCAAAAGCGACGTGGACGCCTCGGACAGGCGTCCCGATTTTTGGATGGCGATACGCAGCGTTCCGTTGGATTGCATGGCAGGTTCAGTTCTCGTCCGGCGTTTCGTAAGCTTTCAGCACCCGGCGATAGCCGCCTTCGCCCTCGCGGAGGAATCGGGCGACGCGGGTGACGGTCGTCGTGCTGGCGCCGGTCAGCTCGGCGACCTCGCGGTAAGGCTTCCCCTCTGCCAAGTGCCGAGCGACTTCGAGCCGCTCGCTCCAGGCCCAAAGCTCGCTCAAGGTCCCGACGTCCCGCAACAGGTCGGCCACCTCGGCGGGCGTTTTGCACGAGCAAAG
>JBDKUC010000383.1:0-3122 GCA_039679885.1 Thermoguttaceae bacterium | reverse complement strand
GCAATAGGTGCGCGAATCGCCGCTTTCGGTGCTGAGACATATCACCTAGCCATCGACGAAACTCTCCGGTTCGTCCCATTGGCCGAGTTGCTCCTGAAACGTGCGGGCGGTGTCGACCTCGAGCTGTCCATCATCGGACAGACGGATCGCGCAGCGTTCCAGCGGCCTCGGCGCAGGGCCCGCAATGTTCCTTCCCTCGCAGGTATATACGCTCCCATGACAAGGGCAGCGGAACTCCCGCCGCGTCTCATCCCAACGAGTGGCGCAGCCGAGATGCGTACATCGAGCTTGAAGGGCGAAAAACCCGGATCGATCTCCGCGCGTTCCATGAACGATCCACACGCCATGAGTCGGCTGATAGCGGGTCTCGACATGCCCTGCGGCGTACTGAGCCGGCGGGCCGGCTTTGAAGCGCCCCGCAGACCGATCGGCCACGTTCGGCGTCAGGAAGCGCGCGACGGCGGCCGCCCACAGGGCGACAGTCCCGCCGAACCCCACCAGGACGACGCCTAGGGCGGACCCGAATACCGATCGCAGCCAACCACGGCGGTCAACGTTCATAGCGCCAGCGATGATAGCACGGCTGCCACTTCCCACAGCAAGCCACCCGTGTCTCCCACTGCCCGAACTTGCCCAGTATCTCGAAGAAATGGTGACTTATGGGTGCCATGCTTGCTAAGCGAGCGCAGCGAGACAGCAAGCTGTCTGCCGCTATCATGCCCACGACAAGCGTGGGCATGGCGCCAGCCACCACGTTCCACAGCAAGCCACCGCGTCCTCCTCTGCCCGAACCAGTCCCTGGACGGCAATATTCTATCAAGCCGGACAAGAAGGCTGCCGATAATTCAGCCGGCGTTGCTCTGTTCCTACAGACGCAATGTCGCCAGGCTTCAGCAGGGGGGACAACCTGTGGGAGCCGATCATGCTGGCTCGATCTCTTCTCGGTGCGCTTGCGGGGCAACGTCTACGGACAGCGGCCGCCATCATCGCGGGCTTCCTCGGCAGTGGCGCCATTGCGCTGGCCGAAACAGACCTTGGCTCGGTGGCGCCCTGGCAGGTCCCGCCCGAAATGCGGTCGGGCTCCGGCCCGGCTACTTCTCAAGGCATGCCCGCGCACGTTGACGAGGGCGATGCAACTCCCTCCCCGACCGGTCCCTGCCACGGAGACTGCGCCGTCGGCGACTCCTGCGGCTCTTGCGACTCCTGCGACGCCGGCCCCCGTTTCTGCCGCCCTTGCGACAGCTGGTTTTGGCTCCGCGGCGACTACCTGATGTGGTGGGGCAAGTCGGCTCACCTGCCTGCGATGGCCGCCAATGACCTGGCCGGCGTCAGCACCATCTTCGGCGACCAGGGCATCGAGCAGGGACTCGGCTCCGGAATGCGCATCACGCTGGGCGGTTGGCTGACCGACGACCACGAAGGCGGCATCGAGCTGAGTTACCTCCTGCTGGGCGGCAATTCGGCCTCATTCACGCAGGACACCGACGAATATCCAACCCTCACGCGACCGTTCTTCAGCGCTTCCACCTTCGCCCAGGCGGCAGTCGTCCTTGGCAATCCTGGGCATCAAACCGGTTCACTGACAACCGAGTTCAGCAGCGAAGTGCAATCGTTCGAGGCTCTCTACCGGAGGGTCATCTTCCACTCGTGCGACGAACAGATCGACGGCCTGATCGGCTATCGCTATGGCCGGCTCACCGAAAAGCTGGCCGTCAACTCGTCGACGACAATCGTCAGTGATGTTCCGCCGTTCGCCGACGGAACGGTCATCGACGTCAACGACCTATTCAACACCCGGAACGAGTTCGAGGGCGGTGAGATCGGCATCTCGGCCAAGAGCCGATATTGCCGCTGGTCGATGGAACTGTTGGGCAAGCTGGCCCTCGGCAGCATGCAATCTCGCTCGATCGTCGCTGGCAGCACCACCACGACGCCGCCATCCCCGGCGTCCGCGAGCACGACAACCGGCGGCGTCCTGGCCTTGCCGACCAACTCTGGCACGTTCGAGCAGACCGGCTTCGCTGTGATGCCGGAACTCGGGTTGAATCTCGGCTACGACATCACACCGCGGTTGAAGGCCACATGCGGCTACACGTTCCTGTATTTCAGCCGCGTCGTGCGGCCCGCCGACCAGATCGATACGAACCTCAACCCGACTCAGTTCTCCGGCGGGACGCTGAGCGGCTTTCCGACGCCGGAGCCTCGGTTCGTGCTGAGCGATTACTGGGCGCAGGGACTGACGTTCGGAATCGACTATCGATTCTAAGCCGCGGCGGCAAAGGAAGGTGACCAACCAACCACAGGACCGATTATCCGTCCCCGATCTGGACGGACTAGGAAGTCCGTCCTACGGCGATCAGACCAGCTCTTTGCGAACCGCCCACACGGCAGCCTGCGTGCGGTCGGAGACGCCGATCTTCCGCAGGATGTGCTGCACGTGCTCCTTCACGGTCTCGTAGCTGATGTGCAGCGTGTTGGCGATTTCCTTGTTGGTCAGACCGTAGGCCAACTGCTTGAGCACTTCGCTCTCGCGCTGCGTCAGCGGGACCTCAACGTCGGCCGTCAACCGCGGCGTGGCCAGCGCGCCGGTCACGCGTCGCAACTCCTCGCGGGTCCACGCGCTTTCGCCGGTGGCCGCTTTGCGGATGCACTCGATCAGATGCTCCCGCGTGCAACCCTTCAGCACGTAGCCGGCCGCGCCCAGAGCGACAGCGCGAGCGACATAGGTCGGATTGTCGAACGTCGACAGGATCAAGATTGGCAGGTTCGGCTTGTCGAGCTTGATCCGGCCCAACGCGGTCAGCCCGTCGCCGTCGGGCATGCGGATGTCCAACAGCACGACGTCGACCTCGTTCTCCAGAGCGAACTTGACCGCCTCCCCACCCGTGGCGACCTCGGCGATCACCTTCACCTCCGTACCGGTCAGCATGCTCTTCAGGCCGCTGCGGACTACTTCGTGGTCGTCGGCGATCAACAGACGGATCTTGTTTGTCATTGCGAAGCTCCCGTACTCGACGAATGAACCTTGGTTTGTTTGTCCCCACGCCCTGGCAGGACCCGTTGGCATGCGTTCGCCGACTGGGCCCCCAACCTAGCGACACGGCCTGCCACCGACAATCATA
>JBDKUC010000008.1:0-3536 GCA_039679885.1 Thermoguttaceae bacterium | reverse complement strand
GAGCCCCTGCGTGTGCTTCCAAACGAGGTTGAGCAGATCCGCCCGATCCATGGGTTTGGGCAAGTAGTCGTCACAGCCCGCGTCCAAGCATTTCCGGCGGTCCTCCTTCATCGCGTGGGCCGTCAGCGCGAGGATGGGGCGTCGGTAGCCCAGTTCTCGCAGTCGGCGCGTGGCGGCATAGCCGTCCATGACGGGCATCTGCATGTCCATGAGAATGACATCGAACGGGCGGCCCGCCTTCTCTTCGCTCAACGCAAGATCGAGGGCCTTCTTTCCGTCCTCGACGGCCGTGACGTCCGCCCCGCCTTTACGGAGCAACAGCTCGATCAACTGACGGTTGTGCAGGCCGTCTTCGGCGAGAAGGACGCGGCAGTGCAACTCGGGATTGCCCCGAGCCGCGACCTCCGGCGCGTCCTGACCAGACGGCGCCCGGCTCGTCTCTGCGCCGTCGGCCGCCGCCAAGCACGCGACGCTGACGTTGAAGGCGGTTCCTTTCCCCAGGACGCTGGACACGGTGATGTCGCCGCCGAGCATGGTGGCCAGCCGTCGGCTGATCGCCAAGCCCAGACCCGTGCCGCCGAAGCGTCGCCGCGCCGAGGTATCGACCTGGGAAAATGGCTGAAACAACATGGTGAGATGCTCGTCGTCGATGCCGATGCCCGTGTCGATAATGTCGAATCGCAGCCCGAAGCTGGGGCTCGGCCCGTCGTCGCGTCGGACCGCCACGCGGACGCTTCCCTTGTCAGTGAACTTGATGGCGTTGCCGACCAGATTGACGAGAATTTGCCTCAGACGGAGCGGATCGGTCTGGATTTCGGCAGGGACATCGTCTTGGTAGTCGGCGGACAGCGCGAGCCGCTTGGCTTCCGCCCGCAACTGCATCATGCTGACAACATCCGACACCACCTGCCGAGGCGAACATGTTTGGATATCGAGGCGGCTCTTGCCGGCCTCGATCTTCGAGAGGTCGAGGATATCGTTGATCAGTTCGAGCAGATGGAGTCCGTTCCGCTTGATGACTTCGCAGGCCTCGGCGATTTCGGCCTTGGTTGGCTCTCCGAGCAAGATGTCGCTGAAGCCGAGGATCGCCGTCATTGGAGTGCGGATTTCGTGACTCATGTTGGCCAGAAATTCGCTCTTGGCCAGGTTGGCGGCTTCCGCCGCCTGCTTCGCCCGGTTCAGCTCTTCTTCGGCGCGTTTTCGATTCGTAATGTCTTCGACGACCTCGATGAAGCCGGTCGGACCGCCGTCGGCGCCGAGGAGTGGGAACGCTTGGACTCGGACGTCGTAAGCGCTTCCGTCGTCGCGAACCGCTTTGGTTTCCGTGTCGGCGGCGTTTCCCGTGCTCATTGCGCGGACGCCGGGACAATGGGGACAGATGGCGTCCCGTTTCTCGAAGAGCCGAAAACACTCCTGGCCGATGCATTCGGCCGGCGTTCTTCCGACCCATCTGGCGAGGACCCGGTTCACGGTCAAGATGCGATGTTTCCGGTCAATCAATGATGTGCCAAGATCGATGTTTTCGACCAGGGTGCGATAGCGTTCTTCGCTCTCGCGCAACACTCGTTCGGCGTTTTTCTGCTCGGTGATGTCGCGGACGATGGCCGAGGCGCCGGTGATGCGTCCCTCGCTGTCCTTGGTCGGGGAGAGGGTGATCGAGACGTCGACCATGGAACCGTCCTTGCGGAGTCGGCGAGTCTCGTAGCACCCTACCGTGCGGTCTTGCTTGGTCTCGTCGAGCAAGGATCGTCCCCGCGGCGACTCGTCCGGCGGCCAGGTAATCGAGGCGATGCGGCCGATGGCTTCCTCGGCCGTGTATCCATACAGGCGTTCGGCGGCGGCGTTCCACGACGTGATCGTCCCGTCGCTGGTGAGGCCGACGATGGCGTCCAGCGACGAGCTGACGATGGCCGAGAACTGGGCCAGTCTGGCCTCGTTCTGTCGCTGCTTGGTGATGTCGCGGACAATGGCCACGGCGCCGATGAGTTTGCCGCCGACGAGCAGAGGCACTCCATCGACAGTCGCTCGGTGCGCAGTCCCATTCTCCGGAGCGATCTGAATCTCGACGTTTCGGAGAGTCTCTCCCTGCAAGGCCCGCTGCAACGGCGATTGGCCGAGCGACATGGCGGCCCCGTTTCCAGGGCAATAGAGATCGAAATGTTGCGGCCACTTCGTGTCGAGCGACGGCATTGCGGGAAAGCCATGAAGCTGCTGCGCAGCCGGGTTGAAGAGGGTCACCACGCCATCCGCGTCGCAGCCGATGATCCCGTCCCGGATGTTGTCCAAGACCGCATTAAGGAACTCCTGTTTCTTGGCCATCGACAGGTAGGCCGCTTGAAGTTCCCTCTGGTTTTCGCGCAACGTCCGCTCGTTTCGCCGCAATTCGCGGAAAATCGAGACGTACGGTCGCTGCAATCCTTCCTCGATGAACGCCTTGTACAAGAGGTAGACGGAGACGAGCTTGAAGAGGTGCCCGATCAGATTCGCAGGCCCATAGGGGTCTCTATAGCAGCTAAACGCCAGTTCCGAGGCAATCATGACGACCAACGAACCGACGAGCCAGCGGAACGCGCGCGGATTGAACTCCGTCTTGCAGCGGGGAATGAGGAGTATCGCCGCGAGCAAGATGCCGGCGATGACGATCTCGCTAAGTGTCTTGAAGCCCGTAACGCCTACGCTAGTGATGAAGCAAGTCGGGAATACCGGCCAGACGAAAATGGACGCCACAATGCCCGTCACGACGGCCGCGTAGCCGGCAACCACCGGCCAGGTCCTGGGCCGCCGGCGGACAAGAACGCAGGCGAGTAGGAAGGACACGCTCTCGAGCCCGCGGGCAGCAACCCAAAGTTGGATCGCCATGTTTGCGTCATTGCCGGGAAAAATTCCGATTCCCGGATACGCCAAATCGTGCAGCAGGTCGAAAAATGCGACCCCCAGGAAGGCAACGCCGAGGAACAAAAAAGAGCTGCTCTTTAGGAAGCGGCGGGCGTTCCAGTAAACCATGAAGATGCCGCAGCCGACCGCCACGCTGAACATCTCGACAAGGCTATGGAACAGCACGTACCGATAGAGGCTCGTCGCATAAAGGACCGCGACGATGCCCACGCCGACGATCGCTTCCACGTGCCGCGCAAGAAACGAAAGAGGCTTTCCCGCTAGACTAGCCATGCTCTGAACGACTGCGAAAAAGAGCTGCCCACTTCCGGCCGAACGGCCTTCACCGTACGAGCCCAGGCCGGGGAGACTCGGGCCGCGCGTACGTTGAGAGCTAGATTATCACGGTCATGTTGCGGCTCGGCAATAGCAGATCGCCTGGCGAACCAACGCCCCCCAAGTCAAGCCGTTGGCCGTTGCAGACGCAGTACGTCCTTTGGCCGAGAAACGGGCCGGTCGCTGGCCGGGGGCGAACGGTTACGTCGCCGACACCCGAGGGCTATTCGAATGTCAGATGGCCGAAACCATCGGGCAGGACGGTGACTGCGGCAGGCGTGCTCCACGACTGGAAGCCCAAGCCAGGAACGATCCGCTGTAGGCCA
>JBDKUC010000053.1:0-18913 GCA_039679885.1 Thermoguttaceae bacterium | reverse complement strand
TTGTGTTGCAGTTCGTGCCGTCGTTCGCGTTTCATGGCTATCCTTCCCGATTAATTGGCGGGTCATCCCCGCGCCCGGCCGGCCTGGCGTCCGCTCGGTGTCGGAACACCCCCGGAAACACCGCAGTATACCTGGATGCCCGCGACACAGCAAGGCGGATGGGAGCGAACGAAACGGCCCGTTTTGTGTTGAAAATGCGCAGTTTCGGTAGCTGAGGCTGGTTGATCTCGCGGTCATGGAGTTGCCGACCGTCGCGTGCCGAAGCTCAAACAGAGATACCACGCCTTTCACCCGCCAAGCAGATTGATCGTGTCCCTCCGAAGTGCCAGTTCGTTCCAGCGGCATGGCCAACGCGACGACCGCCGCCGCCGGCTGATTGCCGATGAATTGTGCAACGCGGATGATCGGCCGGACGGTCAGGCGTGGCCCGACGAACCCCAGCCGCAGCAGAAATCCGAAGGTTATGGGGACGCCGAGTTCCTGGAAGAGCAATGGCGCGTGCTCGACCTGGCGCCGCAACGGCTCATCGTCCTCGGGCCGCTGTTTGCGCTCGGCTTGGCCATCGCCGCCGGGCTCGAGGCCGCTTACGCTGGGATGTGCCGTGGGGCGTCGGCAGGAACACGCTTGGCGGCCTTCGATATCTCCGCCAAGGGAAGCCTCGCCTGCTGGTTCTCCTCGCTCGTGCTCGTCGCCGCGGCCGTGATGGCCTTGCTGGTTTTCTTGATCCGCCGCCACCGGACCGATGACTATCAGGGCCGATACCGCGTCTGGCTCTGGGCCGCCGGCTGCTGGTTCCTCCTCGCCACGGATCAGGCGGCCAGTCTCCGTGAGGCGTTTCAGTCAGCCATGATCGCCGCGACCGGCACGCCGCTCTGGGGCGATGGCACGCTCTGGTGGGTTGCCGCCGATGTGCTGATCGTCGGCGCCGTCGGCTCGCGGCTGCTCGTCGACACGTGGTCCTGCCGCCTCTCGTTCGCAACCTTGCTGCTGGCAATCGGCGTGCATCTCGCTGCGCTGGCCGGGCGATTGCAGTGGCTCTCGCTCGGCGACGGCGCTCAGGCAGTCATGTATCAGATTGGTGGCGAGATGGCGGGCAGCTTGTTGTTGCTGCTGGCCATGGCGCTCCATGCTCGGTACGTGATGCTCGACGCCCAGGGACTGATCGTCCACCGCGAACCAAAGGAGCCCTGCGCAAACGAGCCGTCCGAGGCGGAGGCGGAGGATTCGCCGGAAGACCAGGAGAACAACGAGCCCTCGCTCACCTCGAAAGGCTCCGGCCGCTGGACCAAGATCGACCCACCCCATGCCTCGCCACAACCGGCTCGGCAGCGGCCAGCAACCGTTGCCGCGGCTTCGGCAGAGCCTGCCGCGTCGGAGACATCCGGCAACCACAAGCTGACGAAGGCCGAGCGAAAGGCGATGAAAGAGCGGCTTCTCAAGCAGCGGAGAGTCAGTGACCGGGAGGACTGGTAATCGCCACGTCGATGTCGCCCTGGCGCCGGGTTAGGCGAACGCAACGGATGTTTCAGCGGCCTGCTACAAAAAGCCCTGGAGCACGTCGGGCGGGGTCGGGCCGTAGGAGTGGGGCTCGATCGTGCAGGTGGCGCGGCCCTGGCTGAGGCCGCGCATCGCGCTGGAATAGCCGAACAGGTTGGCCAGTGGGGCGTGGGCGTCGATGACCGTGTTGCGGCCGCGGACGTGCGTCCGCGAGATCAGCGCCCGACGCTGCTGAAGATCGCCCATGATGTCGCCCAAATGCTCGTCAGGCACCGTCACTTCAAGCCGCATAATCGGCTCTAGAAGAACAATGCCGGCCTCGCGAAGGGCCTTCTCGAAGGCGTCGCCGGCCGCGTAGCGGAAGGCCAAGTCAGTCGAGCCTGACTCGTGGACCTCGCCGCCGAGGACGGTGATCTTCACGTGCATGAGCGGGAAGCCGAGGCTGCCGCCCCCTTCGCCCCGCTCGGTGAGAACCTCGACCGTGGGTGTCAGGAACTCCTCGGGCAGGACGCCGCCGGGAGCAACGGTGACAATGACCGGCTTGGCCCCCTTGGTAAAAGGCTCCATGCGGATGCGAACCTTGGCCGAAAGCATCTGCCCGGCCACGTTGCGATGGCACTCGCCGGCCACCTCCACTGCCTTTTGGATCGTCTCGCGGTAGCTCACTCTCGGCTTGTGGACGCGGACGTTGAGCTTGAAATCGCGGAGCAGTCGGTGTTTGATCACTTCGAGGTGCAGCTCGCCCATGCCGCTGATGAGCGTCTGCCCGGTCTCTTCATTCTCGCGGGCGCTGAAGGTTGGGTCCTGCCGCTTCATCATGTCGAGGACGTCGGCCAGCTTCTTGCGCTCCGTGGAGGTCTCCGGTTCGATCGCCATCGAAATGACGGTCTCGGGGAAGGCAATCGACTCGAGCAGGATCGGGTCTTGCGTGCTGCAAAGCGTGTCGCCCGTCACGCTGTGGCGAAGCCCGACGATGCCAATGATGTCGCCGGTCGAGACCGAGTCGACCTGCGTGCGGCGGTCGGCCTGGATTTGCCAGAGTTGCGGAACGTTTTCCTTTTTGTCCTTGCCGGGGTTCAGCACACGGCTATTGGCCTTCAGCACGCCCGAGTAGACCCGGACGTAATGGAGATCGCCATGCCGGTCGGCCTGAATCTTGAACACCAAGCCGCAAAACGGCTCGTCGAGCCGCGGGTGACGAAGGAGTTTCTTGTCGGGATGCTTGGGATCGACGCCTTCGACTGGCGGCGTCTCGGCCGGGCTCGGCAGGTATAGGGCCACGGCGTCCAGCACGGGCTGCACGCCAATCCCGTCGAGGGCCGAGCCGCATAGGACCGGCACCACGAGATTGTGGATCGTCGCGTCCCGGAGCACGCGACGGATCAAATCCGGCGGAATCGGCATTTCGCCCAGCATCAACTCGGTCAGCTCATCGCTGTACATCGAGAGTTGGTCGAGCATCTGGCCTCGCCAAAGCTCGGCCTCCTCGGCCATCTCGGGCGGGATGTCGGACTCGGTAATCTCCACTCCCTTGCTTTCGCCGGCGAAGGTGAGCATCCGCATCGAAATGAGATCGACGATGCCGCGGAACGCCTCCTTCAAATGCGGCGGGCCGGCGCCGATGGGCAGGTTCACCGGGATCGGCTTGCAGTTCAACCGGTCGCGAATCTCGTCGAGGGTGCCAAAGTAATCGGCCCCTTCGCGGTCCATCTTGTTGATGAACGCGATGCGAGGGACGCGGTACTTATCGGCCTGATGCCAAACCGTTTCGCTCTGGGCCTCGACGCCCTCGCGGGCGCTGAAGACGACGACGCCGCCGTCTAGGACGCGAAGACTCCGCTCGACCTCGGCCGTGAAATCGACGTGGCCTGGCGTGTCGATCAGGTTGATCTCGACTTCTTTTCCAGCCTCGACCTTCCACGGGAACGAGACCGAGGCGGCGTTAATCGTGATGCCCCGCTCCTGCTCCTCCGGATCGTAGTCGGTAACGGTCGTGCCTTTGTCCACCTCGCCAACGCGGTGGCTGAAGCCGCTGTAGAACAGCATCCGCTCGGTGACGGTGGTCTTGCCCGCGTCGATGTGGGCGATCACGCCGATGTTGCGGAGGTGGTGGAGGTCAGCGGGCATGGTGGTGAACGAATCAGTGATGGCAATACGAAACGTTTAGCAGCCGCCGGCACGGCGGTTCTGTCGCGGAGTAGGGCCGACGTGCCGTCGACCGCTAAACTTCAGAACCAACGAAGCGTTCCATAATAAGCAGCGCACCGGCGGCCGTCAATCGCTCCTGATTACTCCGTCGCCACTTCCAGCGGCCGCGGGCCGAGGGTGGCGACGGTGAAGTCGTGCGGCGGATGCGTCGCGAGGAAAGCGTTGATCGTTCGGCTCGAGAGGCCGTCGATCAGACCGCCCACCTCGGCCAGCGTTCGGGCGTAGCCGAGATGATACCAGTCCCGGGCGACCGACGAACTCCGCCCGGCGCTCGACTCGTACTGCATGACCAGCGCGCTCTTGATCCGGGACTTCAATCGCTCGAGCTCCGTCTCTTCGATGCCGTTGGCGAGCCGGCGAAGCTCGGCCAGCGTCACGTCGAGCGTCTCCTGCGCCCGATCGGCCCCCGTGCCGGCATAGCAAAAGACGGAGCCGCGGTCGAGAAGCGTGTGATGCGTGGCATAGACCGAATAGCAGAGGCCCCGCTTCTCGCGAACCTCGGTGAAGAGTCGGGCGCTCATGCCGCCGCTCAAGACGCCGACGGCGCCCCACGCCTGGAAGTAGTCGGGATCGCGATACGGCACGCTGGGAAATGCAATGCCGATCTGCGTCTGTTGCGACTCGTAGGGCAAGTGTTCGTAGTGGGCCCTCGCAGGCGTCTCGTGAATCTCCTCCGTCGGGCCGGGCTTCCAATCGCCAAACAATTCGCCGACCAGGTCCTTCAGCCGCGGGAAATCGATTTGGCCAGCCACGCCGAGGATCGTGCCGTTGGGGCGATAGTAGCGGGCGAAATGCGGCCGGATGTCGTCGATCGTCGTCGCCTGGAGCGAGGCCAAATCGCCTTGCGTCGGCCGGCCCCAGGGGTCGGGATAGTGCCGCCGGCGGAGCTCGATCATCACCTTCTGCGACGGCTCGTCTTCAACGGCGCGCAGCTCTTGGAGCATGGCCAGGCGGCCGGCCTCGATTTGATCGCCGGGCAGGTGCGGACGCTGCAGCAGATCGGCGTAGATGGCCAGTGCCGCCCGGAGATTCTCGGCCAGCGTGGCCACGCCGTAACTGGTGTGGGTGCTGGAGACGGATTCCGCCCGCTCGACGCCCAGGTTGTCCAGGTCGAGGATGAACTGCCGGTTGTCGCGAGGGCCGGCGCCGCGAAGGGCCATCTCGCAGGCGAAGCCGGCCAGGCCGCCGCGTTTCGGCGGATCAAAGGCGCAGCCGGCCGGGACGAGAAATGTGAACGCCGCGGATTGCAGCCCTTCCATTGGCTCGGCAACCAGGACAAGGCCATTCGGGTACGTATAGGACGAGATTGGTTGTTTCACTTACCGTTTCCCAGGAATGAGTTGGTGTGAGTTGTCGAAAGGATGGGAGGCGTTAGCCGGCGGTCTCTCTGACGCCGACGGCCTGCTGCCTTCGTGGCTTTTCGTTGTTCTTCTCAATGGTCTTGTAGACGACGCGTTTGACGAAAAAGCCGATCCGGCGGTACAACTGGACGGCGTTCTGATTCTGCGCGGTGACTTCCAAATACACGCGGCGGACGCCCGCGTCGCGGAATCCGCTGAGCGCCCGCAGGAGCAACGCCGCCCCCAGCCCGCAACGGCGATGCTCTCGGGCGACACTCAGGTTTTGAATGGCGCCGAAGCCATGCTCGTCGCGAACGCCCTGGACCGTTCCGCAGTAGCCCGGCTGGCCGGCGCCCACCGTTGGCCGACAGACGGCGAGCCAGGTGGCGTCGGGCAAGAAGCCCGGCTTGGCGACGATCTCGGCCATCAGACGCTGGCAGCCGGCGAAGTGGGCCAGGCAAGGAAACACGCTCGTGTCGATCTCGTTTCGGAAGCCGAGATACTTCGCCCGGGCGAAGGCGTCCAGCAGCGAGTCTTCCCAGGAGATGAAATGATAGCGGTCTGGCACGGCCGGCAGCGTCAGCTCGCGCCCGGCCAGATCGATCTCCATGCGGAAGCGCTTACAGTAGGCGATTTCCATGCCACTGTAATGTAGCGGCAAAATCGCGGCCAATCAATCGAGGTGGACCGCAAAGTCGCTCGTAGTCCCGGCTTTAGCCGGTCATCTTCCGCCGAAAGGCGGGACTACGAACCCGCGCGGCCGACTTTGCAGTCCTGCTGGCAGCCCGCCTGCGCAAGGCTTGGAAAACGAGCTCGTTTCTGTTACACTGCTGGATGTTGATGTCATAGGACTGCCTCCTTGCAGTCGACGGGAGTTGCCGGGGAAGAACAACTTGCGCGACGGAAGGCCGCCCTGTCTCCCTTGGGGCGGTGATCACGTGGGCTGGCCGTCCGACGGTCACGACGACCGTTTCTCAGCAGCCTGCCACAGCATTTCATTGACGCCGAGACCGTTTCGCGCTGCGCTGCCATGAATATTCTTGCTCTAAATGCAGGGAGCTCGTCTCTCACTTACAAACTCTTTTCCACAACCGAGGCGGGCCGTTTGGTTCCGGTCGCCTGGGGCAAAGCGCACCATGTAGGCGTTGTCAGTTGCACGCCTTCGTTCATCGAACATCGACGGAAGGACGCAACGGGAAAGAAAGACGTCGTCCCGATCCCACATCACGCCGATGCCTTTGCCCGCGTTCTGTCTTGGCTTGGCCAGCAGAACTTGGCAATCGATGCTGTCGCGCACCGGTTCGTTCATGGCGGTCACCACTTTTCCGGCGCCACGCTGATCGACAAAGACACGCTGGCGTTGCTGCGGGAGTGCAGCGTCCTCGCCCCGCTGCACAATCCGGTCAGCCTAAAAATCATCGATCTTGTCTCGGAGCATCTGCCCGGCGTTCCTCAGACGGCCTCGTTCGACACGGCGTTCCACGCTTCGCTTCCCGACGAAGCAACGCACTATGCGATTCCGCTCGAGCTTACTCGGCAGTACGGCCTGAAGCGAACCGGCTTCCACGGCCTATCCTATCAGGCCGTCGTCCGGCAGCTTGAGGATCACTGGCCCGACTATCGCAGCGAGTCACGCGTGGTCGCCTGTCATCTCGGCACAGGCGGCGCCAGCATGGCGGCGATCCGAAACGGCCGGCCGGTGGATACCTCGATGGGATACGGCACGTTCGCCGGGCTTGTCATGAGCACTCGCTGCGGCGATCTGGACCCGGCGGTCGTTCTCACGCTGCTCTCAAAACGGAAGTGTTCGCCGCACGATCTTGAGCGAATTCTTACCCGAGAAAGCGGGCTGCTCGGCCTTTCGGGCCTTTCAAGCGATATCCGCGACTTGCTGCCGCGCTGGCGTGAAGATCCGGCTTCCCACGCCGGACTGGCTTGCCGCGTCTATGTTCGCCGCATCAAGCACTTTCTGGGCGCGTTTCTCGCCCTGCTCGGAGGGCTTGATATCCTCGTTTTCACCGACAGCGTTGGCCTCACGGTTCCGGAAGTCCGCGCCGCTGTATGCCAGAACATGGAGTGGTGCGGGCTGTGCATCGACCCGGATAAGAACAAGGCGGCCAGCGGCGACGCCCTGGCGGCGGTTCACTCGCCGCGCTCGGCGATTCAAATCCTCGTCGTTCCGAATGACGAAGAGTTGGAGGTCGCACGCGAGGCGGCCCAACTGCTCAAGGCCGTTTGAGAGCAATTGCCTTCAAGGAGTCGCCAGTCGCTTTTCCGCGCGCGGCTTACGCGGTGACGGCGGCGTCCTGGGCGTCGATTGGCTCGGGCGATTGCCGTCGACCTTCTGTTGTTTGTCCCGTTTAGGGACGGTCATCTCAGGAAGGCCCGTCGACGGGTAGCCGCCCGGCGGCATCGGCGGGACCTGCGATCTGTCGGCCGGCTTTAGCGGGGAAACCGCTTTCGGCGTCGCGTCGCCGTCGGTGAACTTGAGCTCCTGCGTTCGCCGTGCGGGCTCGCCTGTGTACGCCGGAATGACCACTGGCATCATCGACCCGGCTGATGCGGCAACATAGAGGACATACACAGTGGCATCGAACGGCAGGGGAATCGTGCCGCGGCTGGCGACCTCGATGCCGTCCTTCGTCCGCCGGACGGTTGCCGTCGTCGGGCCAAGGTGGCGGTCGATCGATGGCAGCGAGGGGAACAATGACAGGTCCACGTCCATGCCCTGTTCCCGCATCGCATTGCTCATCGCCGGCCCGTAGAGGGACATGCAGGAGTAGAAGAACCGGAAGACGACTTGCGGGTCCCAGTAGAACATGGCGGCTGGAGCGTTCGGTCCAGCCAGCATATGAGCAATCTCGGGTCGGCTGGCGATCGACTCGCCGCCGGCGCCGCGCGACAGGCGCGCCTTGACAGCTTGCGGCGAGATGCCGAAGATCACTTCCCGGTCGTTGATGCACCAGCATGGCGCGGCGGCCCCGACATTCAGGCAGTAGATGTCGTGGCCGAGGAACCGGAACTGTTCGAGTCGCGTCTTGAAGTTGTTGAGGTCGAACGTCGCGGCAATCTTTTCGGCCTTGTCGCCCTTCTTGGGCGTCGGGAACTGCTTCTTGAGCTGTTCGATGAGGCGGGCATGAGCCGCGTTGAACGCGGCCGGGTCGCGAAGCGACACAACCGCGGTAAACATGTTTCCCTCGCTCCGCGAGTCGTAGATGCACCAGGTGTCGCCGAGGCCGCGGAGGACGCCGCGGAGCGCGTCGGCGTCCAACTCCTTCTGGACGATCTCGCGCAACTCCTGGATCGATTTGGCAGTGTCCGGACCGCCCGCCTTCTTGGCCGTCGTCAGGAAAATCCGGATCGCCTGTTGCAGGTCGAGACGGAACACCGCTGCCGACGCGGCATCGCGGGGAATGGCGGCCAAGTCTTCCGGCTTCAGCGGCCGCTCGGAGATCAACCGCAGCAGCCCTTGCGGTTGGCCATCGAGGGCAAAGAACGTCTTGTTGACGAAATTGTCGCCGTCGAGCCCCCAGACCTCGGCAATGCCGGCGACGTTGACCAGCCCGAGCGCCTCGGCGGCTTTCTTGGCCTTGTCGCGCTCAGCCGGATCCATCTGGGACGAAACAAGATCGATGAAACGGCGCACGTCGAATCGGGCGACGAGCGTTCGACGTTCGACCGGCGCCTGCTGCACGAGGGCCGTCAACCACCTCGGCGGCTTCCCCTTCATTCGATCCAACAACTCGCGGGCGTCATCGTGATATCGGTTGGCAACCAGCACGACGCAGTAGCCGTTGCCGAAGCCGCAGGTCACGCAGGGATTGGTCAGACTTTCCAGGCGGAGTCGGTACCAGTTCCAGTTATCGATCCGGACGGTCTCTACCACAAACTCGCCGAGCGGACTGTCGCGTTCCACCTTCGACTGCATTGCCGCTGGCGTCTCTCCTTTGCCGGCCTCGGCCCTCTTCTTGGTTTTGCTTGTATGACGGTAATGTCGAGCTGCGAATCTCTTGACGAGCGCTTCAAGCCGCGGTGCATCGGTGCCCAGCGAAAGCACCATTCCGGCGTGTACCCCGTCATTCATTACAATCGTGGCCATATCCAGGCTCGCGGACTTCCGGTTTGCCTCCCCAGCTTTTTCTCCCGCCGGCGGCAGATCAATCTTCGACAGGAAGGCCGAGCCGGGGTGCGTGGCGACGATCGACAAGGCTTCGAAGACGTCCCGGTTCGATTCCTCAGCCGTTGCCTTGTCGTCGCTCTTCTCGGCGGCGCGGCGCATGCAATGGCCGATCTGCGTGAGGAAGTTCTGCACCTCGGGCTCGGCCAGCATCTGCTCGGTCTGATTCCGGCTGTTGGGGTCGGGCGATGCCGTGCCGGCCCAAGACAGGTAGAAAAGGCACTCCTCGGGCGCCGCGGCCGACATCGCGGGGTCTTCGGGCGTGGGCGGCACGCCGAAGGGAAGCCCAACGCCGCCAGTCGCGGTCAACAGCACAACGCCTGCGAGAACCGACAATCCTGCCATCGGATGATCCTCCGTGATGGACGACGATAGCCCCCAGTGAAGAGCGTGACTCTAACACGCCATACGATTTTGCGTCAACCACGGTTCACGCATCGGCCGCCGGAGCAGGCGGACTGCAAAGTCCGTTGCAGGCGTTCGTAGTTCCGCCTTTAGGCGGCAAATGACCGGCTAAAGCCGGAACTACGAACAACTTTGCAGTCGTCCTGGCCGCCGGGGCGAGATGGACGAACCGTAGGAAGTCGCGTTGAAGGGGGACAGTCCTCAGCGGCGCCCGACCACCGGTCGCGGCTTTGTGCCCGTTATTCGAGCAGTGAACGAAGGACGGCGAGGTTCTTCACGTCGAGGTCTTCACCGCCCGACTCCCCTTTCGGCGTTTCGAGATACATCGGCACGTCGCCGAATCGCGGATCGTTGAGCAGCAGTCGGAACGGTTCCAGGCCCAGCCGGCCACGGCCGATGTGCTCGTGGCGGTCGACGTGGCTGCCCCGCTCGCGGCGGCTGTCGTTCAGATGAAACGCCTTGACGCGATCAAGGCCCAGGAGACGATCGAACTCGCTCATGGTCGCCTCGTAGTCCTTCTCGGGCGAGAGCGGGTAGCCGGCGGCGAAGACGTGGCACGTATCGAAGCAGAAGCCGACGCGGTCCGGCTCGCGAACGAGGTCGAGGATGGCCGCCAGCTCGTCGAACCGCCAACCGATCGACGTCCCCTGGCCGGCCGTGGTTTCCAACAGGCACCGGACGCGCAGGCCGCGGCACCTGGCGTGAACTTCATCGAGCGCTCGCGCGACGTTTTGTATGCCGACCTCTTCGCTGCCGCCGGCGTAGGCCCCGGGGTGCGTCACGACATAAGGAATGCCGAGCGTCTCGGCCCGATGCAGCTCCTCGACGAACGCGTCGACCGATTTTTGCCAAAGCCAGGGGACAGAACTGCCCAGGTTGATCAGATAGGCGTCGTGAGCGACCGGGTGCCGGATGCCGAGCCTTTCGAGGGCCTCGCGGAATCGCCTGGCGTCATCGGCCGTGATGGGACGGGCGGCCCACTGGTTGCTGTTTTTCGTGAACAACTGGACGCACTGGCAGCCGGCGGCCTTGGCACGCTCGACGGCCTTCTCATATCCCCCGGCAATCGACTTGTGGGCCCCAAGAATCGCCATGCCGTTACGGTAGCAAAAAGACCAGTGGTGCAACAGTCGGAGCCCGCTGGCAGCGCGATCGCCCCGTGTGTCCCGGACGGCCGCCATGAAAATTCACACGGTGAGGCACCCCCATTTGCCACAGATGCGGGGCGTATTGTAGAATAGGGTGTACGCGGGCGGCCCAAGGATACTCCGGGTTGGGGTCAAGTCGCGATGCTTCTCATCTGGACAATCGCCGTTCTCGTTGCGGTGGCAATGCTGCTCGTGGCGGTTCACTATTGGCGGCCGGCGCGGCAGCCGAGCGGTCGGCTGTCGCCACTTGCTCTGGCGAAGCGGCGGTTCCACGCCGAACGGGAGCGGCTCGAGGCGAAGTTCCTGCAACTAGCTGCGGCCCGATCGACGCCCAACGCTCCCCGCTGGTCCGACTGCAACTTCGCCGACGACGTGGCCTATGTCCGCAGCCGGACGACCGGCGAACTATCGGCCTTTGTCGCCGTCACCCTGGCGACCGAAGACGTCGATGGAGGTCCGACGGTGCTGGACGCCGACGAGGGGCTCCAGGCCGGGACGGCCGTCTTTCGCTTCGACCGCGACCATTGGGAGACCGAAGGCCGGGCCATCTTGAACCTCAGCCCCACCGAGGCGATTCACTACTACCGCGATCAGATCGAGATCGTCGGTGAGGAGTTCGCGCACAGGGCGTAGGGCTTCGGTCTTAGGACTTTGGGCTTCGGTCTTCGCCGTCGGGCGTTTTGCGTTTCGAGACGTCTTGGCCGGTTTGCAGAACGAGCTTGACAACGAGTGACACTGCAATGGCGGTCATTCCGGCGAAAAGGGCCCAGGACCGCTGCGCGGCCATGTAGGTAGCCATGAAAAAACACATGGCTAGGAGGGAAAGATCGTACGGAAGCGAGGATGCGCGGATCGCACTGCGATCGCAGAGTTCGCCGGCCAGGAGCTGCACAAGACATCCTGTTGCCACGGCGGTGGCGAACCAGAACGGCGGCCAAGCGCGGTCCAGCGCGCAGAAGACGGCAGTGCCGATGGCGAACGCCAAACAGGCCACGGTCTTTTGTCGCGAGTATTGCATCCCGCCGAACCCCGCCTGAGAGAGCTTAGAAGCCCCAAGACCTAAGACCTAAGACCTAAGCCCTAAGACCTAAGCCCCAAGACCCAACCGCTACTTCAACAGCTTTCGCAGCACGGCAGGCAGGATGCCGCCGTGACGATAATATTCCATTTCGACAGGCGTATCGATTCGCACCTTGGTCGAAAACTCGCGGACCGACCCGTCGGGCGAGGTCGCACGGACGGTTAACTCGCCGCCGGGCGAAAGCGAGTCGCTCACGGGAATGTCGAACTGTTCCTCGCCGGTCAATCCGACCGACTCCCACGACTTGCCTGCCGGAAGCTGCAGCGGCAGGATGCCCATGCCGACCAGATTGCTGCGGTGGATCCGCTCGAAGCTGGAGGCGATGACCGCGCGGACGCCCAATAGGTACGGCCCCTTGGCGGCCCAGTCGCGGCTGCTGCCGGAACCGTATTCCGTGCCGGCCAGCACGACCAACGGGACGCCTTCGGCCTTGTACTTCATCGCCGCGTCGTACATCGACATCGTCTCGCCGTCGGGCAAATGACGCGTGACGCCGCCCTCGGTTCCCGGCGCGACCATGTTGCGGATGCGAATGTTGGCGAACGTGCCGCGGGCCAAGACGCGGTCGTTGCCGCGACGCGCGCCGTACGCGTTGAAGTCGGCCGGCTTGACGCCGAGCTCCTGGAGGTACTTGCCAGCCGGGCTGCTTGGGGCGATGGAACCGGCCGGCGAAATGTGGTCGGTCGTCACGGAATCGCCAAGCGCGGCCAACGCCCGGGCGCCGACAATGGGCCGAACCGCCGCCGGTTCGGGCGTGAGATCCGCCAAGAACGGCGGCTCTTGGATATACGTGCTGGCCGGGTTCCATGCGTAGACTTCACTGTCGGCCGCGGCAAGCCGGTTCCACATCTCGTTGCCGGCGAACACATCGCCATAGCGATCGCGGAACATCTCCGGGCGAACGGCTTGCGAAACGGCCGCGTCGATCTCGGCCTGGGTTGGCCAAATGTCTTTCAGGTAGACCGGCTGTCCATCGCTGCCAGTGCCGAGCGGCTCCGTCGCGAGATCGACGTCGACGGTGCCAGCCAGGGCGAAGGCGACGACCAGCGGCGGACTGGCCAGATAGTTGGCCTTTGCCTGCGGATGAACGCGGCCCTCGAAGTTCCGGTTGCCGCTCAGCACGGCCGCGGCCACAAGGTTGCCGTCGGCGACGGCCTTCGCCACAGCCGGCGGAAGTGGACCGCTGTTGCCGATGCAGGTCATGCAGCCGAAACCGACATTGTAGAAGCCGAGCTGTTCGAGCGGCTTGTCGAGACCGGACTCGCGGAGATAGTCGATCACCACGCGGCTGCCGGGAGCCAAGCTCGTCTTCACGTGGGCGGGGACCTTCAGACCGCGCTCGACCGCCTTGCGAGCGACGAGCCCTGCGGCCAGCATCACGCCTGGGTTGCTCGTGTTCGTGCAACTCGTGATGGCGGCAATCACCACGGCGCCATGGCCAAGCCGGCCGTCACCCTCGACGGCGACCGTTTTGGCCGCCTGTTCATCGGTAAGTCCAAAGCCGCGTTCCTTCGGCGGCGTCTTCAATGCGCGGCGGAACGAACGCTTCATGTCTCCGAGCGGGACGCGGTCTTGCGGCCGCTTGGGGCCGGCCAGATTCGTCTCGACCGCGCCAAGATCGAGATGCAGCACTTTCGTATAGTGAGGCTCGACGGCCGCCGGCTGCGTGGCCGTGCGGAACAGGTGTTGCTCCTTCGTGTACCGCTCGACGAGTTCCACTTCCGCCGCAGTCCGACCGGTCTCGCGGAGATAGACGAGCGTCTGCTCGTCAACGGGGAAATAGGACATTGTGGCCCCGTAGTCGGGCGCCATGTTGGCGACCAACGCCCGATCGGCCACTTTCATCGTCGCCAGGGCGGGGCCAAAGAACTCGACGAACTTGTCGACGACGCCCTCGGCACGGAGCACTTGCGTGACCGTCAGAACGAGATCCGTGGCGGTGATGCCCGGCCTCAACTGTCCCGTCAGCTCGAATCCGACCACCTCGGGCGCGAGCATATAGAGCGGCTGCCCGAGCATGACGGCTTCGGCCTCAATGCCCCCGACGCCCCAGCCGACGACGCCGAGCCCGTTGATCATCGTCGTGTGGCTGTCGGCGCCGACGAGCGTGTCGGGCATGGCGACGCGGCCTTCCGCATCCTCACGAACGCAAACCACTTTGGCCAGGTATTCGAGGTTGACTTGGTGGATGATGCCCGTGCCAGGCGGAACGACGCGGAAGTTCTTCAGCGCCTTCTGCCCCCAACGGAGAAACTCATACCGCTCACGGTTCCGTTCGAACTCCTTGTCCATGTTTTGGGCCAGCGCCTCCGGCGAGCCGAAGTGGTCGACCTGCACTGAGTGGTCGATCACCAGGTCGACCGGCACGAGCGGGTTGATCCGTTTCGGATCGCCGCCCAATCGCTTCATCGCTCCGCGCATCGTGGCCAGATCGACCACGGCGGGCACGCCGGTGAAATCCTGGAAGATCACCCGAGAGGGCTTGAACGGCACTTCGATCGGCGTCTGCCGGATCGGCTGCCAGGCGGCCAGATCTCGCACGTCCTCCTCGCGGACCTGAAAGCCATCGCAGTTGCGCAACACGGACTCGAGGAGTATGCGGATGGAGTAGGGCAGCGCAGCGATTCGCACCAAGCCGGCGTCCTCCAGTTTGCTAAGCCGATAGATTCCCACCGGACCATTGCCGGACTCGAACACATCGCGGGCGTTGAAAGGATCGTGCATTTCTGGCTCCGTTCGTTTCGTTCCTCTTATCCTAAGGAACTGGGTGTTCCGCCACGCTCGTCTCAATATAGTGAATTGTACGCGAGATGGCAGAGGGGGGCGGAGGAGAAGCGGTGTTGTCCGCAGGCGTTCGTAGTCCCGCCTTTAGGCGGAAAGCGACCGGCTAAAGCGGGAACTACGAACAGCCGTGCAGTTCTTTGTCGCGCGGCGGACGACCCGCTCTTGGATCGCCACGCCGAGCATCATTCGCGCCGGCCGTTCTACGCAAAGCGAAACAACCGTCGGGCGTTCGCCGTCGTTGCGGACGCCAGTCGCTCGATCGGCACGCCGCGCAGCTCGGCAAGAAATGCGGCGGTGTGAACCACGTTGGCCGGCTCGTTGCGCGGTCGCTTGCCGCGATAGATTTGCGGCACGAGATAGGGGCTGTCGGTTTCGAGCAGCAAGCGGTCCTCCGGCGCCTGGCGAGCAACCGCCCGCAACGGTTCGAACTTCTTGTTCGAGTAAGTCACGTTGCCAGCGAAGCTGAGGTGGAAGCCGAGTGAGAGACACTCGGCGGCGAACTCCGCGTCGCCGCTGAAGGCATGCAACACACCCTTGAGCGGACCGCCGACGGCCGCCTCACGCAAGATCGGCAGTAGATCGTCCTGCGCATCGCGACAATGGATGATGATCGGCAGGTCGCGCTGGCGGGCCAAGTCGAGGTGGCGACGGAGATACTCTTGCTGGAGCGGAAGCGGCGCGTCATCCCAGTAGCGATCCAAGCCCGTCTCGCCGATGGCGGCCACGCGGGGATGTGTGGCCAGGGCGGCGACCTGCGGCCAATCGTCCGGCGTGGCCTCGACGGTTGAGTTGGGGTGGATGCCGACGGCCGCCCAGAGGCCGAACTGCTCGGCCAGTTGCAGCACCGCCTGGCTTGTTGCGGCGGAGACGGCCGGGAGGAGCATCGTTTCAACCCCGGCGTCGCGCGCCCGGCCGATCACCTCCGCTCGGTCGGCGGCGAACTCGTCCTGGTCGAGATGGGCGTGGGTGTCGATGTACATGGGCCAAAGGAAGCTCGAAATCCGAAGCTCGAAATCCGACTTCGGGCTTCGGATTTCGGATTTCGAGCTTTCTTCGTCATTCGCGCTTCGCCAGTTGCCTGAGAATGTCCCGGTGTCCCTTGGCGTTGCCGAGCACCTCCTCAGCCAGCGCGTGCAAGGACGACATGCCATCGAGTTCGGCGGCGCAGCGGGCGATCAAGTCGATGTCCTGTTCCTGCCATTCGAGCACGTCTCGCAGCAGAAAATCGACCGAGAGGTCGTTCTTCGCGGCAAAGGCGCTCGGGAAGTGCGATTGCGTCGGCTGACCGCCGAGCCGGACGATGGCGTCGGCGACGCGTCGGGCGTAGCGATGCTGGTCGGCCGCGAGCCGCTGGATCGCCGAATAGACGTCGCTGCCGTTCATCGCCCGCCACGGCTTCGCGTCAGCCAGGTAGGTTGGCAGCGAGCGGCTCAAGATGCCCAAAATTCGGTTGAGCGCCGGGATGGCTTCGATCGCTTGCATCATGTCATCGGAAGAAGAAGAGCGTGGAGGCGGCGGCATTGGCCCAGTGGGAGAATCCATCGAGCGCGAAGAACAACAACAGCATGGGAGAGGTCAACATCGCGCAATAGAAGCCGACCATCGACGTAAGCGGAATGGTCGGCGCCTCGCGGTGGAGCGGCTCGGGCGAGAGGACCATGACCCGTACGACCCGCAGGTAATAGAACAAGCTCAGCACCGTGTTCAACAGCCCGACGAAAAGGAGCGCCCACAGCCCGTGGTTCACCCGCGCGGCCTCGATCACTGAGCCGAAGATGACCCACTTGGCCTGGAACCCGGCCAGCGGCGGCAGCCCGACGAGGCTGAACATCACGATCGCCATGCACACGGCCAAGCCGGGCGAACGGCGCACGAGGCCGCCGTAGGCGGAGATCTCTTCGCTGCCGGTGGCGTTGCGGAGAAAGGCGACGATGGCGAAGGCCGCCAGATTCATGAACAAGTAAATGCCGATGTAGCCGACGAGCGAGGCCACGGCGCCGCGGGCGGCGTCTTGATTCGTGCCGACCAACGCCACGGCCGCAGCGACGGGCATCATCATGTAACCGGCGTGCGCGATGGTCGAATAGGCCAAAAGACGCTTCATGTTCGTCTGCCCATAGGCGGCCAGATTGCCGAAGGTGCAAGTGACGGCGGCCAGGACGGATATGAGGGCGACAAGGTACTGCCGCACCGGCTGAAGCGCAGCCAGGGCCGAGGGGTCGATCTGCGGCGAAGGGGCGCCGCCGGGATGAAAGTAGAGGTCGGTGGGGAAGGCGAATCCGCCGCAGAGACGCAGGAGCAGCCCCAGCGCGGCGGCCTTCGACGCGACCGACAGAAACGCGGCCACTTCGGCCGTGGCCCCCTCGAACACGTCGGGCGCCCAGAAATGGAAGGGAACGGCCGAAAGCTTGAAGGCCACGCCGACCATGACCATCAGCGCCCCAAGGCTAAGGACCGTGATCTGGTCGCCGGCCATTCCGTGCTCGATCATCGCCGCCAGCTTGGCGGCCATGGCGGGCAGGTTGGCGGCCCCCAGCGTGCCGGCCAACAGGCTCAGCCCGAAGAGCATGATGCCGGCCGTCCCGGCGCCGAAGACGGCGTACTTCATCGCCGCCTCGCTGCTCTTCGATTGCCGTCGCTTCAGCCCGGCGAGGACGTAGGACGGCACACTCGCCATCTCGACGCCGAGGAACACGAGGAGGACGTGATTGGCCGAGATCATCAAGCACATGCCGATCAACGCGCCCAAGACGAGCACGTAGAACTCGGTCATGTCATCTTGGCTGTTGGCGGCGATTTCGGCGAACGCGACAAACAGCAGGGCGAAACCAAGGATGGCCAAACGCAGGACGGCGGTGAAGCTGTCGGCCACCAGCATTCCGGTGAAGATGCTATGGCTGGTCGAGATTCCGCGGGCGTCCGCATAAGCGAACGCACCGGCGACAATCAGTCCCGCTGCGGCAAGATAGAACGCCGCTTTCTTCCAGTTGGGCGCCAAGACTTTCAGCGAAAGAATGGCGATGATCGTGGCGCAAAGGACCAACTCCGGCCGCATCGCCAGGAGCGACAACCGGGTGTCATTTTGAAGAACGGATGTCACCAAGTCGCTAAAGCTCACGGCAACTTACCCTCCAGCGATTCATGGTGAGAAACCCCGGCGTCAGACTTGGCCCAGTCGGCCAGGTTCTGCACAACCTCTTTGCCGATGGTCGGCTCGGTGTACTTGAAGACGGCCTGGGGATAAACGCCGAACAGCAGGGCCAGGGCGACCAGCGGCGCGGCAATCGCAATCTCGCGGCGGGTCATCGGCGTCAACGCTTCAGCATGCGGCCCCTTGTACTCTGGTCCCATATAGACGCGCTGGATGGTCCAGAGGATGTAGCCGGCCGTCAGGATGACGACAGAGGCCGAGATAATGGCCAGCGCCTTGCTATAGCCCCACACGCCGACGGTGACGAAAAACTCGCCGATGAATCCGCACAGGCCCGGCAGACCCAGGGCGGCGAAGAAAATCACCATCGAGATGCCGGCATAGACAGGCATTCGGGCGAACAGCCCGCCAAACTGGTCCAGGTCGCGGTGGTGAACCCGTTCGTAGACGACGCCGACCAGGAAGAACATGCCAGCCGAACTGATGCCGTGGGCGATCATCTGGAACATGGCGCCGTTCATGCCCATGTTCCAATAGTCGGGGTTGAAATTGTTGCCGGCCGTAGCAGTCCAGGCGCCGATGCCCAGCAGAACGTAGCCCATGTGGCTCACGGAGCTGTAGGCCACGAGCCGCTTGAAATCCTTCTGGGCCATCGCAGCCAGAGCCCCGTAGACCATACTGACGGTTCCGAGGCCGGAGACGAGCCAGGCGAGTTGATAGCCGGCGTCGGGGCAGATCGGGTAGCAGAGGCGGATGACGCCGTACCCGCCCATCTTCAAGAGCACGCCGGCCAGGATCATCGAGATCGGCGTAGGGGCCTCGACGTGGGCGTCAGGCAGCCACGTGTGCACCGGCACGGCCGGCAGCTTGATGATGAAGCCGATCAGGAGCAGGATGAACGCCCACCACGAGAGCGATTGTCCCCAGAACAGCGTCTGATGGAACGGCGAGTCGGGCATCTGGCCGATCTTCATCAGGGCCAACATGTTGAACGTGTGGCCCTGCGAGCTGGTCAGCTTGCAGGCGGCCTGCTGGGCGCCGGTCAGCAGGCTGACGTCGCTGCCGAAGTAGAGCATCAGCATGGCGACGAGGATCAGCACGCTGCCGACCAAGGTGAACAGG
>JBDKUC010000369.1:0-4433 GCA_039679885.1 Thermoguttaceae bacterium | reverse complement strand
GGCCGGGCTGCGCGCCACCAGTGGCCAATACGTGGCCACGATGGACGACGACGGGCAGAATCCTCCGGACCAGCTCATGACGCTGCTGGAGCGCATGCGCGCGAGCCCGTTGGATGTTGTCTACGGGCGATACCGCGAGAAGCAGCACAACTGGTTCCGCAATCTCGGCAGCTGGTTCACCAACGCCGTCGCGACGGTCGTCCTCAAGAAGCCGGCCGACCTGTACTTGTCGAGTTTCAAGATCATGAGCCGGTTCATCGTCAACACGGTGACCCGCTACGACGGCCCGTATCCCTACCTCGACGGCCTGATCCTCCAGGCGACCCAACGCGTGGCCCAAGTCGAAGTCGAGCACCGCGAGCGCCAGGGCGGCCAGAGCGGCTACAACCTTTGGCGGCTTCTGCGGCTCTGGTCCAACATGTTCCTTGGGTTTTCGATCGCGCCACTCCGCCTCGCAACGCTGGTCGGCATGACCACTTCGGCGCTCAGCCTGGTCTTGTTGGTCGGCATCATTCTCGACAAGCTGTTTCTCGCGCCGAATGTGACGGTTGGCATCCCCACGGTGCTGGTCTGCTTGACGTTCTTCGCCGGGGTGCAGCTGTTTGTGCTGGGGATGGTGGGCGAATACGTTGGCCGGGTGTTCCTCCAGTTTCACGGCAAGCCGCAATCGGTGGTCCGCTATGAACAACTCCGCAACGACAAACCTGCATGACTTCTATGCGGGCAAGAGCGTCCTGGTCACCGGTGGGCTAGGGTTCATCGGAAGCAATCTGGCGATTGAACTGGCGCGCCTGGGGGCCCAGGTGATGGTCGTCGACTCGATGATCCCGGCCTACGGCGCCAACCCGGCCAATCTAGAGCCGATGAGCAACGAGATCCGCGTCAACTTCTCCGACATTCGCGACCCGCACACGATGCCGCACCTTTTGCGAGGGCAAGACCTCGTGTTCAGCCTCGCCGGGCAGCTCAGCCATCTCGACAGCATGCGCGATCCGGCCACCGATCTCGACATCAACTGCCGCAGCCAGCTCTCGTTGCTGGAAAACTGCCGGTCGCTGCGGCCCGAGGTGAAGATCGTCTTCGCGAGCACCCGGCAGCTCTATGGCCGCCCGCAGTATCTGCCGGTCGACGAAAATCATCCGCTCCATCCGATCGACGTCAACGGCATCAACAAATTGGCGGCCGAGCGCTATTACACCTTGTATCACGAAGTCTACGGAATGCGCACCGTCAGCCTCCGTTTGACAAACACCTACGGCCCGCGCATGGACCTGAAAAGCAACACCAAGGGGTTCATCGGCATTTTCCTGCGCAAGGCGCTGTTGGGCGAGAAGATCGAAATCTTCGGCGACGGGCGTCAGCGGCGCGACTTCAACTATGTCGACGACGTGGTCCAGGCCCTTTTGCTGGCCGGCGCGTGCGAGCAGGTCAACGGCAAGTCGTTCAACCTGGGCTATCCTCGGCCGTATTCGCTGCTGGAGTTGGTTGAAATGCTCCGTGGACTGACCAAGCCGTTCGAGTGCGAGTGCGTGCCCTTCCCTTCCGAGCGCAAGGCGATCGACATCGGCGATTACTACGCCGACGGTTCGGCCTACCAGGCGGCGACCGGCTGGCGGCCCCAGGTCGACCTGCAGCCGGGGCTCGCCAAAACGGTCGACTTCTTCCTCGAGCACTGGGCCCCTTACTTGCCGCAACACGCATGATCAAGGCCTTCGATTATCTCCGCGGCTACGAGCCGATCCGCGACGACGTGGAAACGGCGATCCAGCGCGTTCTGTCGTCCGGCCAGTTGATCCTCGGCCCGGAGGGGGAGGCGTTCGAGCAGGAGTTCGCCGCCTACGTCGGGGCACGGTCGGCCGTCGGCGTCGGATCGGGGACCGATGCGATTGTGGTTGCGCTCCGCGCGTTGGACATCGGTCCGGGCGACGAAGTGATTACGGTCGCCCACACGGCCGCGGCAACCGTCGGCGCGGTCCGGGAAGTGGGCGCCGCTGCGCGACTGGTCGATATCGACCATCGCTCCATGCTGATCGACCCCGCCCAGATCGAAGCCAGTCTCGGCCCTCGCACGCGAGCGATCCTGCCGGTGCACCTGTACGGCCGTCCCGCCGACATCCAGGCGATTCAAACGATCGCCCGACGCCACGGGCTGCCGATCATCGAGGACTGCGCCCAGGCCCATGGCGCGCGCATCGCCGGGCGTCACGTGGGCACGTTCGGCGCGATCGGGTGCTTCTCCTTCTATCCGACCAAGAACCTCGGCGCGTTTGGCGACGGGGGCCTCTGCGTCACCGACGATCCGCAACTGGCCGCGCGCATGCGAAGCCTTCGTTTTCACGGTTTCGATGCTCGCCGCCTGGCCCAGATCGAGGGGATCAACAGCCGTCTGGATGAGATTCAGGCGGCGATTCTCCGGGTCAAGCTGCGACGGCTTGATGCGTGGCTCTGCTCGCGCCGGCGGATCGCCCAGCAGTATCTGGGTTTGCTGGCCGACGCCGATCTCGTCCTGCCCGAAACGGATCCCGGCACCGAACATGCCTGGCACCTGTTTGTGATCCGGACCGATCGTCGCGATCACTTGATCGACGTCTTAGGGCAATCCGGAATCGGATATGGAATTCACTACCCCGTGCCCGTGCATCAAATGCCGGCCTACGCGAGTCTTCCGTTTGGGCCGGGGGCACTTCCCGTCACCGAGCGGGCGGCCCGTGAAGTGCTCTCGCTGCCGCTCTATCCCGAACTTTCGCCCGAGGAGATCGAGACCGTCGGCCAGGCGGTCCGTCGCGCCCTTGGCGTCAGGAGAACCGCGTGACGAGCATCATGAACGACCGCGAGTACGACGTCATGGCCGACGTCGAACGCGACCACTGGTGGTACCGCGGCTTGCGCGATCTCATCGGCCGAGTGCTGGTGAAGGAGGGCTTTGCCCAACGGTCAGGCCTGCGTGTGCTCGACGCGGGCTGCGGAACGGGGGCGAACCTCGGCATGCTCCGCGCGATGCTCGACACCTCGTACCTCGGCGGCTTCGACTGGTCGCCGTTGGCGCTGGACTACGCGCGGACCAAAGTGCCGGTGGCGGATCTCTATCGCAGCGACCTTTGCGCCCCGGAGTTTCACGCCGACCAGTTCGACCTCGTCCTGAGCTGCGACGTCTTGTGCACGATCGGGCTTGAGGCGGCCCGGTCGGGGGTGCTGCGGATCGTGGAGCGAATCCGGCCGGGCGGACTTTTGATGATGAATCTTCCGGCCTACCAGTGGCTGTTCAGCCGGCACGACAGGGCCGTGGCCACGCGCGAGCGGTTCACCGCTTCGCAGATCCGCCGCTTTCTCGACCCGATGGGACTTCGGATCGAGCGGCTGTCCTACCGGCTCTGCGCCCTGTTTCCCGCGATCGTGTTGGCCCGACTGCCATCGATGCTTCCGGGCCGTCGCGATCGGGCCCCGCACTCCGACCTCTCGATTCCCAGTTCGCTGGTCAACCGTTGCCTGGGGCAGGCACTGAAGTGGGAGAACCACGCGATTCTTCGAGGCATTCGTCTTCCATGGGGCTCTTCCATCTTCGTCGTTGCGCGCCGGAGGTGAGCACCGCGACCGAGTAGCGTCCGACGTCGCACCGCACGGCATCCCGGGTGCGGGATACGCGCAGCGTGAGATTGGCGAACCCGGCGACCACGGCCATGATCAAACACGGCTCCAAGATCATCCGGTAGCGGTAGTTTTCCACCTCGACCGCAGCGGTCACGGCGGCAAAGTAGAGGAAGATCGCCCCCAGCGACAGCCCCATGGCCCGGGTACGGGGCGCAAGGACCATCAGGAAGCATCCGAATCCGACAACCATCGCGAAGGTTTCATTCCACCGCCACCAATGCGAGGGCGTCATCATCAGCACATCATCGTAGAGGCTCGCGATCGGCTCCAGTCGCCAATCGCGCTGGTCGTCGAACTTTCGCGAGGAGCCATAGAAAGGGATGTCGTCGGCCTCCGCACGCCAGAAGTTGACAAACCGTTTGAATGCCGGCCAGGCAAACTCGAAAGGATGCTCGTGGATGGCGTCGGCGCAGACGGCCGACACCAGCTGGTCGATTTCCTCGGGATCCAGCCCTTTCGCCTTGAGGGCCCCAATCGCCCCATAGCAGTGGCGATCGGGCACGTCGCCGTCCGGCGTGCCGATCAGGGCCAGCAAATGCCGGCCGGCCGGCGTAGCGGGGATCGGCAGCCGAGCCGCCGACCCGCCTTGGAAACAGACCTCCCACTTGTTCAGCGCGGGCAGGCGCGCAAGGAACGGTTCCCCGAACAGGAACCAGTTCCGCATCAGCCATGGCGTAAGCACGACCCAAAAAATCACGATCGCCCAGGCGGCGTGCACTGCAACGAGGCGGAAGCGAACTCGCTCGGACGCCCATCGCGTCGCGTGGATGAAGAACAGTCCGACC
>JBDKUC010000097.1:0-6737 GCA_039679885.1 Thermoguttaceae bacterium | reverse complement strand
CCATCCAATCGTCGATCTCGGTGGTGAAACCCAGGACGTGGGCCAGGTGTCGCGGCGGGGGCGCGATCTCGGCCAGCCGGTCCTTGAGCTCCGCGTTCCGTCCGGCCACAACGACCAATTCGATGGGCGTCTCCACTTCGAGAATGCTGCGAAAGAGCTTTTCGACCGGTCCGACGCCAAAGCCGCCGGCCAGTTGCAGAAGCACCGGCCGGTCGCCCGCCAGGCCGAGACGGCGGCGGCATTCCGACGGATCCTTTGGCCGGCTGAAGGCGGGATGGATCGGGATGCCCGCCACGGTGATGTCCCGGGCTGGGACGCCCCAGTGCTGAAGGTTCGCCGCGCCCTCCGCGGTAGCCGTGAAATAGTGATCGCACGGCTGGTTGACCCAGAGCCGGTGCGTCTCGAAATCCGTTGTGGCCGTCAACTGCGGCGTAGCGATGTCGCCACGCCGCCGGAGGGCCGCGATCATTTCGGCGGGCAGAAAATGGGTGTTGACGACGACGTCCCACGCCTGGGTGCGAAGAAACTTCAGCAGCGAGCGGAGGTTGAGCTTCTCGACAAGCAGGCGGAGCCGGTCCGACTTGTGCTGCGGCGATGGCTCGCGATCGAGCATATCGTAGAAGTAGCCCAACGCATGCGGCGCTCGATTCACCAGATCGAGATACGTCCGGGCGTAGACGCGACGAAACGCCGCGTTGGTGAAGTCCAACACGTCGAGGTTCTGCACGGTCGCGGTCGGATCGAGTTCGCCGAGCGCCAGCGCGACCGCTTGGGCGGCGCGGAGGTGGCCCGCTCCGACCGAGGCCGAAAGAACGAGAATGCGTCGCGGCATGGGCGTCTCTACCGCTGCTTCCGCTTCAGTTCGGAATCGTGCTGTTTGAGGAACTCTCGGATTTCGTCGCTGAAGCCGAGCAGCCGCTCCCATTGTTCGGTGTAGAGAGTGACCGGCATCCGCTGCAACCCGTAGAGGCTCATGGCCCCCTTGGGGCTGACCTTGCAGTAGAGCGTGCCTCGGCGCGCCGGCTCCACCTCGGCCAGTTGCTTCGATGCCTCATCGACCGTGAGTTGCCCTGCAGCCAGTTGAGCCAGAATCTCATCCTTGGTCATGCGTATACTCCCAACAGGAAGGGTCGTTCACAGCCCACTATCCTAGCGGAAACCTCGCCAGCTTAACAGAGCATCGGCAGGCAAGTGGGCCGCCCCGAGCAGGATTCCCGGTGATTCCGCGCAACAGACGCCCTCGATACCAACGCCGTGAGGTGGTTTGGGTAGTATGGGGGGCTTTGTCGTTGCTATACTAGACGCATGCAGGAACTGTGGGGGGGCCGAGCAATCGCTCAAGACAATGGACCCGGGATATCGACGACTGGCCGCTCGCTTCATCCGCCGGCAGGCAAAGCAGCTTGCCGAGCAGCTTGACGGTGTGCGCCTGGCCGAGGACATCGAGTTCGTGCACCGTGCCCGGGTCGCCACACGCCGCTTGCGAGCCGCTCTACGGATGTTCGATCGCACGTTGGGGCGCAAGCGAACGCGACATTGGCAGCGAGCGATCCGCCGCATCACGACCGCGCTGGGCGACGCACGGGATCGAGACGTGCAGATCGCGACTCTCTGCGGCGCGCTGAGCGAGCTTCATGCGAACGAATGCTTCCCCGGCGTCGCACGCGTGTTGGTTTTCTTGGAGCGAGAGCGAGAGCGATTTCAGCGACGCGTCATGCGCGCGATCGAGCGGCTCGAATCGGAAGGCACGTTGCGCAGGATGCGGCGAGCTTGCCGCCGCCTTTGTCCGCAGTCCTCGACGCCCGACGACCTGAGGACCCAAGAATCGTTGGCCCGGTCAAGCCGACACATCCTCCGGCAACTGGATAATTTGCTCGGCCGCGAAGACGCCTTGAAGAATCCCGACGATCGCGAGGGCCATCACGCCATGCGGATCGCCGCCAAACGGCTCCGATATGCGTTGGAGATCTGCCGGCCGCTCTATCCGGGCGGGCTTGACGAACCGATCGAGGAGATCAAACGCGTTCAGACCCTGCTCGGCGAGATCCACGATTGCGACGTCTGGATCGAGCAACTCGACGCCTTCGTTCTCGCCGAGCGCGAACGCACGACCGAGATGTTCGGCCACGCCGGACCGTTTCAGCATCTCGTGCCGGGCATCGAACACCTTCGGCGGGACCGTCTGGACCGCCGCGGGCAGGCCTTTGACGAGCTGGTCCGCTATTGGGCCGACCTGGGGCGTCGCGGATTATGGGATCGTTTGACCGCGACCGTCCGGCCGCCCTATCGCCCCGCGGACGACCCGAAGGCGTCGGCGTAGGTTATGCTTTAGCATAACGTGACCGCCCCGCTGTTATGCTGAAGCATAACCTACGCGCTACGTGCTTTTCGCGTCCCCTACAAAGCGGCCACGCGGCTGCTACAATAGGGGCATGCAATCCATTCCGAGCACCAGCCCGGGCGAGGTGAAGGCCAAGCCTGTCGGCGTGATCGACGTGGGCGCCAACGCCTTGCGCATGGTCATCGCGGAGGTCTTCTCCGATGGCCGGATCGAGACCCTCGAACAGCTTCATCGAGCCGTTCGGCTTGGGCAAGATACGTTCCGCCGCGGCCGCCTCGGGGCGCAGAGCATGAGAGCGGCCATCGCCGTGTTGCGAGACTATCGCCAGTTGCTCGATCTCTACAAGGCCGAGCAGGTCCGCGCGGTGGCCACCAGCGCGGTCCGTGAAGCCGTCAACGGCGACATGTTCCTCGACCGCGCGTTCATGGCCACGCGGCTGGCCGTCGAGGTGATCGACACATCAGAGGAAAGCCGGTTGACGGTCTCCGCCGTCCGGCAAGCCGTGGGCGATGCCCTGGGCGTGAACCAAGGGCACACGCTGGTCGCCGACGTCGGCGGCGGCAGCACGCTCCTGACCATCTTGGAAAATGGCGAGATCGCCACCTCGCACAGCCTTCGGCTCGGCTCGATCCGTTTGCAGGAGATGTTCGCGACCAGCCAGGAGCCGCCGCAACGCTCGGCCGATCTCTTGCGGCAGCACATCTCGAACACGCTCCTGGCGATGGAAAGCACCGTCCCGCTGGGCGAGATCGATTCGTTTGTCGCCGTCGGCGGCGACGCGCGATTTGCCGCCCGAGAAGTCGGCTCGCCGACCGGCTCCGCCGATCTGGCGGTGGTCGACGCGGAGGCTTTCAACTCGCTCGTCGAGCGTTGCGAGCGACACACGGCCGAAGAGCTCTCGAAGCAGCATGGCCTGCCATTCGCCGAGGCCGAAACGCTCAATCCGGCCCTGCTGGTCTATCAAGTGCTCCTGGCCCAGACGAAGGCCACCGAGATGATCGTTTCGCACGTCTCGAGGCGCGACGGGCTGCTGCTGGAGTTGGCCCGCGAGGCGACCGGGAAGGAGGACGAGTCGCTGCTGATCGGCGTCATTCATTCGGCCACCGCGATGGCCGAAAAGTACCGCGTCGATGTCGACCACGCCCGCAGCGTGGCCGAAATTGCGGTTCGGCTCTTCGACCTGTTTCAGCCGGATCACGGCCTGGGGGCGCGGCAGCGTCTGCTCCTGCGCGCGGCCGGCTTGCTTCACGAGGTCGGAGGCTTTGTCAGCAGCCGCGCCCATCACAAACATAGCGAATACCTGATCGCCAATTCGGAGATTTTTGGGCTCACGCGGAGCGAGATCGCGCTGGTTGCGTTGGTGGCCCGGTATCATCGCCGGAGCGTGCCGCGATCATCGCACCCGACGTACATGGCGCTGTCGCGGGAATCGCGGATGGTGGTCAACAAGTTGGCCGCATTGCTGCGCGTGGCCGACGCGCTGATCCGCGGCCACCGCCGCCATGCGACGGACATCCGCGTCGAGCGCCACGGGGACGAGCTGATCGTCTCGATGCCCGGCGCCGACTTGCTGCTCGAACAGCGCGCGTTGGAAACGAAGGGCGACCTGCTGGAAGACATCTACGGCGTGAAGATCCGATTGGAAGAGGCATAGGCCGTTTACAGCAGTCGTTGGAGAACCAGATGTCGTGCGACATCACAGTTTCACGCTATCGCGGCCTGGGTTGAAACCGGGGTACGATGTGCCCAGGCGGCTGCGGGTCGTCGACACCGTCACCACATTGAGCGGCATTCCGCTCTTTGCCCTGACGGTTGCCGCCGTTTTCCTGTCCGTGCGAGTGGCCGACCATGTCGGGCTGGGCGCCGTTGGGAAAAATCCCTGGGCTTTCTTTGGCTACGTCTTGGCGGTGTTTTATGTGGCTTCGTGGGGGTTCTGTCTCTCCCTCGTCAGAGTTTTTCGTCTGCTGTTCCGATATCTAGCATTGATGACCGAAGAAGAATCACGGTACTATCCCCTGAGGGCGTCTAAGGGGCGATTTGACGCTTGGCCCGACTGTTGGCAAGAACCCATCGGCGCGCCAGGACAGCGAGCGAATGAAGACGAAAGCAAGTGAGGCGGAATTGTGATGGCCTTCCTGCGACTTTACTCGACCGTTGACTTTGGAGGAGAAGGCGGACGCGTTGTAAGATGCGACCATCTCTGTCGTTGAAATGCCAAAAGACCCGCTGAAATCGCCGAGTCTCTACATCAACCGCGAGTTGAGCTGGTTGGAGTTCAACGATCGCGTCCTGCAGCAAGGGCTGGACGCCGAGTTGCCGCTCCTCGAACGGCTGAAGTTCCTGGCTATCGTCAACTCGAACCTGGACGAGTTCTTCTTGGTCCGCGTGGCGGGGCTCATGCGCCAACACGCGGCGAAACGGCGACGCCGCGATCCGGCCGGAATGACCGCCGCCGAGCAGCTTGCGGCCATCGCCGATCGGGTCCACCGAATGGTCGATGAGCAGGCCGCCGGCGTCCGCGAGGTTTTCGCCCGTCTGGCCAAGCATGGTTTGCACGTTTGGCGACGCCAGGCGTGGAGCGACGAGCACCGCGTGTTCTTGCGAGCCTATTTCGCCCGCGAGGTTCAGCCGATCCTCACGCCGCTGGCGATCGAGGAATTGTCGCCACGTCCGCTGATGCCGAATCTGCAATTACACGTAGCGGCCCTGCTTTCACGTCGCGGCGAAGAGCCCCAGCAGCCGCTCCGCGTGGTCGTCGTTCCCGTGCCGAGCCAGTTGCCGCGTTGGGTGACGCTGCCGGCCGCGTCGGGCGTTCATCTGGCGTCTGTCGAAGACGTCATCGCAGAGAGCCTGGACGCCTTGTTCCCTGACGCGGAAGTGGTCGCCACGGCCGCGTTCCGCATCACCCGCGACGCCGACGTGATCCTACAGGACGATGAGGAAATCGACGATTTGCTCCACGCGATGGAAGAGGTGGTCCTCTCGCGGCGGCGGCGGGAGGCCGTTCGGCTGACCCTTTCGGCCCAGCCCGACGCGCGGCTGCGGACGTGGCTGGCCGGTTGGCTGAAGCTGGACGACGCGCAGGTGTACGAGGTGGATGGGCCGCAGGAGGCGTCGGCGCTGATGGAGATCGCCGGCCGGCCCAGTTTCGAGGGGCTTCGGATCGACGATTGGCCGCCGCAGGTCCCCCGCGATTTGATCGGTGCGGAAGACCTCTGGGAGGCGATTCAGGATCACGACGTGCTGCTTCACCACCCCTACGAAAGCTTCGATCCGGTCGTCAAGCTGGTCGAACAGGCGGCCGACGACCCGCAGGTGCTGGCGATCAAGCAGACGCTTTACCGCACCAGCGGCGACTCGCCGATCGTGCGAGCCTTGGCTCGCGCGGCCCAACAGGGCAAGGAGGTGACGGCGCTGGTCGAACTCAAGGCGCGCTTCGACGAGTGGCGGAACGTCAACTGGGCGCGGCGGCTCGAAGACGCCGGCGTCCATGTGATCTACGGCGTGGCCGGCTTCAAGACGCACGCAAAGGCATTGCTAATTGTTCGCCGTCAGGACCAACACATCCAGCGATACGTCCATTTGGCCACCGGCAACTACAACGATCGCACCGCCCGGCTCTACTCGGACATCGGGCTGATGACCTGCGACCGGGAGTTGGCCTCGGACGTGGCCGCCTTCTTCAACCTCCTGACCGGCTATTCGGAATCCGTCGGCTGGTCGAAGTTGGCCGTCGCGCCGCTTGGGCTCCGGCAGCGATTTCTCGATCTGATCGAGCGGGAGATTCACGCCTCGACGACCGACCGGCCAGGGCTGATCATGGCCAAGACCAACTCGTTGGAGGATCCGGAAATCTGCCGCGCCCTGTTCCGGGCGAGCCAGGCCGGCGTCAAGGTCCAACTGAACGTCCGCGGCGTCTGTTGCCTGCGGCCCGGACTGGCCGGCCTCTCGGAGAACATCCAAGTCTTGTCGATCGTCGACCGCTTCCTCGAACACGCCCGCGTGTTCTACTTCCGCAACGGCGGGCACGAAGAGGTCTATCTGAGCAGCGCCGATTGGATGCGGCGAAACCTGAGCAAACGGCTCGAACTGCTGTTTCCGGTAGGCGACCCGGCGCATAGCCGCCGACTGATCGACGTGTTGCGGACCTACTTCGACTACAACGTCCAATCGTGGCGTCTGTCCGCCGACGGCAGCTATCATCGCGTCGTCCGAACGGGGCCGCGGGTGCGTGCGCAGCAGAAGTTCTACCGCGATGCCACGGCCGCCGCCCGGGACGCCGCCCGCAGCACGCCGCAGTTCCGCCCGCTGATGCGGCCGAAGCCGGAGACGCCTGCGTAGAGCAGCGTCTCAAAATTGACGGCCCCTATTATGGCGAGTCTATAAAGGCTGGGTG
>JBDKUC010000192.1:0-30967 GCA_039679885.1 Thermoguttaceae bacterium | reverse complement strand
AACTGGTCGACCGGGGCTGTCTCGAAGTGACCCTGCTGGGCCAGACGGTCAACAGTTACGTGGACCGCTCGACGGGCAGGACGATCCGGCTGGCCGACCTGCTCGAACAGGTCGACGGAATCGGCGGTCTCCGCCGGCTGAAGTTTGTGACCAATCATCCGCGGCACATGACGGACGAGTTGCTCGCGGCGGTCCGCGATCTCAAGAGAGTCTCTCCCTATTTTCACGTTCCGGCCCAAAGCGGCTCAGACGCCGTTCTTCGGCGGATGCGGCGTGGCTACACCGATTCGCTCTACCGGGAGATGCTCGCGAGAATCCGCGAAGCGGTGCCGGACGCTGCCATCACCAGTGACTTCATCGTTGGCTTCTGCGGCGAGACCGACGAAGACTTCCGGAAGACGGCCGAGTTGGTCCGCGACGCCCGATTCAAGAACAGCTTCATCTTCAAGTACAGTACTCGGCCAGGCACGGCGGCCGCCGAGCGCTACGCCGATGACGTGCCCGAGTCCGTGAAGCGGCGGCGCAACAACGAGCTGCTTGCCATCCAAAATGCGATTAGCCTGGAGGACAATCGGCCGCTATTGGGCCGGACGGTTGAGATTCTCGTCGAAGGCCCGAGCAAGGTGGCGAAGAAGCGGACATCTCCGCCGGCTCCGATCATGGACCCAATGAGCCCTGAGCCCGGCACGTGCCCAGCAGTCGAGGGGACCTTGCAGCTTGTTGGCCGAACCGTCTGCGACCGCATTGTGGTCTTCGACGGTCCCGAGACGTTGATCGGGCGAATCCTGCCGGTGGTGATCGAACGGATCGACGCATTCACGCTTTTCGGACGATGCGGCGCATGAGCCGAGGAGCGTTGCCATGCCGCTGAACACAGTGCGCATTCGTCGCCGCGCACGTCGGATGGCCCTCTGGAACGGCGTTCTTTGGGCCATTGGCAACGGCCTGGCCGGCTCAACGCTGGTCATCTATCTCACGCGGGAACTCCACGCGGAGCGGCTCGGACTGTACGTCAGCCTGATCCTGGCGGCGCCGCAAGTCGCTGGGCTTCTGCAACTGGCCGCGCCGGCGATGATCGGACGGCTCGCCGATCGCAGACGTTTCTGCCTCGGGGCATTCTCGACGAGCGCGTTGGCGCTGCTTGCGTGGCCCTGCGTTTGCTCGCCCGACTGGCTACTCTCGCCCGGCGGGGCTCTGGCGGCATTGATCGTCCTCTGGTGCATGCATCATGTGGCGCACTCCTTGGGCATGGTTGCGCTGTGGTCATGGCTGGCCGACATGGCGCCGACCCGGATCCGCGGACGGTTCCTCGGCTGGCGACAACGCTGGACCGTCGGCGGCGGGGCGGTCGCTGCGGTCGCCGCAGGCCTGTTCGTCTGGAGGCTGCCCAAGACATTCTCGGCGCTGCCTTCCTGGATGCCGTACGGAATCTTGACCGCCGTGGGCGCAGCGTTCATGCTGGCCGCGCTCTGGCCGCTCGCGCGGATGCCCGCGCTCGCGCGGCGATCGCCGGCCCCGCCGAGGCGTGCGGTCCGCCTGCTCTTGAAACCGTTGACGGACACACGCTTCCTGCGACTGCTGCTCTATGGCTGTTGGTTTTCGTTCTGGAACGGCATCACGAACTCGGCGCAGCGAGTCTTCACCGTCGCCGTTCTCGAGTTGGATCTTCTCACGTCGCTGACGCTGGAGACCGGGACCCGGCTTGGCCAATGGGCAATCAGCCCACGGGTCGGCCGCTTGGCAGACCGGCTTGGCAACCGACCTGTGATGATTGCCAGCCAACTGTTGGTGGCCGCAGGCTTGCTCTGCTATGCCGTTGCCACGCCGGCCGGATGGCTCTGGGCCGCCGTGGCCGCCGCGCTGTGGGTTGCCTACGCTGGCCTCAACGTCTGCCTTCCCAGTTTGACGCTGAGACTCTCGCCCCGGGAGCTGAACACGACGTACGTTGCCACGTTCGACGGCGTTCGCGGCCTTTTCTACGCCGCGAGCACGGTTCTTGGCGGTCTGCTGGTCGACTCCGGCCATCGCTGGTTCGGGTGCGACAGGTTGGCGATGTTGCCGATCCTTTTCGTCTTCGGCTGGGCCGTGCGGAGTCTCGGGGCGGTCCTCTTGCTCCTGATCATCGAGCCGCCGGCAACGGAACGGCGATCTGACGAGCGACCTCCGGGCCGATGAAACGTCTGCCAAAACGGCAGGCCGGTTCGGGGTCGATGGCTCGACCGGGCTAATGGGCCGGGAATTTTCGACATAGCGGCGCACCGCCGAATCGGCTAAGATCGGGCCTTTTTGAGTGGGGTTTTTTCTAGCCGCGGCCCGTCCGGCAGCGTACACTTCATCGAACGGCACGGCACTTGCACGAAGATTGAGCTGGCCCTAGCTCCTGCAGGCAACCGATGTTGGTCGAAACGCCCTCACTCCTGATTACCGACGACGATCCCGGGTTCCGGGAGACGTTGCAGGTCGTCTTTGAACCGATGGGCCTGCGGACCCTGTTGGCCGGCGACGGCGAGGAGGCGATCCGGATCGTTCATCAGGAGAAGGTTCACGTTGTCCTGCTAGATGTCCACATGCCGAAGCTGACCGGATTGGAGACGTTAAAGCGGCTGAAGGAGTTTCGGGCCATGCTGCCATGCATTCTGCTCTCGGCCCAGCTCGATGAAATCATCGTCGAGCAGGCCCGGGACGCCCACGCCTTCTCCGTGCTCCCCAAGACGGTTGCGATCCGCCAGATTACCGGGGCCGTTGCGCAGGCATTGCAGGGCGTCTATGCCTGGACCGGTCACGTTGCGACCTGACACCGAACATGAGGCCGCGGCTGCGGCTCCGCAATAACGCCGCGTTGGCAATTCGATCTCGATTTCGCCCTTCTTGTGATTCCGTCGGGGATGTTCTATGGCCAACGTCCTGGTCACTGGCGCAACCGGATTCATTGGCACGCATCTGATCCCGGCTTTAGTCGCCCGAGGCGACCGGGTGGCCTGTTTGGTCCGCAAGAGTTCGCGGATCGGGACGCTCCGCAAGGACGGCGTGGAACTCGTCTACGGCGACGTGACCGACCGCGAAAGCGTCGACGCCGCGGTCGCGGGCCGCGACATTGTCTATCACGTCGCCGGGTGCACCTTGGCGCTCAGCCCCCGGCATTTCTATCGCGTCAATCAGCATGGCGTGGCGACCGTGGCCCGCGCTTGCGCCGGCCGCACGACGCCGCCGGTGATGCTGAGCGTTTCGTCCCTGGCCGCCGCAGGGCCGTCGCTTGACGGCCAGCCAAAGACAGAAGCGGAGAGGCCGCTGCCGGTGTCGCACTACGGTCACAGCAAGCGAGCCGGGGAACGCGCGGCGGAAGCCTTTGCCGATCGGGTGCCGATTACGATCGTGCGGCCGCCGATCGTCCTTGGCGAGGCCGATCGCATGGGGCTGGCCCTGTTCCGCTCCATCGCTCGATTCGGCGTCCACATGGTTCCCAGTTTCCAGCAGCGCCGATTCTCGCTGATCCACGTTGACGACCTCGTCCAGTTGTTCATCCTGGCGGCCGAGCGCGGCAAACGTCTGCCGCCGCGCCGCGAGCCCGAGTTCCATGGGCCGCAGGGATATTACTTTGGCGCCTGCGAAGAGGATCCGACTTATGCCGAGTTGGGGCGAATGGTTGGCGAGGCCCTGGGACGCCACCTTGTGCTCATTGTCCCCACGTCGACGCCGATGGTCTGGATGGTCGCGTGGGCCGGCGAGGCGATCGCTCGGATTCGTCATGACCCGCTGTTCATGAACCTCGACAAAGCCCGGGAAATCAACGCCGGCCACTGGATCTGTTCGGCCAAGGCTGCCGCCGATGATCTCGGCTTCGCGATCGGTGCGCCGCTGATGGAACGTCTCCGCCAGACGGCCGAGTGGTACCGGGAAGCCGGCTGGTTGTAAGCCGTCCCCCGCATCCATTTAGCGGTCGTCCTCACACTGTTTAGCCGTCGCCGGCACGGCGATGCCGTTTTCGCGCATCCAGCCGTCGCCGGCACGGCGATGCCGGTCCTCATCAAGCGCCGGCCGCTCCTCCGGCGGATGCTGAAAGGTCCCTCCGACGCAAACGTAATCGTCAGCTTTGCCAGTCCGGCGGCCAAAAGGTCTATAGCAATGCACGGCGGCGTGCATTCGACGGCATTTTGGGCCAAGGCTCGCCCGGCCACACGCCTGGCGCGCCTGGCGTCCTGTGACCAAAGAGAAAAGAGACAAGGAGGCATGTAATGAGGAAGCCTGTCATCTATCTGACAGCGACGTTCGTAGCGTTCGCTGTCATGCTGGCAGCCACATCAGGCTGGGCAACCGTCACCCTGACACCGGGCAACAACCCGCAGCCGGGGGAGGAGAACGTGCTGCTCGATCAGGGCGCCACGGGCTCGACCGTCACGGGGGCAACAAACCAGACCGGCACGGTCGTGGACTTCACCTCGTCGGTCAACACGCTGTTCATTCCATCGTCTGGGCAAGCGATGATCCAGGGTGTCCCGGAGACCGGGGGGATCAATCAAATCGTGATCACCGTCCCGGGCTTCACGTTCACCGACCTGATCTTCAATGCAGCGAACACGGCGCAGATCGGGACCCCGGGGGCCCTGGCGACCGTCGACGCCGCGGTGAATGAATCGGGCGGCGGCACCTCCACCTTCACCGGCTCCTACAACCTCGGCCAAGGGGCTGGCGTTGGCAATGGGTTCGCTACGCTCGTGGCCACGGGCGGGGAGACGATGAGCAGCGTGACCATCACGCTGCCGTCCGGGGAATTCTTCCATGATCTCGAACAGGTCCGGGTTTCCGGCCTGGCCGCGGTCCCGCCTGCGATCCCCGAACCGGCGAGTTTGATCGTCTGGTCGTTGTTCGCGCTGATTGGCGTCGCCATCGGCTGCCGGCGAAAATAGCGCGGCCGACGATCCAGCGTTCGTTTGCCGGCGCCCGCGCCAACCGTTTGACGCGGGCGCTGTTTTGCGCGCAGGGCGATCCCAGGCCGATCGGTCTTCGACGGTAGGGTGGGTCGAGCGAAGCGAGCCCCACCAAGAACCTCGGAAAACGGTGGGGCTCGCTGCGCTCGACCCACCCTACATCCTTCTCCAGTGTCAATGACTGATTGGGCCTGAGGGCGAGCCGACTTCGCTCGCTTCCAAGACGGTGTCGTCATGCTCGTAACCGGGCGCGCAGCAGCACAAGAATCGGAGCATGCATGAACCCGTGTTGCGAATCGTGTGCGACATGCCGGGCGGGATGGCGATGGCGTCGCCAGGGCCGACCGCAGCCGTTTCCTCACCGACGCGCATCAGTCCGTTGCCATCGAGCACGTAATAGATTTCCTCCGTCTTCACGTGGTGGTGCGCGGTTGTGCTGGCGCCCGATGGCAGCCGGGCCTCGGCCAACGTCTGGTTGCGAATCGACGAATTGCGATGGGCCAGAAGCTCGCGGATCTCGGAGCCGTCCTTCGTGATGAACGCTGGCGTCTGATCGAGGTTGCGAACGTCCATGCCCTATTCCTTGTGAAGAATCCCGACAACCGCAGGGGGATAACTGCGAACGTCCCAGCCCGACGCCTCGGGAAGCTGGGCGAAGTCGAACCGATCGTCTGCCTCGACCACGAAAACGCTCCCGGCCGGCGCGGCAGCCATCAGGCCGGAGATCAGTTCCAGCATTTCGTCGGTCCGCTCGACGAAGAAGTCGTATGGAGGCGAACAGAACACGAGCCAAGGCGAATCGCCAAGCTCCGGCTTGCGTCGCATCCAAATGAAGACGTTGCCGATGGCGACCTCGGTTTGTCCTTGAACGCCGAGTTCGGCCACGTTTTGGCGGATGATGGCGGCCGTCGGGTGGTGCTGTTCGATGAGCGTTGCGCGGGCGGCCCCGCGGCTCAGCGCCTCCAGTCCCAAGGCGCCAGTCCCGGCAAACAGGTCGATGGCGTGCTTGCCTCGCACGCTTGGGCCGAGCAGATTGAAGACCGCCTCGCGGAGCCGGTCCTTCATCGGACGGGTGCGCAACTGACCGCTGTATTGCAGCCGCCGCCCGCGAAAGCAGCCCCCGATGATTCGGAGGCCCACAACCGCTTGCGCCGCCGTGGGCTTCGTTGTTCGGTTCTGTCGTCGTGCCACTGGCGATTCCTTGAATTGACTGCGGAATGCAGAGGGCCGCTCCGGTCGCCGACCGCTTGGCAACGGCCGTGCAATTGCCGAGGTAGCGCCGCCTACGATCTCGTTGTGGCGAACCGATCAACGGCGAGCCGCGTGTGTGGACGATTGCAGGGTTGTCCGTAGTCCCCGGCTCTAGCCGGTCTTTCGAGTGAATCGCCGCCTGAAGGCGGAACTACGAACGGCTTTGCAGTCCTTCTGGCCGCGTACGCTTCCGATTGCCCCAAGACGTCAAATATGATACCGTACTGACAGCGCGGCCGACAGTGGTGGTTGGTTGCTGCGGCCGCCAGAAGACGCCCGAAAGTCATCCCAAGGAATTCGACCATGCCATTGCGGATCGTTCTGAGTCTCGTCGTTGGTGTATCGGCCCTGCTGGCCTCGGCCCAGGCCGCTGATCGGCCGGTTCAGAAAGCGAAACCCGGCCCGAAGGCCGAGGAATTCTACCGCCTCGACGGCGAGTTGAAGACGCTGGTGGCCGGGCTGGCAAACTTGCAGATCAAGTACCGCAAGGCGACGGAAGACCAGCAGGCCGATATCCAGAAGCAATGGAAGGACCTCGTCGCCAAGGCCGAAAAATTGCAGCCGAAGGTAATCGACGCGGCCGAAAAGGCCTACGCCGAGGCGCCCAACGCCGACAAACGGATCACCGACTTCCTGGTCGTCGAGCAGTTGGTGCGAATGGTGCGGCGGGACGACTACGAGCCGGCCGCGCGGATCGGCAAGCTGCTGATGGAGAACAAGTGCGACGACCCGCGCGTTCCGTTCTTCGCCGGGGTAGCCACCTTCGCCGTCTCGGATTACGGCCCGGCCGAGCGGTACCTCAAGCGGGCAGTCGAGCTTGGCCAGAAGCAATCGACCGGCAGCGAGTTCTTGGACAGCCTGCTCGGCATCTTCCTCCGAAATCCGACCGCCTTCAAGCAGGCGTGGGCCAAGGAGCAGGAGATTCGCCACAAGGAGGCCAAAGCGGACAACCTGCCGAGGGTGTTGCTGAAGACCTCGAAGGGAAACATCGAGCTAGAGCTGTTCGAGGATCAGGCCCCGAACACCGTGGCCAACTTCATCTCCCTCGTCGAAAGCGGCTACTATAAGGACGTCAAGTTCCACCGGGTGCTGCCGGGCTTCATGATCCAGGGGGGCGACCCGCAAGGCACCGGCCAGGGCGGCCCCGGTTACACCATCGCCGACGAATGCCACCGGGCCGACTTCCGTCGCCACTTCCGCGGCGTGCTGAGCATGGCGAAGACCGCGCAGCCCGACAGCGGCGGATCGCAGTTCTTCCTCACCTTCGTGCCGACCGTCCATCTCGACGGTCAGCACACCGTGTTCGGCCGCGTGGTTTCTGGCATGGAAGTGCTGGCGAAGATTCAGCGGTTCGATCCCGAGAAGGACGCCAACTCGGGCATCCGGCAGGACTCGATTCTCGAGGCCAAGGTGCTCCGGAAACGCCCGCACCAGTACAAGCCCGAGAAAATGCCCGAATAGGACTGTGGCGGATCGGCGTGGCGGGCGACTCGGGAACGTCGTGTCACTGCGGGCCGAACGGCACGAACCGGAAGGCCGTGAACGAAAGATCGAACGGGCCGCGTTTCTCGCGGTCGCCGCAAAGCAAGGCAACCTCGCGGATGCCGGTCAGCGCGGGCGTCGCGGGCAGCGCCACCTGCGCGGTCCATTCCATCTCGCCGGAGGCCGTGACCACGGCCGTCTCTCGGCTCGTGTCGAGAAAGATCTCGCTCGGAATCACCCCGGCCTCTCGAAGGGCGGGCTCTTTCCGGTCGAGCGTGATGATCGCCATGCCGATCGGATGCCTCGCGGCGTAGCGGATTGTGAGCGTCCCGCCGGCGAGGCTCGCGCCCTCGGCGTTCGGCAGCACGAACGTCAGGCCGGCTTGGCCGACGCTGTCGCCGTGTACGCGGAGCCCCTTGGGGTCTCGCGACAGCGTGACGCGGCTCTTGTCGGGCGTCCATGCAATCGCCTTCACGCCATCCCCAAGCAGGTCCAGGTTGCCGCCCGGCGTGTAAAGCGCGGCCAGCGAGCCGCTCAGGCCGCGCGAATCGAGATAGCGCGTCATATTGTCGGATGACTTGTTGAGCGCGCCGAGAATCAGCGACAGCACGTGGACGGTCGTCTGAAAGCGCACCGCCTTTCGCGTCGTCGTGTTGTATCCCTCCCAGGGGCCATGATCGGTCATCAACTGGGAGATCACGTCCCAATTGGCGTCCAACAACCGTTCCACCTCGTCGGGCTTGATGGCGTAAGCGACGCCCAGCGTGTACAGGGACGGGGCGTCCGTGATTCGCGGTTCGGAGTTGACGGTGATCTCGGGGATGCCAAGCGCCCCGGTGTATTCCCGATCGCGGCCGGAATAGGCCTCCGACAGGAACGCGGGGAGCCGGTGGCGCTTCGCATAATCCAACTCGATATCGACAAGGTTCTTCAGCACGACCCGCCAACTCGGATCGCGGAGCTCCGCCATCGAAAGCCCCAGTCCCAGGGCCTGGAACGCCGATCCTTCCCAAGGCGCAGGCGTGTAGATCAACCGGCCGTCGCTCATGCGATAGGACTTGATCTTCACGCCCAGATTGGAGATGGCGGTCTTCGGCAGTCCGTAGCGCAGGGTGACGAACATCGTCGGCCCGCGGAATTCGTTGAACAGATAGTCGGAATGCCCCGTTCTCCAATGTCCTTGCGGATCGGTCCAGCCGAAGAACCTGCCAGCCGAGGCGTCCCATCCGAAGCGGAAGAGTCCCGTCTGCGGGTCGAAAAGAAACTGGTAGCCAGGCCGCTGGGCTTCGAGGAACTTCTCCATTTCATCGCGGAGTTGCCGCGCCTTGGGGTTGTCGCGGATGTTTGGCCTCAGCAGGGCGCCGATTGCCTGAGCGATCGAGGCCGACAGATTGGCGTTGTCCCCATAGACGGCCATAACGATCCGCCGGTCGAGAATGTCCATCAACTGGGTTCGGGTGGCCTCATCGGAGAACTGCGCCAGTTCGCCGACGAAGTGACTTGCTCCGTAGTCGGTTCCCCGTTGGACGATGCCGGTCTGGCCGTTGTTCTGCGTCACGATCCAGCGCTGCCGATCTAGAGCGTTCCAAATCGCCGATCCACGCGGTTCTCCAAAAGCGGCGACGACGTCGTGACGCGGCACGTCCTGCGCGAGCGGTCCGACGCGGTGCGGTCCTTCGAAGCCCAGGAAGTTGCCCAACAGCCCTTTGACGCTTGCCCGGCGGTCGAGCTGATCGTGCCTCAAGCTCCGCATGACGAGTTGAAGCTTCTCGAGCGCTTCGGTGCGAGAAATGTAAGGGTTGTCCGCCTCGCCGGCTGCGATGTCGGACAACAGATCGATCCATGCGCCGATTGCGGTCAGTTGCGTGAACGAGCGGAGGTAGAGTCCCTCCTTCAAGTCCTGGTTCCAGCCTTCCATCAGGTAGCCGCTTGCCGGATCGACCGTCCCGTGACACGGCGCCAGGTACTGAAACGCATTGGCCACGAGCGCGTTCATGCGAGGATGATCGGCCGCCCGCGCCGCAAACGCACTCAGCGACATCGCCGCAATGGCGAGGAATCCAAACGTCAGTCTCGTCGGTAGGTTTACGCCCTGCATCATTCTGTCATTCCGCCTTTCGCAACGGGCTCGTGTCGAGTCGTCTGGTTAATGTGTGAATTGTGAACTCGTCGCGCATCTGTCCGAAGTCGTCGGGCAGAATTACGTGATTGTCGATCAGGCTCGCGCCGATCACCGCTTCGCAGGCTTGGCGGAGCATCCAGCCCGCCGCGCCGGTGTATCCGTTCCAAATCATTCGCCCCGGCTCGAAGGCCGTGAGCATGTCGGCCGCCTGCTTGTTGGGCTGGCCGCCGTACAGGTCAATTTCGCCGGGCGTCGCGCGATCGAGCGGCGAAATCTTGCGCCACAGTCGGACGGCCGCGTCCCGATAGAGTCTGGCGCCCTGACGATCGCACGCCGCCTGGCAACGTTCCGACAGGATCCTGGCGGCCTTGACGAGCCATTGCACGCCGTGGCAATACATTCCGTTCTCGCGCACCCCCTCGGGATATCGGCAACTGCGCCCCAGATACGGCTTCGAGTCCTCTCGCAGCGGCGGCCAGCCGAGCAAGATCACCTTATCGCGTTCGAGCAGACGAATCGCCGTCTCGAAGGCGACCCGGCTTCGCTGGGGATCCATGCCGGCGATGACCGCCCACGCGGCCGTGAGCGCGTCGATCTCCCATGTGCCAGTCCCGGGCAATCCGATCTCCGTGCCGTCGTCGTGAATGGCGCGAAGATATCGATCGCCGCGCCACATGGCCTCCAAGGCCCCGCGGAGCGCCGTCACCTTGCGTTGATACTGCGCCCTCCGCGGCGGTCCCTTCTTCTCCTCAATGTACGGCATTAGCCGGTCGAGGATCGAGTAGAGGAACATCCCCAGCCAAACGCTCTCGCCGCGGCCCTGGCTGCCGATCTCGTCGAGGCCGTCATTCCAATCGCCGGCGCCCATCAGCGGCAAGCCGTGCGATCCCATCCGATGGTCGAGCACGAGGTCGATGGCCCTGAGGACGTGGTCCAACAGCGGTTCTTCGATCGTCGAACGGAGCGGGAAGAGCCCCATCCCCTGTTTGCCCTCAGGCAGCGGCTCGAGCGGGGTCTCGGCCGTCAGGTAGGGCGCCCGCTCGTCCAGGATCGATCGATCGCCGGTCATGCGGACGTAGTCGGCCGCCGCCCAGCCGAGCCAAAGCAAATTGTCGGACGCGTGGGAACGGAAGGAGAACCCGGTGCGGCCATCCTGAAGCCGGAAGAACCAGTGGACGACGTCGCCTTCGAGGAATTGCTGCGCCGCGTTGAGCAGAATCTGCCGCCGCGCCATCGCCGGATCGACCCACACCAGGTTCACCGCGTCCTGCAACTGATCGCGGAATCCGAACGCCCCACTCGCTTGATAAAAGCCCTTGCGAGCCCAGATGCGCTCGGCCAGCGTCTGGTACTTGAGCCAGTGCAGATAGCCGTCGAACGCCGCGTCGGAACTCTCGACCTGAAGCGTATCCATCAGTCCGTTCCACCACGCGCGCGTCTCGGCCAGGCTGGCCCTGGCCCCGGCGACGTTGCAAAGCCTCTCGGTCGCCGCCTTCGCCTGCCGGCGATCATCCGTCTGCCCCAACACGACGGCGATCGTCGCGGACTCGCCGGCCGGAATCTCCAGGCTTGCCAAGAGCGCGGCGATCGGTTGATGATCGTCGGTCTCGCTCGTGGAAGAACCAGGGGCCTCGACGAACTTCGGATGCGCGACCGATCGGCCAAGGCCGAAGAAGTCGCCTCGCCGCGTGGCAAGCCGCTCGACGGGGCAGGAGATGGCCGCGAAGGCCGGGCCTGTTCGGAACGTGTTGCGAGGGTTCTCGAAATAGACCACGCCGCCTGCCCGATCCTCTGCCAGCGTCAACGGGCCGGCGTTCTCCGGCTGGTCGGCCAGCGCGATCTCGAAATAGGGGCAGACCCGGAGCCGCTGCGTCCGACGGCTTCGATTCGTGATGCTCAGCAGGTAGACGCCCGCCGGCTCCTCGGGCGGCACGAAGACGGTCAGCTCTGTGGCGATCTCCGGCCGCTCCATGCGGAAGACGGCCGTCCCGTCGACGCTGAACTCGGACGCGTACGACGCCTCCGTGTCCCTGAGCGGCAAATAGGTTGGCGAATACCATCGTTTGGCGTCCGTGTCGTAAAGGTAAAATGCCTCGGAAGGCAGTTCGCGGGTCACCGTGTCGGCCCAGTCGGTCGTGATGCGGTTTTGCTGCGCGTTGACGCTGGCCGACGAGTGCAGGCCGCGGTTAGTGACCGACAGAACATGGCCCTGGGCGTTGGCCATCGTGTGATCGAAAGGCCGCGGCGTCAGCGGCGTGCGAACTCGCAGACGGCGGCCAGCGTCGCCAAACTCGCAGTACGGCTGCGGCGTGCCCGCCGGAACGCGTCCATGGCCGATCCGCGGCTGCGGGGTGTGAGTTGTGCCTTGCGGGAAACTTAACGGCTCCTTCATAAAGCCGCGACCGGTGGTCGCGCCCGAAATGCCGCGTTCGAGCAAGACTCCTGGGACGCGACCAACGGTCGCGGCTTTGTGGGTGGCGTTGCAGGGTCTCAGGTAACGTTGCACCCAGTCGGCGGCCTCCTCCTCGCTTGCCGCGCAGCCGATCAGCAGCGAAAGGGACGCGGAACCCCAGGGCGCAAGCTGCACGTCGAGCATCAGGCTCCCGATCGGGTCGAACGTCGGAGCTGGCCGTGTTGCGCGCGGCTCCAGGAACCGCCGCTCGCCAGTCGGACCGGTCAGGCAGTCCGGCGTCCAGACGCTTCCCGCCCGACCAATGAAATCCACCCGTGAGGTGAGAAAGCCCGTCGGCGTTCGGTCAGCGGCCAGCAGGCCGAGCCGCTTGCTGACGCGGTGCCACGCGAGCACGGCGTTCAGCTTCGGCTCGTACCGTGTCTCGATAAAGAGCCGGTTGTATTGCGTGTGATTGCGGTCCGCAGCCGCCGCGGCGAGAACCCATTCCAGGTAGGGCGCGACCTTGAGCGATCGTGTCCTGTTGGACAGGTTCTCCAGCGTGATCTCCCAACGCTCGGCGGCAACTTCGCTCGGGTCCGGCAGCCGAACGACGATCGTGGCCCTGACTCCGTTCGATTCGTTCGTGACGCGAAGACTGGCGGCATCGCCATCGATTCGGCTCCTGGTAAACAGTTCCTCGGGGAAGTTGCCAACCACCGGCCAGGCGGCGCACTGTCCATCCGGTTCGGCCAAGAACAGAGCGCGGCCTGCCGGGTCGAGCCCTTCGTACGATCGTCGCGAGAGATCGAATTCCTCCGGGACGAGCAGGCTCCGCAGCTCCCCGCTGGGTCTGGCCGTCACGGTGTATCGGACGCCCGACAGTGTGTGTTCGCTCTCGGTGGCGCGCTGCCCCGCCCGCATCGCGCCGACGCGTCGCAGCAGGAACGAAGCGACGGAAGCGGCAGCGACGGTCGCCAGAGCGAGCCAGGCGAGTCGGGCGACTGGCATGGCCACAAGAGGGGCCAGCAGCCCGTGCGACGATTGTTGAATCTGCTCGGCATGCGTCCAAGCCCAGTCCCAATCGCGACCGGTGGGAATGTAGAAGGGAATCAGCAGGGGCGCCCAGGTCGTGAATCGCTTGACACCCTCGGGGAACAGCCGCGCCGTGGCCGCAGGGCGGACGAATCGTGCAGCCGCCTCATCCAGGCGGTCCATGCCCAGGAAGCTGAGATTGACGAGCGTCGCAACACGCAGCCCCATGTGGTCGAGCCAAATAAGGACGCGGAAGATGTCGTAGCCCATCAACCAGGTGAAGACCGTCAGGCTCCAGTGGCTGAAGTGCTCCGGCGTCATCGTGATGTTGTTGACGATGCAGAAGCCGGTGTGGATCGCGCCGTCCTGGTTGTACCATGTCGGCGTTGGCATCTGGCGCAAGAAGGTGAAGATGATTGGCGCCATCCACAGACCCCATCGCAACACGTGGATTGTGCCGTCGGTCAGTTCGGTCATCCCGTCTCGGCTGATGATTCGCCGAAGCGGCGCCGTTGTGCGTTGGAAGATGGCCAGCAGAACCGATCGGTTTAGCGCGAAGAGCCACGCGGCGACGCCCCAGCCGACGACGCCCTTGAGGGCTTCGTTGAACAGCAGTTTCGCCCCGCCCGCATAAGGCGCCAGCGAGATTCGGCCCCATTTGCTCAGCAGCGGATAGAACTCGTCGCTGACCGGGTTCAGGCCGAAGCTGTTGTAGAGCTTGATCTTGTCGAGAACCACCGGCGACTGCAACGCGTCGAAATAGAAGCCGAGCGCCGCCCCGATGAAACCGCCGAGCAACGCTTCGACGAGATACGGACGCCAAGAGCGGACGCGGCCGCGGCCGCGGAGCCACAATAGCGCATCGCTTAGCAGACTAACGCCGGCGTAAGCAAGGACGCCGACGGCCAAGCCGATCGTCACGCGCTCGCCTGTCGGCAGCCGGAGGAGACCGGCATGGAGGGCGTACCACACGCCGAGGCCGATCGCGGCGCCACGGGCCCAGAGAAGCGGCCGCCGATAGGCCGCGCCGGCTCGGCGGAAGAAGGCTTGGCTGCCGTCAAAGCTCTCGATGATCGTCTTGCCCAATGGAAAAGCGACCGCGCCGGCGAGGGCCAGCACGAGCCAAGGCGCCGCCCGATAGGCTTCGGCGATGACCGGCCAGCCGGTCACCGCATTGACGGCGACTAGAATCGCGATCAGAATCCCGCTAAAGACCATCCCCTTCTTCGCGCCGCTGATGGCGTGGCGCTCGATCGACGCCGGGGCAGGCGTCTTGCCCCGCGTCGCGTCCAGCGTCAGACCGGTCAGGAGAAAGACGAGCGCCCAGAGCGCTCCCTGCGAGAGGACCGTCGCTGCAAAGGCGGCGAGCGGCCGCAGCGGAATCGGCATCGCGATCGCCCCGGAGCCGAGGTCGGCCACCTGGGGCGCGACGATGGCCGCTGCGGCAATCAGCGTCAGGTAGACATGCGCTCGGCCACTTCTAAGCAGCCGCTGGCCATTGGCCATGCAGGCGGCTGCGGCGATGAACTCGACAAAGACAAGCAGAAGCAGCGTGCGGCCGATCATCGCAGCGAAAGCCGCGTTGCCGCTCAACAAGCCGAACGTCAGCAAGCCGCCCAGCGACGCGGCCAGCGGTTCCGACTGGAGCGCAAGGAGCGTGCCGAAGAAGTAGGGCGTGGCCACGATGATCGCCGCGGCGCGGAGGCTCAAGTGGCTCTTCCACGCCGTCAGTGCGTAGGCGTTGGCCAGATGGTAGAGAAGCAGATAGGTCGTCGCGCCGGCCGCGCTAAGCCGGAGCAGATCGGACCACGCGGCAGGCGCCTGCCAGATCGTCTGCACGCTCGACGAGGCGACGAGAACGCCGGTCGCCAGGATGTCGGAGCCGGCTTCGACGAGCGTTAGACGCCGGCCGGTGGCCGCCGCCTTCCAGCATTGGCCGGCCAGCCCACCGAGGAGCGCAATGCCTCCGAGCGCCAACCAGGAGAGTGCCACTCCGCTGGTTGCCGACCATTGGGGGGCAATGGCGACGGCGGCCAACAGCGACGCCGCAGCGCCAAACAGGATGCTCGTCAGGATGTCGCTGGCAAGGCGTCCAGCCCCCGCCCCCAGCGCCGGCGGACGCGCGACTCCCGAGACTTCTTCTCGCCAGAGCATTCCTTCATTGTACGCGATTCTCGAAAAGCAGGCGGAACACTGACCGAAATGGTCGGCGATTGCTGGCCTCGTTCCGACGCACTCTCCCTACCGTTGCCGGCGCCCGGGTTGCCGGCTTCCCGAGTGATTATTCCCTATCCAGTCGCTGATCTTTAACGGAGGGTTGCCATGTGGTAGAAATCCTGTCGGCAATTGTTTACAATACGAGGCCCGTCGGCGAAGGTCGCTGCCGGCAGTCACGGACGAAAGCGGTTGAGCATGAAGTACGCGTTGATCATTCCCGATGGTTGCGCCGACGAGCCGCAGGATTGCTTGGGCGGCAAGACTCCTCTCGAGGCAGCCCGGCTCCCAGCGATGGACGCCATTGCGAAGGCTGGCGTTGTCGGCCGTGCGAACCACACGCCCGAGGCCTTGCCGGCTGGCTCCGATGTGGCCAACCTCAGTCTGCTCGGCTATAACCCGCTGGAAGGCTTCACCGGTCGCGCGGCCCTCGAGGCCGCGGCGCAGGGCATCGAGCTCGGCGCGAACGACTGGGCCATCCGCTGCAATCTGGTCACCATCGAAGACGGGGTGATGAAGGACTTCACGGCCGGGCATATTTCGTCGGCCGAGGCGGCGGCCTTGCTCCGGACGGCCCAAGAGCATCTCGGCAGCCCGCAGCTCGACTTCCATCCTGGCATCGGCTACCGAAATCTGCTGATCTATCGCGGCGGCGATCGGCCGGCCCCGTTTTCGCCGGACACTCGCGGCACCCCTCCGCACGATCTGACCGACAAGCCGGTGGAGGACGAGTATCCGCGCGGCCCAGGCTGTGATCTGTTGTATCACGTGATGAGCCAGACCGGGGAGCTGTTCGCCGACCATCCGGTCAACGTCGCTCGGCGTGCGGCCGGCAAGCCGCCAGCGACGCACGTCTGGCTCTGGGGACTCGGCAGTGCGCCGAGGCTGCGTCCCTTCGCCGAGGTGTACGGCCGTCGCGGCGCGGTCATCTCCGCGGTCGATCTGCTCCGTGGACTGGCCCGGCTAACCGGCATGCGTGCAATCGAGGTGCCCGGCGCGACCGGCTACACTGACACCGACTACGCCGCCAAAGGCCGCTACGCGGTGGCCGCCTTGGACGACGTCGATCTGATTTGCGTTCACGTCGAGGCGACGGACGAAGCCTCGCACGAAGGCGACGCGGCGGCGAAAGTGAAAGCCCTCGAAGAGATTGACCGCCACATCGTCGGGCCGATCTACGAGGCGTTGAAGAAGCGTGGCCAGTTCCGGATCCTCGTCAGCCCGGACCATCCGACGCCATTGCGAACCAAGACCCACGCCCACGGCGATGTGCCGTTCGCGCTGGCTGGCGACGGCATTGCACCCGATGCGGCCGCAACCTACGACGACCCGACCGCCAACCGTTCGTCGCTCGCCTTCCCCGAGGGCTGGCGTCTGATGGGCCACTTCCTCGGCGTTAGGTGATGCTGGTAAGTTATGCGCCCATTGTTCGTAGTTCCGCCTTTAGGCGGTTTATTCTTATTCCGCCTAAAGGCGGTACTACGAACGCAAACTAGCTCGTAGTTATGCTTTAGCATAACGCAATGTGCCCAAAGATAAGCATGTTATGCTGAAGCATAACCTACGGCCAGAAGCATAACCTACCGATCTACGGCCGTCGATCGCTTGTCGCCGGGACAGTCTGCGGAGCGGGCCATTCGAGCAGCGTCTTCCGCGGCTTCGATGCCGTGGCGTACGGCGGGCCGTGCGGCTTCTGCTCGTCGGCAAGCTGCTTGAGGAACTCGGGCGAGACGTGGTCCAACATGATCACTTGGCTCTGCGCGTCCGGCTTTCCACGTGGGCGGACGACAACGACCACTTCGGCGCCTTCCCGCAGACTGTGACGAATCTCCTCCATCGCCGCCTGCTCGTGCGCGGCCAATCCACTCGGGCCCGTGGATGGTGGCGTGGCGTTGACGCCGGCCGAGAAGTCGCTCGGCCCGGTCGCCGGGTTGGCAGCCGTTGCCGCGGCCGTCGGAGCCATCGGGCCGGCCGCGCTCGATGCGCTCACCAGATTGCCCGACGGGGCCTGGTAGACCGTTGCCAGTTGTTGTTCGTCCAACTGGGCGCGAATCTCGTCTGCCGAGACGAAAAGCCCCTCGCGGTCGCTCGGATCCGCGGCATTGCAGACGCCAATCACGTAGCCCTCGGTGGTGAACAGCCCACCACCGCTGCGACCTTCAACCGGCTGCCCGGCCACCTCGATGTTCTGGGGGCCTTGGAAGCGGTTTAGCCGCGTCACCTGGCTGTGCTGCGCGGTCGGATCGCCGCCATTGTTGCAGCCGACCGTCACTACCGGCTGCCCTTCCGCAACGCGGTAGCCGGCCGGGGCCAGCCGAGCGACCATCACGGGCGACGACACGCGGATCGTAACCAAGCCGACGTCGCGTTTGAGATCGTAAGAGTGCAGTTCGCCGGTCACGACTTGCGGCGCGCTTGGGCCGGCCGTGAACAGGTCGACCTCGATCTTCCCCTTGCCCTGCGAGTCGCGGAAGATGTGGCCGCAGGTGAGGACCATCGCCTCGCCCTTGCGGCTGTCGATGATCGTGCCGGAACCGCAGGAGCGTCCGTTCGGGTCCTGAACCCGCAGCCGAACGCTGGCGGCAATCAGGGCCGAATCGGGGACAGGCGCGGCCTTGGCCGGCGGGCCATCGGGCGAACGTCCAGCCTCGACATGGAGGGGCGAGTAGAGCTGCCCGGCCCCTGGCTGGCGATCTGCGCCAGCGCCGGCAGGCGGGATGCCGGCTCCGGAGGGCAGGGAGACGTTCGGCGGCCCGGTGAACCCGGCCGGAACGACGTTCGCCCCGGGCTGTTCCGCGGCCGGCGGCGTAGCGGCCGACGCACCGTCTTGCGCTCGCATCAACGGCGATGGCTGGGCAACGGCCGGCGGCGCCGCAAGCTTGCACATCCGTTCCAAGCGGCTGTAAGTCGTCGGCTCATTGACTCGATCCACTTCACGGCCGTTGACCAGCATGACGAAGCAGGGGATGGTCCGCACGCCATACTGAATCGCCAACGCCCGATTCTGATCAACGTTGACCCGCTGGACCGCGTAGCCGTCGGCGGCCAACCGCTCGATGACGGGATTCATCTGGCGGCACGGCCCGCACCAATCGGCGTAGAAGTCCAACAACACCGTCTGAGTCTGGGCGGCGCCGGTGAGCACCAAGGCGGCCAGGGCTGCATGCAACGTGACCATCGGTTCCCTCCTGGTCTCAAGGCGAAGTCCGTTTCGCCAGTTCGTGTTGTTCGGCCGGGGCCGGTTCTCTGAGTTGCCGGACTGATCGAGGAGGCGGTATTCTCGCAGCAACCGCGATTCGATACAACGCCACTTTCGGCCATATTTCGGTCGCGGTCAGCGGTCACTCCGCAGTGGGGGGGCAGGCAGGCGGACTGCAAAGTCCGCTGCGGGCGGTCGTAGTTCCGCCTTTAGGCGGCAAATGACCGGCTAAAGCCGGAACTACGAACAACTTTGCAGTCGTCCTGGCGGGTCCTTTGATTGCGTCCGCGTCCCGAATACAGTAGGATCGCCGATTTGCCGTCAAGCGATGGGCACGATTGCTTATTGCCAGCCGCTGGTGCCGCCCGAGTGGATCGCCGCGCATGGGGTGCGGCCGCACTGGCTGCGGCTCGACGTCCCAGCCGGCGGCGAGCGCACGGGCGTTTCACGGTTTCCTACTGATCGTGGCGCGTGCCCCGCGGCGGCGGCGATCATCGACGCCGTGGAACGCGGGCTGTCTGCGGCGGCGATCGTGTTGACAACCACCTGCGATCAGGCCCGCTTCGCAGCCGCTGCACTGTCGCAGCGAGCGACGCTCCCCGTCTTCCTGATGCACGTGCCGCGAACCTGGGAGACGGAAGCGGCTCGCTCGTATTATCGAGACGAGCTGCGACGGTTCGGCCGATTTCTGGCCAGAATTAGCCACGTCGAGCCCGACGAAGAATCGCTCTGCCGAACCATGCTCCGGTATGACGCCGCACGTCAGGAACTCCGATGCCGGCGAGGGGCGTTCTCGGCCACCGCCTTCGCCGATGCCGTGGCGAGCTTGCGTGGCGATTGCCCTGAGGCCGCGTGCGCGGCAGGCGATGCGAGCGACGAGCGCGACGCGACGTCGCAATGCGTGAACTTGGCCCTGCTTGGCGGACCGCTGCTTTTCTCCGACCGGCCGCTGTTGCAGCTTATCGAGAAGGCCGGCGGGCGGATTGTCCTCGATGGCTCCGAGGGGGGCGAACGCACGCTGCCGGCGGCGATCGACGCCCAGCGGTTGCGCGACGACCCGCTCGGCGAGCTCGTGCGGGTCTACTTCGATTCCATTCCGGACATCTTTCGCCGGCCGAACGACGCGTTGTATGAGTGGCTGCGACGCGAGCTGCCGGTTCGCAAGGTGCGTGGGTTGATCGTGCGGCGGCACGTCTGGTGCGACCTCTGGCACGCCGAGCTTCCACGGCTGCGGCAGGAGACCTCGCTGCCGTTGTTGCATCTCGACATGGCCGATGGCGATCGCGGGCTCGCCGTCGCGGTCGGCCGCCTGGAGGCGTTTATGGAGATGCTGCGATGAGAGACCCGGCCCAGCGAATTACGATCGGCCAGTGGGACCGGCGTTACAAGTCGCTTAAGGCGGCAGGGCTCTGCGAGTCGGCTTATGGCGGCTCGCTCGGGCGGCATCTCGATCAGGGCAACCGTCGGTTGGCCAAGCTCCACATGGACAACTCGCCGGCGGCGCTGCGGCTGTGGAACTTCCTCTGCTCCGAGGAAGACCGGCTCCATCAGGCCCGAGCCGAAGGCAAGCACCTGATCGGGGCGATGAAGGACCTGGGCACGATTCCCGTGATGGCCTTCTCGCTGGATGACGCGGTGGCGTTCTACGCCGACGGGGCGTGGTGGCTGCCATGCCTGATGGAAAATGGGACGGGAATGCTCGAACTGGCCGACCGGTACGGCATCGATGAGTCATTCTGCCCGGTGCGCGCGATGCTCGGGGCGTTCGTCGCCGCCCGCGACATGCCGCCCGGTGCGCGTGCGACGCATTTCCCTCTGCCCGACCTGGTGACGTGCAGCGTCGGGGCCACGTGCGACGACCTGTCGGCGATCGCCCAGCGACTGGCGGGGCTGGGGTTCGACATCTTTTGGTGGGAGATGCCACATCGCCGGCTGCCTGAGCCGGACGAACCGGCCGTCGCGCTGCCGGGCGGCTTTCGCGCTCCGCAATGTCAGGTCGACTTTGTTCGCGGCGAGCTCGAACGCGTGCGGCAGGCGTTCGAGCGCCTGGCGGGGCAAACGCTGGACGACGCCAGATTGCGGAGCGGAATCGGCCGGGCGAACAAGGTTCGCAAGGTGCTCGACGAGCTTCGAGAGACCTGCTACACGGCCGCTCGATGCCCAATGCCCGCGTTGGAAATGCTTGTCGCGGAAATGCTGGCCATCCATTTTTGTTCCGATCAGGCCGAGGCGACAAGCGTTCTTCAGGGCCTGCTGGACGAGGCTCGCGCCCGCGTTCGCTCGGGCGATGGCGTTCTCGATCCGGCGGCGGCGCGCGTCTTCTGGGTCAATCCGGTGGCCGATCTTCGAGTGATGAACCTGCTGGAAGACGCCGGCGGCCGAGTGTGCGGAACCGAGTACCTGTTCTGCCACGCCCTGGACCAGATTCCCGACGATCTGCCGCCGATGGAGAGCCTGGCGCGGATGGCCCTGGCCGATCCGATGGTCGGCTCGCCGGTCGACCGTGGGACGCGAATCGCGGCCGACCTGCGGCGTTTCGGCGCCGAAGCGGTCGTCATCTCGCGGATTCCGGGCGCGAGCCACTGCGGTTGGGAGGGCCGGCTGCTGAAACGGCTTCTCGAGCGAACCTGTAACGTTCCCGTGATTGAGATCGAAGTGCCGCCGATCACCGATGCCCTCGAACCGACGCTTCGCACCCGGTTGGAGGCGTTGGTCGAGACGGTGAAGGAGAATCGGCGGCATTTACGGTAGCCGGGCGAGTATCGTCGTTCGTAGTTCCGCCTTTAGGCGGCGATTTCACTCGGAACACCGGCTGAAGCCGAAACTACGGACAACTTTGCCGTCGTCCTGGCCGGGTGGTTGGCAACCGGGAGGCGGATTGGTAATCTGCCAATGATGGCAGGCTGACGCCCGCCCCAGAGGACCGAGCGAGTGACTATGATTTGTGCAGGCATCGACGCAGGCTCGCGGACGCTGAAAATCGTGTTGGTCGACGCTGAGACGCAGACGCCCGTCGCCATGGGTGTCGTCGACCAAGGAATTGACCAGGATCGAGTGGCCAACGATCTGTTGGAACGGCTCCTGGCAACCCACCACCTTCTGCGAAGCGACGTCGGCGGCGTCGTCGCGACCGGATATGGCCGTAAACTGGTTCGGCAGGCCGCTGCGACCGTGACCGAAATCACCTGCCAGACGCGGGGCGTCCGCCAGTGCCTGCCGAACGCACGAACGATCATCGACATCGGCGGCCAGGACAGCAAGCTCGTGCGGCTGAGGACCGACGGCGCCGTGGCCGACTTCGTGATGAACGACCGCTGTGCGGCGGGCACCGGTCGGTTCCTGGAAATGCTGGCCGTGCAACTCGGCGTCCCGCTGGGCCAATTGGGGCCATTGATCGAGCGAAGCCGGACGCCGGCTACAATCAGCAGCATGTGCGTCGTCTTTGCCGAGACCGAGATTGTCGGGCTGCTGGCTTCCGGCGTCGCGCTGGAGGACATTGCGGCCGGGGTCGAGGCGGCCATCGCCACGCGAATCGCGGCCATGACCGGCGGAGCGTCGAGCGGGCCGGTGGTGTTCACCGGCGGCGTCGCGATGGTGCCCGGCATGGATGCGGCGCTGGCCGCCGTGCTGGGCTGTCCGATTCAAGTTGCACCGCAGCCGCAGTGCACCTGCGCGCTCGGCGCCGCCCTGCTGGCCGCCGAGCGGCTGTAGGACGGCTACGCCGGTTGAAGGCGGTCGAGCTTCGCCCGGTCGATCTCGATGCCGAGGCCGTGGCCTTCAGGCACGGAAATCATGCCGTCGGAGATGTCCAGCGGAGCAAGGAGGATCGAATCATCCGGCTGGCCGACCGCGATTTCGTTGGCGGCGGAAAATGCGGCGGTCGCGGCCGCAAGGTGAAGCATCGCGGCCGCGGCGATTCCGAGCGAGGCCCGGCTGCCCAACAACGGAGTGACGCCGGCTGCCGCGGCCACGGCGGCGCAGGCCCTGGCCGGCACGATGCCGCCGACCTGTTCGAGGTCAATGACAAGATAGTTCGCCGCACTGTACCGCACGGCGGTCAACACGTCGGCCGGCGATCGGATCGCCCGCCAAACGCAGAGGGGAACGGTCGTCTGTCGGGCCAAGCTGGCCAGGGAGTGAGCCGCCGGCGCGTGCAGCGGGTCAATGATGAACTGAAGGTCCGATGCTTCGAGACCGGAGCTGGCTTCGCGCGCAGTTTCCAGGTCGAATCGGCCCTGGGCGTCGAGACGCAACTCGATCCGGTCGCCGACCAGTTCGCGGATCCCCGCGATCATCTTGACGTCCTCGTCAGGAAAGCCGCCGGTCACGATGGTCTGTGTGTGAAATCCCTGGTCGGCCAACTCTCGGGAGACCTGCGGCACGAACGGGGTGGGCAGCCTCCTTCGCGACGCGTCGGCCGTGCGAGAAAAGACCGCCGGCCCTTTTTCGCCAACGCGGACCGAGATGGGGATGCGACGCCGGTAGTAGCCGCCCAGCACGTTGCAGAGCGGCTGACGAAGCACGCGGCCCAGAAGGTCCCAGACTGCCATTTCGACCGCCATGCGCAGCGGCGCCGGCGAGAGGGCCTCCAACGTGTGCAACTCCTCGATATCGTAGACGCTCCGCCCGGCCAACACGGCCAGCAGGGCCTCGCGCCGCTCGTACAACTCGCTCGTTCGCCAGGCGAGGCACGCCTCGCCCCAACCCTGCAGGCCGGAGCTCGTTCTCACGCGGACCAGCAAGCGACGATCCGCGGCCGGCACGTTGCCCTGACCGGGTCCGACTAAAAACAACTCCAGGTCGTGGATCTTCATCAATCTCCTCGCTTCAGCGTCGAAAGGCCGCCGGCTCACATCTTCGGCAACGGGAACCGCACTTGTTCCTGACGAAATCCGCCCGACTCGACCGAGCCGCCGAAACGCTCTTGCAACAGGGCGACGCACTCCTGCACCACCGACTCGGGGGCGCTCGCGCCGGCGGTCAGCAACACGGTTTCGCTGCCGGTGAATCGCTGCAGGTCAATGTCGTCCGGGCCGTCGATCAACAGACCCGGCACGCCGCACGCCTGGGCCAGTTCGGTCAACCGCCGGCTGTTGGAACTGTTCCGACTTCCGACAACCAGAACGAGATCACACTGCGGGGCCAGCAGTCGCACGGCCTCTTGCCGATTCTGCGTAGCATAGCAGATGTCGTCACGCTGCGGACCGGCGATCGTCGGAAACCGACGCCGCAGATGCTCGATGATTCGCTTGGCGTCGTCCACCGAGAGCGTTGTCTGGGTGAGATAGGCAACCTTATTCGGGTCTGAAATCTCGATCAGGTCCACATCGGCGGACGTCTCGATGAGACGGATCGCCTCGGGGGCCTCCCCCATCGTGCCGACAACCTCGTCGTGATCGGCGTGGCCGATGAGGAGCACCGTGAAGCCTTGATTGGCAAAATGGATCGCCTCGCGATGAACCTTGGTGACTAGCGGACAGGTGGCGTCGATCGTCTTCAGGCCCCGTCGGGCAGCCTCGTCGCGAACGGCGGGCGGCACGCCGTGGGCCGAATAGAGCAAGTGGGCCCCCTCCGGCACGCTCGCCAGATCGTTGACGAACACCGCCCCTTGCCGCCGGAACCAGTCGACCACCCATTTGTTGTGTACGATCTCGTGATAGACGTACAGCGGCGTCCCATGGGCGACGATGGCAGACTCGAGGGCCTCGATGGCCATATTGACGCCCGCGCAGAACCCCCGCGGCCGGGCTAGAATGATCCGCATTTGGTTTCCTCACTCCCCACATGATAATGGGGGCCGATCAGGTGGGCAATCGTGGGCGAAGAACGCCGAGGAACACTGCGGAGTCGTTCGTCGTTCCGCCATGCATGAGGCGGCGATTTCAGTCGGAATATCGGCTGAAGCCGGTCATTTGCCGCCTAAAGGCGGAACTACGAACGCCTGCAACGGACTTTGCAGTCCGCCTGCCGCCACGATGCTTCAGTGTGCCGCGAGCGACGCGGCCCAAGAAACGCAACAGTCCGGGCGACCCGCATTGGGGCCGGCGCCGGACTGTTTCCCCCCCTGGGAATCTGATCGATAAGTGCGAGCTACTGGTGAGTGGCTCGTGCTAGACATTCATCATCGGTTTGCCGACCGGAATCACTTGTGGCAAACTTTGCGGACTGTAGGGCGACGGTCGAGAAATCGCCCCAGGTCTCGCAGCATTGCGCAGCTTGTCTTTACGCGCCGGCGTTTTCTTCGTATAGAGCCCAGTCTGCGTCAGACGGGCGATTCTGCTCATCATCGGTGCCGATTACGTCGATTTTGAGGCTGCGGCGCGCCCGTTGATCGTTGCGCCGGCGGTAGGGTCAATGAAAAGGAATCAGTCGGAAGATGGGTAAGATCGGCCAAGCCATTCAAAGCGTGACGCGATCGCCGTTCTTGTGGGGCGGCCTGGGGGCTGCGGGCTTCTACGCCCTGGTTCATGGCGGCCCCCTGCGGGTGCCATTCGTCGAACGCTACTTCACCAACCATCCGGTCGAGTACATCGAGACCGTGATGTTTGCGATCGGACTTGCCGCGTTGGTGATCAAGGCGTTCGATACGGTTGCGCAGCGAGCCGGTCTTCGCGACTCGCTTCTGGGGTCGGTCGAGCCATCGCAGGAGCCGGCCGAAGCGTGCGACGGCCTGCTCGCTCGGCTTGATCGGCTGCCTGGGCGGCGACAGGGTGAATACTACGTCTGCCGGGTCCGCGCCGCGTTGGCGCACGTCCGCCGCCACGGCAGCACGCGGATGCTAGACGACGAGCTGAAATACCTCGCCGACAGCGATGCGGCCCGACTGCACGCCGGCTACGGCCTGTTCCGCGTCATTGTTTGGGCGATCCCGATGCTCGGCTTCTTGGGCACCGTGATCGGCATCACGATGATGCTCGGCGGGGCGGCTAAGATGGCCGACGGCGCGGGCCAATCCTCGACACTCGACATCTTCCACGGTCTGGCCTTGAAGTTCGACACCACCGCATTGGCCTTGACCTTCTCGATCGTCCTGATGTTCATCCACTTCCCCGTCGAGCGGTCCGAGAACACGCTGCTCGAGCAGGTCGATCTACGGGTGCAGCAAGAACTGGCCGGTTGCTTTTCGCCCAGCGAAGAGACGATCGCCGACGACGCGGACGGCCAGTTGGTCGCCTTGCGAAAGATGGCTGAAACGTTGCTGCAGGCGACCGAACTTCTGGCTCAGCGACAGGCCGAGCTATGGCGCAATTCGATCGAGTCGGCCGGCCGCCAATGGGCCGAACTGACCCATACTGCCGGCGGCGAGCTGACCGCGGCGATGAGCGCGGCGACGGCCAAGTTGGCCGGCGGCGCCGAGGTGCTCGAACGAGCCGTCGAGGCCGCGGGCCAAGTCGCCAAGCTCGAGGACGCGCTGAACCGAAATCTGGCCGCCCTGGCCGGTGCAAAGCATTTCGAGCAAACCGTCTTGAGCCTCGCGGCGGCCGTGAACATGCTTAGCGCTCGGCTGGCCGAGTCGCCCACGTCATCAATCCATCTCGAACCGACGCGGCGGGCGGCACACGCGGCATGAAAGCAAGTCAGCAGTTGCAACACCGACGACGGCCGAGGCCGGGACCCAGCGTCGCGCTGTTCCCGTTTCTCGCGGTGTTGATCTGCACCATGGGCGCACTGGTCCCCTTGCTGATGGCCGTGTCGCGCACGGCCCGCTCGCAGGCCGAGGCTGCCGCCAAGGCGAAGGCCCAAGAGCAGGTTGCCCGGATGGCCGGCGAGCTTCAGACCGCGCAGGAAGACGTGAAGTGGCGAATCGAGAAGCTAAAGGACTCTCGCCGCAAGACACAATCGCAGTTGGACGACGCACGCCTCGAACTGGGACACTTCGAGGAACACTCGCGCGAGCTGCGAAGCCGGATCGAACGCTGCCGGGAAGCGATGACCAACCTGGACCGGCTCGAGCAGGGCAGCGGCCAACAGGAGGCTCAATCGACGGCGGACGTGCAGCGCCTCCGCGGCCAAATCGAAACGGCAAAGCGTGATCTCGACGAAGCCCGGAGGATGGCCGCGACGCGGAAACGCTCCTTCGCCGTCGTGCCCTACGAGGGGCCGAACCAGACGCATCGGCGGCCGATCTACATCGAATGTCGCGGCGACGCCGTCGTGTTGCAGCCGGAAGGGGTGCGGCTCAGCGCGGCCGACTTCGACGGGCCATTGGGCCCCGGTAATCCGATGGCCGCCGCCCTCCGCGCGGCCCGCGAATACCTCCGTGCCGCCCAGGAGATCGACCCGCAAGTGGGCGAACCGTATCCCATGCTGCTCGTGCGTCCCGATGGCATCGTGGCCTTCTACGCGGCCCGCGCAGCCATGAAGTCGTGGGGTAGTGAGTTCGGCTACGAGCTGATTGGCGACGATTGGAAGATCGCCTATCAGCCGCCCGACCCCAAACTGGCCGACATCTATCGCCAAGTGATCGCTGGCGGTCGGGAGAGCGAAGCACGCCTGGCCGCTTCCGCTCCACGCCAGTACGGCCGGAGCCGCATCCGAAGGAGCGAGGAGAGAGACTTTGGGGACGGCGTACCGTCCAGCGGCGTCGCACACGGCGAGCGTGGCGACGGCAGCGGCGGCGCAACGGGCTTCGGCGATCAAGACGCCGGCGGCGCCATGGTCGGCGGCGCGCCAGGGCAAGGCGGATTTGGCGCATCAGGCGCCGCCCCGTCTGCAACCCCCGTCGGCAGCCAAGGGCTGGGATACGCCTCTGCAACCCCTGCCGGCGATCGAGGGCTGGGCACTTCAGTGCCCAGTGGCGGCAGTGATACGCCCGCTGGCAGCTTCGCTGACGGGCCGGCACTGGCCGGTCCACGCCGCATGTCATCGGTCGGAAACCCCGACGCTGCAATCACCGGCCGGTCGGCGGGCGGCGACGGCTACGAATCGGGCCGTGGCATGGGCCCCGCCGCGGCAACTTCGTCCGCCGCCTACGGCTCATCGGTGGGCGGCGCTCCTGACGGCGTTCAGCGTGGGCCTGGCTATGCCTCGCCAACCGGGCCGCGGCTTAGCGACCCCGGCGCGGGCCAAACGGCAACCGGCGTCGCTCGATCGGGCAACTCAACAAACGGCGATGGGAATTCCGACCGGCCGGAAGGCTACGTCGCGGGCCGGCCCGCCCGCGAGCAGCCGGCGTCGCCGTTGCGCGGCGATGACTCGTCGACGGCACAAATCACGCGCGGCAATGCGCTTCGGCCAGGCGAGTGGGAACCGACGCCCGACATGCCGGACCGGCCGGAGAAAAAGGACGACTTCGCAGCTCAGAAGCGAAATCGGCATGAAAACACTCGCATCGATCGCAGCGGCGACGATTGGGCGCTGCGCAGTGCGAGCCGAGGCTCTGTTGGGTTGACGCGCCCCATTCGCATCGAGTGTTACGCCGACCGTCTCGTGGTGCTTTCCGATCGCGGCCCGAGCAATAGCCGGGTCGTGCGTCTGGGTGCTCGCACCGACTCGTCGATCGATACGCTTGTCTCGGCCATCTGGGAACAGATGGAAGGTTGGGGGATGGCCGGCCGCGGCATGTATTGGCGTCCTGTGCTGCAGGTCTCTGTCGCCCCGGACGCGCAGCAGCGCTACACGGACCTGGCTCGGTCGTTGGAAGGAAGCGGCCTTACGGTGCAGAGGCGATAGTGGATAGTGGATAGTGGATAGTGGATAGTGGATAGTGGATAGTGGATAGTGGATAGTGGATAGTGGATAGTGGAGAGTGACTAGTGACTACTGACTAGTGACTACTGACTAGTGACTACTGATTACTGATTACTGATTACTGATTACTGATTACTGACTACTCGCAATGGCACGCCCCGTCTTCGACAACGCTGAACCGGTCAATGGCGATTCCTTCTTGGACATCGTGGCCAGCGTCGTAAGCATCATGATTATCATGGTGGTGCTCGAAGGCGCGCGAATCAAGAACACACCACTGAAGACGGCGGTTCCGTCCAATCCGGCGTTGGCCGAGCTGGAGAAAGACCGCGGCGCCGAGCTCTCGCTGCGCGGCGACGTCTACAAAATCGCCGAGGAGATCAACAACATCAAGCGGCAATCGGCCGTGCGCGCGGCCGAACGGGATCTGCTGGCCACGGTGGCTGTCGCCGCCGAGGAGAAAATCCGGGAGCGGCGAGAGAAGCTCGAACGCGGCAGGCAGGCAAGCTTCGACGCCGCTCGCGGCCTGTCGGACTCACAGCTTGAGCTGAACCGACTCGTCGAGGAGCGACGCCGAATTGAGAACCAGCCTGGCGAGCCGATTGTCATCGAGAGCTATGCAACGCCGATCAGCCGGAGCGTTGACGGCCCCGAGGCGCATCTTTTGATCAGCCACGGACGCGTGGTGTTCGTGCCGATCGACGGGCTGGTGGATCGGGTCAAATCCCGACTGCGGCAGCAAGCCTCGCAGCTCTCGAATGGCGACGAGCTGACCGATACGATCGGGCCCGTTGACGGTTTTCGGTTCCGCTACACGCTCGAACGGCGTGACGCCACGCCGGAAATGATGCGCGAGACGGGGCGCGGCGGCAGTTTCGTCCGGGTGAGCAAATTCGAGCTGATCCCCGAGTCGGACGATCTGGGCGAGCCGGTCCGCCTGGCTCTGCAAGAGAACTCCGACTTCCTGCAGGCTCTGGTGAAGATCCTGCCAGGCCGAACGACGATCACCATCTGGGTCTATCCGGACGGCTTCGATGCCTTCCGGCAGGTTCGGAGGGAACTGTATCGATTGAACTACTCGATCGCGGCCCGACCGCTGCCGCCTGGCACGCCGATCAGCGGTTCGCCCGATGGGACGAAGTCGGCCGCGCAATAGGGGTGACAGCTCACTTCTCGGCGTTCGCCGGTTTCTTCTTGTCGCGTCGCTTCGAGAGATCGACGTAGGTGTAGCCACCGCCATTCTGTTCGGCCAGCTTGGCAAGGAAGCTTGGCTCCTCCGGCTTTGGCCCCGGGCCAAACTCGACCGTATTGATGAGCACGCCGGCCGCAAGATCGCGGATCTTCTCCAGCTGGGTGGCGGTCATTTTCGGATCGTCCCCGTCGGTCAGGAAGTAGATCACGTCCGGATGGAGGCGGACCGCCAGCCGCAGGGCCGCCTCGTGGTCGGTTCCGCCGCTGGGAGTGACGGCATCGAGAAAACTGGCCGCGCGGTCCTTGTTCTCGTCCGTGGCGAAGGCCAGCCGGCCAGCATTGCCGCTTGGGTTGAACTGCACTGGCCGCTCGTTGTAGTAGACGATCTGGAATTGGTGAACCGTGTCGAGGTTTTTGAGGCTCTCGATCAGCTCGGCCTTGACCGCTCGCAGCGCCTTCCGCCCGTCGCCGCCCATGCTGCCGGAGCGGTCGAACACGTAAACGAACTTGTAACCTTCGCCGACGAGACCGAAGAAGCTGGTGCGGGCCTTCCCGCCTTCTTTCGGGGCGACGGAGAATCCGAGGCCGTCGAGCCGCTTCCGCGGCGTGGCCGCCTTTGCCGCCGGCGGCTCTTTCGAGGGCTTCTTCGCCGGTTCGTTGGGCTGGCCGCCAGATGCGGCGGCGACGACCAACATGGCGACAAGCACGGCGAGCGGCCGACACGGCCTCACGCGGAGCGTGAGGAGTACGTTAAGTACCCTGGCGGTCATGGCGACTTGTGCCCTTCTTTGTCCGGTGAACGCCCTTGCAGCGTGATGGCTTTCCTGAGCAATGCCTTATAGCGCTCGACGGTTTCTGGCCCGTTGAGTTTCGGGCTGAAGACCAAGGACGACTTGAGCACCTGCTCGGCTTTCTTCGCGCGATCGGCGACAATGCCCTTGTCCTCCGACTTGTCGGCCTCGCGCACGAGGCAGGCGGCCACGTTGTACATCACGTCGTAGTATTCCGGCGGCCGGTTCTTCTGCGCCTGCAAACGGGTCCGCAGCATGACCCAGTGCGCCACCGCATCGTTGAAGCGTTCGGGCGTCTGCTCGCTCCAGTCGTTCAGGATGCGGCCCTTTTCCATCAACGGTTCGAGGGCGTTCGGGTTGTCCTTAATCAGTTGATCGATGATCCGGAGCGCCTCGTCGAACTTTCCGTCTCGGCGGAGCAGACCGGCCAACTGCGAACGCACCCGGGTCACAGCTCGCTTGGCGTTGTCGCCGAGTTTCGGGTCGGCCTCCGCGCGATCGAGAATCTTCTGGTATTGCTTCGTGGCCTCGGCGGTCATGCCGACCGTGTTGAGCCCGTCGCCGATGACGACCATCCCCTCGATGGGCACTTGGCTGCGAGCAGCCAGCTTCGTCAGCAGGGCGCCGAGCAGTTTCTCGATCGAGGCCAACCGATCGCGGGCCTGGTTGTATTCCATC
>JBDKUC010000056.1:0-7584 GCA_039679885.1 Thermoguttaceae bacterium | reverse complement strand
TCCGCCTTTAGGCGGCAAATGACCGGCTAAAGCCGGAACTACGAACAACTTTGCAGTCGTCCTGTCCTACCACCGGGGGTCCTTGACTCTTCGAGCCGAAATCCGTACACCTTAACGTGTTGGCGATGATGACCGCCAACCGCAGACAACAGGATTTTTCGGAAGGCTATGAGCAGGGGAGTGCGATCCCCTGAGGAGCGATAGGGTATGGAATCGCCACGGGTTCAACGTGCTTTGCTGAGCGTCAGCGATAAGCTGGGGCTTGCCGGTTTTGCGCGCGGACTGGCCGCCGCCGGAGTCGAGCTCTACAGCACAGGCGGCACCCGCAAGCACCTCGAAGCGGAGGGCATTCCGGTCAAGGATGTCGCCGAGTACACCGGATTCCCCGAGATGATGGATGGCCGTTTGAAGACGCTCCATCCGAAGGTCCACGGCGGGATCCTCTGCCGCTACGACAACCCGGACGACATGAAGGCCCTGGCCGAGCATGGCATCCTCAGTTTCGAGTTGGTGGTGGTGAACCTCTATCCGTTCGAGACGACGATCGCCCGCGGCAACGTGAGCATGGCCGAAGCGATCGAGCAGATCGACATCGGCGGGCCGACGATGGTTCGCGCGGCGGCGAAGAACCACGCCTTCACGACGATCGCGACCCACGCTTCGCAGTATTCCGAGATTCTCGATGAGGTCACGGCCCACGGCTGCACGACGCCGCTGCTGCGCCGCCGTCTGGCGGCGGAGGCGTTCGCCCACACGGCCCGCTACGATCGGGCGATTGCCGACTACTTTATCCATTCGAGCGACGAGGGGCCGTTCCCCGAGGTGGTCACGCTCGGCATGACCCGGCGGATGCGGCTCCGCTACGGCGAAAACCCGCACCAGCAGGCGGCGCTCTACGCCCGGCACGACGAGCGGAACGCCAGCATCGTCGCCGGCCGGGTGCTGCACGGCAAGGAGCTTTCCTACAACAACATCACCGATCTCGACAGCGCGCTGGGCATCGTCCGCCAGTTCACCGACCCGGCCGCCGTCGTCATCAAGCACAGCAACCCCTGCGGCGCCGCCGTGGCCGAAACGTTGGTCGCCGCCTTGCAGCAAGCCCTCGATGGCGACCCGCTGAGCGCGTTCGGCTCGGTGCTCGGGCTAAACCGCACGGTGGACCCGGCCGTGGCCGAGGCCCTCTCGGCGCCCGGCTTGTTCGTCGAGGCGATCGTCGCTCCCCACTTCCACGAAGAAGCGATGAAGATCCTGACGACCAAGCCGAAGTGGAGGAACAACGTGCGGCTGATCGAGGTCGGCGATCTGGAATGGCCGCAGCCGTCCTGGACCTACCGCTGCATCGACGGCGGCATGCTGGTCCAAGAGGCCGACGTCCTGGCCGATCCGGAAGACCAATGGAAGGTCGTGACCGAGAAGCAGGTCCCCGCGGAACGATGGGAGGACCTTCGCTTCGCATGGAACGTCGTGCGGCACGTCAAATCGAACGCGATCGTTCTCTGCAAGGACCGAACGCTCCTGGGCACCGGGGCCGGGCAGATGAGCCGCGTAGATTCCGTCGAGATTGCCGTTCGCAAGGCCGGCGATCGCGCCATCGGATCCGTGATGGCTTCCGACGCCTTCTTCCCGTTCCCCGATTCGATCGAGGTCGCGGCGGCCGCCGGCGTGACGGCCGTCATCCAGCCGGGCGGGTCGAAGAACGACGCCGCCTCGATTGCGGCCTGCAACCGCCACGGCATCGCCATGATCGTCACCGGACGCCGGCACTTCAAGCATTAGAGGCCCGCCCTGGTGAACGCCGAAATCATCGCCATCGGTGACGAGATCACCAGTGGTCAGACGCTCGATACGAACTCGCAATGGCTGAGCCAGCGGCTCTCTGAGTTGGGCGTCCGAACGCTCTACCACACGACCGTCGGCGACGAACTGTCGCCCTGCGTCGAAGTGTTTCGCCAAGCCATCGCCCGGGCCAACCTGGTCGTGGCCACTGGCGGGCTGGGTCCCACGGCCGACGATCTGACGCGTCAGGCCCTGGCCGAGGCGACCGGACGCGAACTGCAATTGGAGCCGCAGGCGCTCGAGCACGTCCGCTCGATTTTCGCCCGGCTCGGCCGGCAGATGCCGCCGCAAAACGAAATCCAAGCGTTCTTTCCCGCCGGCAGCCGCGTGGTTCCCAATCCGCATGGCACGGCCCCCGGCATCGATCTGGAAACGCCGCGCGACGGGCGCATTTTCTGCCTGCCGGGCGTGCCGGCCGAGATGGTCGAAATGTGGCGAGAGACCGTCGCGCCGGCAATCGTCGAAATGCTCGGCCCCGCTCGCCGAGTGATCCGCTATCGGCGAATCCACTGTTTCGGGGCCGGCGAGAGCCAGGTCGAGTCGATGCTGCCCGACATGATCCGCCGCGGCCGGAGGCCGACCGTCGGCATCACGGCCAGCAAGGCGACGGTCACGCTGCGGATCGCCGCTGAAGGGGCGACCGAGGCCGAATGCCTCGCGGCGATCGAACCGACCGAAACGACGATTCGCCAATGCCTTGGCAAACTCGTCTTCGGCGAAGAGGACGACCAGCTGCAAGATGCCGTTGCCCGGCTGCTCGACGTCCGGGCCGAGACGCTCGCCACGGCCGATTGCATCACCTCCGGCCTGCTCTCACACTGGCTTTCCGCCGCCAAGACTTCGTCCCACGTCTATCGCGGCGGCCTGGTGTTGACCGACGCCGAGCCGGCCGACGCAATCGCGATCCGCTGCCGCGACGAGTTCCACTCGAACTACGGGCTGGCCATCGGCGGCGCTGGGGCCGGCGCTATGGACCGCAATCGGAGAGGCGGCGGCGATCTCCCCTCGCCCTTTGGGAGAGGGGCAGGGGGTGAGGGCGGCATGTCTCAGCCGGTCACCATCGCCTTGGCCTCGCCGGCCGGCGTCCAGACCCAAACCCTCTCGTTCCGCTTCCACCCCGAGCTGCGTCACGTCTATCTGGCAAAGCAGGCGCTCGACTTCCTCCGGCTCGCGCTGCTCAAGTAAAAAGCCGCGACCGTTGGTCGCGTCCTGAGCAGCATTTCGGGCGAGACCGCCGTCGCAGCGTGATGAGAGAGCCGTTAAGCTTTCCACAAAGCGCAGATTTCGCCCAACTGTCAGCCTCACGCGGAGCGTGAGGAGTACACTGTCAGCGCCAGAGCGTCGATCGCGAGCCGGAGTCGCCCAGCGGCCGGACGTCGCGAATGCGAATCGTCGGGCGTGATTGGTCGATCAGCACCGGATCGGCCAGCTCGTGGACGGCCACATTGCCCGCCTCGTCCCGGACTTCCAACCGCAGATAGATTTTCGCGGGAAGGCGGTTGTCGATCGACCAGGCATAGCGGCCGGAGTTTTCGAGGCCGCTGGCGACTGGCAGCCATGGCCCGGCGCGCGTTTCGCTGAACGAAAGGGAGACGGGCCGCGGGGCCAGCATCCGGTCGTCGGCCTGCCAGGTGATAATCAGATGGCCCGTCTCGGCGTCCGCGCCCTGTTGGGCCCCGACGAGCCGGGCGGTTGGCTTGGTCAGATCGACACCGATCCACAGGTCGGGCAGATCGCCGCCACGAGGCGGCTTGCCGCCGAGGCCTGCGCCGTTGGTCACGACAATGCGGAACCCGTAGATTCCTTCCTCATCGACATTGACCAGCAGGGGGCTGCGGCGGCTGTTCCCCAAGGGGAACTTGCGCCAGCTCTTGCCGCCGTCCTGCGTGCCCCAGAGTTCGACGCGTCCGATGCCGGACGGCCCGACACTGTCGACGTCATACTCGAGCTCGAACAAGCGGGAGTTGACCCAGCGCGGCCGCTCGCCCGGCGGGAGAACGCCGACCGAGGCTTTGCTCAGGGCAGGGCCGCCGTTGCCCGAATAGCGGCTGCCGATCGGCGGGTTGATGGCGATGGCGACCGAGCCGCGCGGCTCGGCGCTCTGACCAGTCCCCAAGTTGCCCGCCGGTTTGTTGAACGACGCCGCAAGGCCACCGCCTGCCGCGTTCGGCTTGCCATCGGCCGACGGCTGGAACGCGTTGCCCGTGTTCCCCTCGGCTTTCCCGCCATAAGGTGACGAAAGGTTGCCGGCCTGGGGACTCTGCTGCCGCTGCCCGTTGCTTTGCACCGGAAGGACCTTCGCCTGCGCGGTCGCCGAATTGCCGGCAAGATCGGTGACGTCGGCCCGGACGACCATGTCGCTCGATCCGAGCTTCGGCCAGAAGGCGATCTCGCCCGTTTGATGCCCCGCCGACGAACTGATCGCCTGCGGATCGATCCGCACCGCCTGCCAAGGCTCGGTCGGTGATGGGCGATAGACGATGCTCAATCCGCCAGGCTTCGGCGTTGTCTCGTCAATCTCGATGTGGATACTCGCCTGACCGTCGGCACGCAATTGCGACGAGAGACGCACGACCGGAGGCTTCGTATCGACGAGCACGCGGAGCCCGGGGCCGCTGATCGTCGCCGGCCGCGCTTGGCCCGAGCGATCGACCGTCCGGATGGCGAACCAGAATTCACCGTCGCCGCCGGCGCGGAACGGGAAGTTCGGCTGCGTCGTCGGCGCCTTGGCGTAGAACTGCCAGTGCGCTCCCCGATCGACCGAAACGAACAACTGCACCTCGACCGGCTGCCGCGTCGTGTCCTCTGTCCGATCGAGCTGATACGGAATGGCGAACAACGCCTGACGCATCGGCACGAGTTGTGGCAGCGGCGGCGGCGCAGGCGCCGGCCCGCGACCCACCTGCGATGCCAGGGTCACGACGAGAAGCCAGTGCGTGAGCGGTTGAAGCCACATGGATGGATTTCTCCAGTCCAGGACGCTGGAAACCGGAAACAGCCTGTCCAATCCGACAGTGCCGCGTCAATCGTATCGGTTCTACCGGCCGCGAGACTTGAGAAGGACCTGCCGGGTGGTGAAGATGGGCAGGCGGCGCAAGACACAACGCCGCGCGTTCTCGATACGTGGCCAGAACTCAGAACTCTGGCGGCAAGGTCTTCCCTTGCTTGTCGATGCTCAGCAGGGCATCCAAAACCTGGCGATCCATCGTCGCGTTGATCGTTTGCACGCGGCCGTCGCAGAAAAGGACGTTGGCCGTGTGCAGGTGGCAACTGTTGATTCCCGGCGCCGCCGGCTGCACACTGACGCCGCCGGCCGTGCTGGTGAAGTTGACCATCGTCCGGGTGTCAATGTCGCGTGGTTCCATCCAGTTGATTCCGGCCCCGCCGCATTCGGCAACCATGATCGTGGTCGAGGCTTGCCCCGCGAGATCGACGACAGCGTGCGCGGTCGGACCGGTGGAAATCGCGTGCGGCCCGACGATCATCGCGTAGCTGGTCTGGCTCAACTGCGGCGACTCGCTCGGACAGCGATAGGCCGCAGGAAGTCGGTTGGCCAACGCGGCGTTGTGCGGGCTGTTCCACGGTTCGTCAAACCGGTACTGCGAATAGAGCGACTGCTGGCCCAGGTAGGGCAGGATCAACACCCGCCAACTGTGCATCGGCTTCCCATTCTTATCCGGGATGAAAGCAGGCGGCAGCGTCCCGTTTTGCGACTCATATTGAAGCATCGCCATGCCGATCTGGCGCAGGTTGTTGGTGCATTGCATCCGGCGGGCGGCCTCCCGCGCCGCCCCGACGGCCGGCAACAACAGAGCGACAAGAACTCCTCCGACGGTCAGAATGACGACGAGCATCACCAGGGCGACGATCAGAACGATCATACCGACGCCCAGGCCGCTCTTCACCGGCGTGGCGGGGGCGTAGACGGCCGGCCCGCTCGACGGAATCACAATCGTCTTCCCACAATGCGAGCAAGGGCCGGTCTGGCCTGCGTACTGATCCGCAACGTTCGTGGTCGTTCCGCAGTGAGGGCATGTGAATTGAATGGGCATCCGAGTGTCCTCCTTGATGTCTAGTGTAGTGTCTCAAACAAATGGTGACTTATGGTGCCATGCTTGCTAAGCGAGCGCAGCGAGACAGCAAGCATGTTTGCCGCTGCTCATGCCCACGACAAGCGTGGGACATGGCACCCCAGCCTCTCCATCTCCCGCATGATAAACACCGTCATGTACGAGGCACACTACGGCCACGACACACCCTCGCCCTTTCGGGGCGCGCCAGCAGCGTATCACGCCACGGGGCTTCGTGGCAGATTCAGATAGCCTTCATAGTCGGCCGCCTCGCCTTGAACGACGAGGACGTACAGGAGAGTGCCCTCTTGCCAAGCCGAGGCGCATCGGCCCGCCGTCGTGAAAGGCCGAAGGCTCGGCATCGTCGCAAATGCCTCGGAACCGCTTTCGACGACGTAGAGCGAGGCGCGCACGGCGCCGGGAAGGTCATAGATCAGCCCTTTGCGGCCAAGAAAATTGTCCAGCGGCCGCCAGCGGGTTCCGCGGGGACAGGTCACCATCGAGCTGATCGGATAGGCCTCGGGCGGCACCGTCTTCGACAGCAAGTGGCTGTGGCTGTCCGCAGGAAGACCGAAGGCGCGAATCGCCTGGTCGATGGCAACCTGCTCCGAGAAACGCCCGTCGCGGGGCGCGCCCAACCAGACGGCCACCGCAACCGTCGCTGCCGCCGCCAGAAGGCTCACGCCCGCCAGGAGCCAACGCCGCCGCGACCGTTCGGCCGACAGACGGCCGAGCAATCGCTTGGCCAGCTCGTCGGGCACCGGCACATCCCGGATCGCGGCGGTCAGACGAACATCAAACGCGTCTCTCATGCCCTCTGTCTCTTTTGCCGGTCGCAAGGCTGTGAATCTGGTGAAAATCGTGCAGGCACGCTCTCAAAGGGCGGGGGGGTTCGACGAGCCGGGGATCGCGTCCACCGCGCCCTTTCAGGCCACGCCGCCCCAAATTTGACGCCCTATACTGTTGGCCCTCGCGCTGAGACGCCCTCGGTCTCTCTTCGGCTGCCATGGGTCGCCGACTTCCGCTCCGGTTCACGCCAGAGGTCCATCAGGGCCGCCTTCGCCCGGGCCAGCCGGCTCATGACCGTGCCAATCGGTATCTCCAAGGCCTCGGCAATCTGGCGGTAGGAACACTCCTCGAAATAAAACATCAGCACGACCAGGCGAAAATGGTCGGGCAGCCGGTCCAGCGTCTCTTGAAGCCGCGTCTCGTCGATTTCCTCCCCCGGCGGCTGGGCCGGGATGCGGTCAATGCGTACGTCCAGATCGGCGGCCAGGGCCGGACGCCGTTTGGTTCGCTCCCGAAGGAAGGCGTTCCTCAGGATTGAAAACAACCAGCTTTCCGCCGCCTGGGCGTTGCGCAGTTGCTCGATCTTCCGCTGGGCGGTCAGGAAGACGTGCTGCGTCAGGTCTTCCGCGTCCTGCACCGCTCCGGTCAGCCGGAAGGCGTAGCGGTAGACAGCCTGGTGATGCTGGGCGACCAACGGAGCCACATCGATCGCCGCTCGCACGCCGGCCATGGCCCGCCCTCAGATATAAGAGGCAACGACTGGTGGACTTATTCCCGCAGCGGTTCAAAAAAAACCGGCCTCAAACCGGGGAATTCGCTCCCCATTCTACGAAACCGTGGAATAATTGCCCAGTGGCAGGCATCATACAGCTTGGGAGCAAGCAGGAAT
>JBDKUC010000077.1:0-22827 GCA_039679885.1 Thermoguttaceae bacterium | reverse complement strand
AAAAGCGCCGAGCCGACGCGAACGATCGTGGCGCCCTCTTCGATGGCGACCTCGAAGTCGCCGCTCATGCCCATCGAAAGTTCATCGAGCGCGACTTCCGGCGGGCAGCGAGGCCGCAACCGATCTCGCAGTTCCCGGAGCGACGCAAACTCGCGGCGGGCCGTCTCCCGGTCGCCTTCCAGTCCCGCCATGCACATCAGCCCGCGGACGGAAACGTTCCGATAGCCAGCCAGGCCAGCCAGCAGCGGCTCGATGTCGCCTGGCGAAAAGCCGTGCTTCGCCGATTCGCCCGAGACGTTGACTTCCAGCAGCACCGGCAGGGCGCCAGACACTGGCTCGAAGCGCGAGCGAGGAAAATCGCTAATCTGACCCTCGATTGCGCGTCGGGCTGCCGATGGGCTCGCCAGCTCCGCGTCAATCGCGGCCAAAAGACGTTGGCGGTCGACCGAGTGAATCATCGAAACCAGCGGCAGGGTTCGGGCGGCCTTGTTCCGCTGCAAGTGGCCGATCATGTGCCAGCGGATCGGCAGATCGGCCAGTTCGGCGGCCCTCTGCCAAAGCTGCTGTGGGCGGCTCTCGCCGAGATCGTGGCAGCCTAGGGTGACCAGCGAACGTGCCGCGTCGATCGGAACGTACTTCGTCACGGCAACGAGCGTCACCGCGTCGGCCGCCCGACCGCTCCTCGCGGCCGCTGCGGCAATCCGGCGACGTACCAGAGCGACGTTCTCGGCGATTCGTTCCGCTACGTTAGACATACCGGTGAAATGACGAAGGACAAAGGAAATCCTAAATCCAAAATCCTAAGCCCGAATTCGAGCTTAGGATTTCGGGCTTCGGGCTTCGGATTTCCTTTGTCATTCCTCCTCTCCGTGGCGACTTCCCTTGGCCACCACGTAGTGCGCGTTCGAGACGAGGACGCAGGACGAATGATGCTGCACCAAGCGGGCGAGTTCCTCCGGGCTTGCGACCGGAATCATCTCGAGCTCTTCGACCAGGGACGGATCGAGCTGGCTCATCAGATAAACGCGGCTGCGCTCGAGGGCCGAGACGAGCTGCGCGGCGGCCAGCGCGTCGGCCGGGCGGTGATGGCCGATGTGCTTCATCGCCGCCTCACGGGACTCGGCTCGCGCCAAGTGCTGCATCGCCGGGCCAGGCCGGGCGCTGAGGCCGCAGCAGACGGCGATGGCCCCGCCCTCCTCGACAAAGCGGCCGGCGACGTGCAGCGCCCGCCCCACGTTCTCCCACGTCTGCTGAGCGGCGCCCCCTTCGAGCGCGGCAACGACTAGGCCGGCGCGATCGGAGACCGGCCAATCCCACGCCGCATGATACAGTTCTCGACCGCGGCGGCGCACAGCGTCCGGCTCGCCGGCCAGCGCGTGCAACACCTGTTCCCCGCCGCCTGGCACCACTTGGAGCGTGAAGTTGACGCCCAGGAGCCACGCAACGTTGTTCGCTTCGACGATGTACTCGCGTTTCTGCACGCCCCGGCCGTTGAGCGACCCGAGGTCGCGGAATCGCTGGAGGGTCTTCGTGTCGGAAAACGTCGGATAGATTGCTGTGTGGACGCCAAAGTAGCCAGCGGCGCGATCGCCGTGGAGGCAGCCAATCGAGACCACCAGGTCGGCGTCATGCAGGGCTCGATTGATGAGAATCGCCTCGCCCGCCTCATTGGCCGCCAGGTAGGCAAGCTGCCGGCGGTCGGCCGCGTCGTGGGTGACCAGGGCGACTCGCTTTCGCAAGCTCGCCGGCAGAAGCCGCCGGGGATCGTCGGCGCCGGTGTCGCAGTCGGACGGCGAACGGAGGACGGTGATGCCATCGGCATCGACGCCGGCGTCGGTCAACGACTCGACGACCGCCAACACGAGCTCGGCCGCTCGGGGAACCCCGCGGTCCAGGGCGACCACGACGCGGTCGCCCGGCGTTGTGCTCTGCCGGAGCGGCGGGTAGTCCAATGGCTCGGTCAGGGCAGCGGCCGCCGCGGCCACCACATCGGCGAGCGGCTCACCGCGCGGAACGCCTACCTCGCAGGCAGCGCCATCGGCGAGTTCGATCTGCAAGCACGAATTGTTCCCGTAACGAACGTCGGCCATGGCACACACTGGCGAAGATGAAGCGAATGGGTAAAGAGTCTCACGCGAATAGCCTCCATTATCCCGCCGAATCCAGGCGCGGTCAAGAAGTCGAGCTTTACGCCCGGTCGCGGTTTACGAATAATGGCCGCCGTCCCATGGACTCCTCACGCTCCGCGTGAGGCCAGTGTTGAGCCCGCGCCGGCATCACGCGGAGCGTGATGAGTACAAGAGCGCGATGAACATATTGTATTCCTCACGCTCCGCGTGAGGCCAGTGTTGAGCCGCGCCGGCATCACGCGGAGCGTGATGAGTACAAAACGGGGCGCCACGCGGCGTGAGGAGTGCAAAACCCACGTGCGTGGCCGGAGCTAGCGTCATGGCAAGAACACGTTCTGCGGAGCAAACGATGCATCTCTCTCTTCGTCGATTCACCGCGATATCCCTCCTGGGCCTCGCCGCGTTTGTCGGTTGCAGCCGAAGCCAACCGTCGCAGCCGAAAGGCGGCACGCCGTCCGACGCGACGGCGGTCGCGCAGCCAGGCGCGAACGACGCCGCGGCCAAGCCGACCACAGGCCGCCAAGTCCTCGAACGGATGGCCGCCGTCTATCGCAAGGCATCGAGCTACGCCGATCATGGCACGGTTCGCTGGCTGGCCGAATACGATGGCCGAGCGGTTCGCGACGAGACGGCGAAGTTCTCGCTCGCGATCCAACGGCCGAACAAGATTCGGGTCGAGGCCTACGCCGGCCGTCTCGTCTGCGATGGCAAACACGTGTTCGCGGCGGTCGAGCGGCTGCCTGGCCAGGTGCTGCTGACCGACGCCCCATCGCGACTGGTCCTTCGATCCGTCTTCCGCGACTTCGTGCTGACCGACGCCCTGAACAGCGGGTTCGCCGGCATGATGCCCCAGGTTATGCTCCTGCTGGGCGAGAAGCCGATGGATGCGCTGCTCGATGGCGGCGAGGAGCCGGTCCTCTCCGATTCGGAACAGATCGACGGCCGCGACTGCTATCGCGTCAAGGTCGCGCGAGACGGGATCGGCACGACGACCTTTTGGATCGATCAGAAGACGTTCGTGTTGCGGCGGGTGGTTCTGCCGACCGATCAGTATCGCCAGATGATGAACCAGGAGCAGCCGATCGACCATATGTCGATGATCGCCGATTTCCCCGGCGCGGCGCTCGACGCGCCGGTCGAACCGGCGGCGTTCAAGTATGAAGTGCCGAAGGACGCCAAGGTGGTTCCGTTTCTGCTTCCGCCGAGCATGAGCGAACTGCTGAAGCTCAAGACGCCCCGCTTCGACTTCCAGAGTCTCGACGGCAAGGCGGTCACGCCCGACACGATTGCCGGCAAGGTCGCGGTGTTCGGATTCTGGTCCGTCAGATACCCGGAGTGCAAACAGAGCTTGCTGGACCTGGATCAGGTGTATCAACGCTACAAAGACAATCCCAAGGTGGCGTTCTATGCCGTGTGCATCGATCCGATGGAACTGAAGAACAGCGACGCCACGCGGGCGCTGGACGATCTGAAAGTGCGCGTGCCGTTGCTGCGAGACGCCAAGCAATCGGCCGCCGCGCTGCGACTGGCCGCGCCGCCCGCGCTGCTCGTGATCAACGACAAGGGGATCGTTCAGCATTGCGAACGAGGCGCGCGGCCGGATCTGGTCAAGTCGTTGCCGCAGCGGATTGACAAGCTGTTGGCCGGCGAAGACGTCTCGGCCGACGCGCAGATGGAATACCAGCAGCAGCTTGACTTCCTGACCAGCTTCGCCAAGGGCGCCGATAAGCCGGAGGAGTCGCTCGGTCCGGCGAAGCCGGCGGCAAAGGACGGCGCCTCGGGCGATACGGTTATCGAGGAGATGAAGTTGCCGGAAACGAAGGTGGCCCCGCGCACCGAGCCCACCCGGCTGAAGCTCTCGCCGCTTTGGAAATGCACGGAGGTGAAATCGCCCGGAAACCTCTTGGTCCTGACCGGTGCGTCGCCGCGGCTCCTGGCGGTCGAGAACTATAACTCGCTGGCCGAAGTCGGACCGGACGGAAAGGTCTTGGCCCGGCATCCACTCGGGCTGGCGCCGCAGGAATACGTCGGCTGCCTGCGGACGGCCGTCGGCGCGGACGGCCGTCGCTACTGCGCGGCGTTCCTTTGGAGCAATCAGCGATGCCACGTCCTGGACGACAAGTGGAACGTCGTGGCCCACTATCCGCAGGACGCGTTGCAGAACCCCCACAGCGGAATCACCGACGTGCAGCTTGGCGACGTCGACGGCAGCGGCCAACTGAAGCTCTACGTCAGCTATGGCGGCGTCGTCGGCGTTCAATGCGTGGCGCTCGATGGCAAGCGGATTTGGTCGAACCGCCAGGTCTCGAACGTATCGAGCATCTCGCTCGACGGCCGGACGCGCGATGGTCGCAACGCCGTCGTCTGCGCCAACGCCGGCGCGACGCTCAACCTGATCGACGCGGCCGGCAAGCTGGGCCCCGAGATTCACGTTGACCGCGACAGCCTGCGACGAATTCTCGCCGCCAAACTCCGCGGTTCGGAGACGTTCTGGTGTGGCAGCGTGGCCGAACCGGGCCTCACGCAGCGGTTCGTCGGCTTCTCGCTCGACGGCAAACAGCTCTGGAGCTACACGTTGCCCGAAGGCGTGCCGTCGGCGATCGAGCCGATCATCGCCGGCCAGCTCACACGCGATGGGCAGGGCCAATGGCTGCTGCCCGGCCCCGACGGCTCGATCCATATCCTGGCCGCCGACGGATCGCTTCTGGATAAGTTCAACTACGGCGACCAGCTGCAAGGGCTTGCCACCGCCCAGCTCGGCGGCCACCCCGCGTTGATCGTCGCGACGGCCAAGGGCCTCGAAGCGTGGCGGGTTTCCGAGAAATGACGCCTCTCCATCCGGAGGGTTGGGGCGAGGTCTTCCGAACAGCGGCGGACGGAACCGCCACACACCGCCCTTTTTGCGACGAGATCAACAGGGAGGTTGATGTATGAGGTCCAGCGTCTCCTTTCTGACGTTGCTATTGGCGACCTTGCTCGTGCACTCTCTTTCCGGCATCTCACTGGCCGCAGACTCGGCTGCCACGCCCACATCGCTTGCCAAGGCCGATTCGTTACGGGAGAGCGGCCGCCTGGATGAAGCCATTCTCGCCTATACCCAACTGATCCAGGCGGATCCCAAGAACACCTTGGCCTACGTCGGACGCGCGAGGGCTCTTGGCGAACAGGGAAAGATCGATCGGTCGATCGCCGACTGTAACGAGGCCCTGCGTCTCGATCCTCGCTGCCACCTCGCCTACAACTGCCGTGGCACGGCGTACTGCCACAAGGGGCAGTTGCGGCAGGCATTGGCCGACCTTAATGAGGCGATCCGCCTGAATCCGAAGGACGCTCGCGCGTTCAACAACCGGAGCGCCATATACTTGGCGAAAGAGAACTATGAGTTGGCGATGGCCGACGCGACGGAAGCCATTCGCCTAGACCCTAAGGATGCGATGGCCTACGCCAACCGCAGCGCCGCGCATTCCAAACGAGGCGAAAATGACCTGGCAATCGCCGACGCCAGCCAGGCCATTCGCCTCAATCCTAAGAATGTAACGGCTTGCGTCAATCGCAGCGTCGCGCTGATTCAAGCTGGCCAATGCGACCGGGCCGTAGCGGATGCCAGCGAGGCCATTCGCCTCGATCCGAACAATGCAATGGCTTACGTCAATCGTAGCGCGGCACTGATCCAGGCTGGCCAAGACGACGGGGCCATAGCGGATGCCAGCAAGGCCATTCGCCTCGATCCACACTGCTCGCGCGCGTATCTAAATCGTAGCGCTGCGTTGGCGCACAAAGGCGATCATCGTCGCGTGATTGCAGACGCTACCCGTGCCATTGAACTCGATGGAAGGTGTGCGAACGCCTATTTCAATCGCGGTAGAGCCTATGGGATGCTTGAACGTTGCGATGAGGCGATTGCAGATTACGCTCGCGCCATCGAACTCGATCCGAAGCGAGCTCGGCTGTGGCTCGATCGTGCGGCGTTGTACTATACGAAAGAAGACATCCATCGCGCCCTGATTGACTGCGACGAGGCTATTCGCCTCGATTCGCACAGTGCGCCGGCATACGCCCTGCGTGCAAGTTGTCATCGAGAACTTAACGAAGTACGGCTGGCAATCGCCGATTCGATTGAGGCGATTCGACTCAATCCGAAGCTGAGCAGGCCATACTTCGATCGCGGCTGCTGCTATGCTTCCAATGGCGACTACGCCAAGGCGATGACGGACTTCAACGAAGCGATTCGGCTGGAGCCAACGTTGGCCGATGCGTATTTCGCCCGCGCCCATGTCCGCGAACAACAGGGCGATGGCGATGCAGCGATCGCAGATTATACGAAAGCGATTGAACTGAATCCCAACCTCGGCCGCGCCTATCAGGACCGTGGCAAGGCCTACCAAGCGAAGGGCGACACGAAGAACGCCGAGCAAGACTTCGCCAAGGCGAAATCGCTCGGGACGCTGCGATAGGCCGGCAACGCTCGCGCAGGTAACACCCACAGGGCGTCCGCTCCTCACATGCACCGCCACGCGCGGCAACACGCTACAGCCACAACTGCAGCCGGCCGTCGAGCATGTCGGGCAGCGATCTGGCCACTTGATCGCGGATCTGGTTCGGGTGATATCGCGTGCTGAAATGCGATGCGATGACCAACTCGTTGCGGAACCGGTCGCGTCGTTCGAGCACGTCGTCCAGGTGCATGTGCCCGAACTTGTGAATCTTGTCGGCCCGATGCCGGGCGGAGACGAACGTCATCTCCATGATGAGCACTTCGGCGTCGTACATCGCGGGGCAGGCGTCGAGCCCGGCCGGCGAGCTGTCGCCCAGGTAGGCCAGTTGCGGCAGGCGGACCTCGGTCGTCACGTCAACGCCGCTTAAGCGGACGTCGCGGATTTGGTGGCCGGCGAGCCCCTGATACTCCGGCTTGAGCTTCCGCCGCCGCTCCCAGACGACGAAGCCCAACGAAGGAACCGTGTGCGACGTGGCCGAGACGGTGACGACGTGCTCGCGGCTCAGCTCGAACTCGTCGCCCGGCTTGGCCGCCACCAGGTTGCACGGCAGCCGGCCGCGGTCCATCCGGCTCAGCAGCCGCAAGACTCGCTGCATCGGGTCCACCGCCGCCTCAGGCAGGTAAATCGTCGGCGGCTCCATCCGCATCATCCGCCGCCGGCCGACATAGACCGGAAGCGCGATCAGGTGGTCGAGGTGCGTGTGCGAGACGAACCAGGTCGGCGTGCCCATAAACGACCAGGGCTGCGCCCCGAGATCGAAGCCGATGTTCATCTCCGGCACCCGCCAGTAGGTCTGCACGGCCGCGCGGGAATAGCCCTCGATCGTGATGTTCTTGTGCGCCAGCGTTTTGATGGGGAGGTTGTTGACCATATCAGGGTGAAGGACAAAGGAATGACGAAATCCGAAGCTCGAAATCCGAAATCCGAATTCGAGCTTCGGATTTAGAGCTTCGGACTTCTCTCATGCGGCATGTTGGTACTCGTCCACGTCGGAGAAGTCTAGCGGGGCGGTGGAATCGAGGCTCGGCAGGATCCAGATCTCGCCAAACAGGCTGTTCTGATCGACGCGGACGCGATGGTGGCGGACCAGTTCGAGGATGGCGAGGAAGATGCCGACCAGCGTCGATTTGTGCATCGTCGGCTTGAACAACTCGCGGAACCGAAGGCGGCCGGCCTCCACGAGGCGGCTGTGGATGCGGCCCATCACGACGCGGATCGGCGTGTCGTCGTAGACGATGCTTGACGGTCGATTGGCCTGCGTCTCGCGCATGATCCGGCCGAACGCGCTCACCAAGTCCCACAGTTCGACTTCGTGGATCGGCTCGTCGTCCAAGTGGCGTTCGTGCGGCGACAGGTCGGTGCAAAGCCGCGGATAGCGCTGCTGCCATTCGCGGCTCCGCTCCTCCAACAGGCTGGCCGCATCACGAAACTTTTTGTATTCCAGCAACCGGCGGACGAGCTCCTGCCGGGGATCTTCCACTGCGCCCTCGACCTCGTCGCACCGGGGCAACACCTGCTGCGACTTGATCTCGATCAGCAGGCTGGCGACGGCCAAGAACTCGCCCACGGCGTTGACGTCCAGTTGTTCGAGGATCGCGAGGTATTCGAGATACTGGTCCGTGATTGCGGCGACCGGGATGTCGGTGATCTCGACCTCGTGCTTGCGCACCAGATAGAGCAGCAGGTCGAGCGGCCCGCGGAACAGACTCAGGTCAACGCGAAAGTCAATCACGGAGGATATCCCTCGAGCCACGACGGGCGGCCGCGGTTAGACGCCGTAGCGAATAGTCTCAACGGAAAGCCATGAGACGGATTTCCCAATCCGCCCCCAAACGGGACGGACTGGGAAGTCCGTCCTACGGCGTCCTTGCGCACCTTGTTCTACGAAAAAACTAGTGTGGTGTCTCGAACCTATGGGTGCCATGCTTGCTAAGCGAGCGCAGCGAGACAGCAAGCATGTTTGCTGCTTCTCATGCCCACGACAAGCGTGGGCATGGCGCCCGGCTCGTTGAAATTCCGCATACCCTCGTTTACGAGATAGTACATCACGCGGCCGTCGGTCCAGCAGGCGGCCACCGGTCGCGGCTTTACATCAGCAATCTTATCCAGCTTACCTGGGCGCAGTTCTGGCGGCGAGCAGAGGTCGCAGAATGTCCCCCCACGACAAAGTCCCCCCAGCCGCTACCATCCATTTCGACCGACAAGCGAACCCGACTTGAAGATCACGGCGGCCGAGAGCGACATAGTAGTGCGTTCTTGCTCATCCATGTCAGGTTGGCTAAACTGTGGAGAAACATTTCCGCTCTTTAGGGGAGTAGGTCGGTGGTGCACGAACAGCTTTGGGCTCCGTGGCGGCTGGAATACATCCTGGGCGAGAAGGGCGCCGCGGCAAGTGCGAACCCGGCCAAACTGCTTCCCGGCGCCGATCCGCAGTGCTTCCTGTGCCAGGCGAACGACCCAGACGAGGGGCAGCGGCGGTTGGTCGTTGATCGCGGCGAGCATACTCTCACGGTGCTGAATCGCTACCCCTACAATAACGGCCATCTGCTGGTCGCACCCCGGCGGCACTTCGCGCGGCTCGACGAGCTTGGCGACGCGGTTGAAACTGAGTTGGCGCGGAAGATCACGCAGATGACCGGCGTTCTCGAACGGACGCTCAACCCGCAAGGCTTCAACATCGGGCTGAACCTCGGACGTGCCGCCGGGGCCGGTCTGCCCGGCCACTTGCATTGGCACATCGTTCCCCGCTGGATTGGCGACACGAACTTCATGCCCACCATCGCCGGCGTTCACACGATTCCCCAGTCGCTCGAAGCGCTCTGGGAGTTGCTGATGGCCGAACTGCAAAGAACGTAACGAAGACAGACGTTCCTGTCTGCCGCCTGTTACAGAAATGATCGCCAAGCCATACGCTTGGTCGTCATCTGGCCCAAGCCTTCGCCCAGTTGGCGGCAAGCGCTTTCGATGCCAATCGACGACGGTGCTTCTCTCGAAGTACGTTCTCCAGCGAGTCGTCAGGTCCGAGTTGAATCACTACATCGCTCTGGCTGCCTCTTGCGGATTCCGAACGAAATAGTATACTTGTGTACACGTTCCCATCCGAGAGTCGCTCGAATGCTTTCTGAATACACCGCCGAAGAGCTTAGCGATGGACTGGATTGCGTGGCGAGGGAAGTCCTCTGCGAGGGGGCGATCGCCGGGCCGCCGATCGATGCCGTTCAATTGGCGCGGAGGCTGAACATCGCCCTGGCTTGGGATGACCAGCAGCAGGGCCGGGCGCGTTATGTTCGGCTCGGTGGCCACCGCCCGGCGAGCGATCGCCCGACGATCCTGCTGCGGCCTGACCCGCGTCAGGAACGGCGGCACTGGGCCGTGGCCCACGAGATCGGCGAGCATGTGGCCTATCGCGTGTTCGCCCGCTGGGGTGAGGATCCTCGCACGGCGCCCCCCGGCGCCCGGGAGCAGGTCGCCAACCAGTTGGCCGGGCGGCTCCTGCTGCCTACGTCATGGTTCGCCGCCGACGGAGCTGCCTGCGAATGGGACCTGATCGAACTGAAGTCGCGATACCGGACCGCCAGCCATGAGCTGATCGCCCGGCGGATGTTGGAGTGTCGCCCCGCGGTGGTCATCAGCATCTTCGACCAGGGGCGGATTTCCTTCCGCCGCAGCAATCTGCCGGGCCGCGTGCCGCCGCCGTTGCCCGGCGAGATGAAATGCTGGCGTACGATCCGAGAGGAGTGCCGCCCACAGCAGAGCCGCCACGGTCCCGCGTTGATCCAAGGCTGGCCCATTTACGAGGAACAATGGAAGCGTGAGATCCTGCGGATGGAATTGGCCGACGCGGAAGAGCAGGCGTTCGTTGACTAGCATGTCAAAAATGACAAGCCACTATCCGCTGGCCGATGCCGGTCACCCTGCCTTGCGGTAGCGGACAAGGCGATCGGCCGCCTGCCGGCAAGGCAGATCGCGGCGAAGAATGGCCTGGACCTTCCCGCCAGGCAACACGTGGTAACGGATGCCGCGCCAGTCGATCCGCCGACCGATGGCCGCACTGGCAACGCCGACCCAATGAGCAAGCTCGACCAACGGGTTGGCCCAGATGTCGAACCGCTGAATCCGTCGCGACGCTTGTTCCCAATGCGGGAAGTAGGTCTTGACCAGGTCCTGGCGGAGCCAACCTCGGTAGACGGTCACCAGATAGAGGACGGCCGAGATGGCAAGCGGAATCCACGGCGACGGGCGGCCTGTCGCAAGGCCGTAGAGCAACACGCCCAAATTGCCAAGCCACGTCAGACTGCTAAACGTGGCCGCAACGAGCGAGAACAGCCACCAATCGAACGTGTACAGTCGGGTGATCAGATATTGCCGGCGGATAAACGCCATCGCCGAACCGAGCGATTCGTCCAACGGCGACGCAACGACGCAGGCGGGCTCGAACCGCACGGCCAATCCTGCACGCCGCATCAGGCGGCTGGCCACCAGATCGTCGCTCAGCGTTCCCCGCCACGCGTCCCGCAGGCCGATGTTCTCGAACACGTCGCGCCGCATCGCCCAAGAGCCGCCCCAGATCAGGCCGTGGCTGCTCCGCGTCAGCAACGACAAGATGTCGCAGTTCATGCTATAGACTAACGCGTTGGCCGCCGTCGGCCGATCGGGCGTGAACCAGCGATAGCCGGTCACCGCGCCCCAGCCGGGCTCATCGAGCCGCGCGACGAGCATCCGCAGCCATTCGGGCCGAGGCCGCGCGTCCGAATCGACGAACGCCAGATACTTCGCACGCGGCGGAAGATGCTCGGTTGCAACGCGGAGATTGTGGACCTTCTGCCCGCCTTCGGCCGCTTGGCCCGCGACGACGACCTTTGCCGGAATCCAAGGATGCGCGGCCATCGCCCGACGGATTGCCGCGCACGCCGGATCGTCCGTGCTTTCGACGATGAAGGTGATTTCGTAATCGTCGTAGTCTTGCTCGAACAGCGCACGAAGATTCGTCTCTAGGCCAAGGTCGATGCCCTTGCACGGCGAAAAGAGGACGACGCGGCCGCCCGGCTGATGGCGATCGAGCCCGCGCATGCAACTGCGCACATAGCGGCGGTGCTCCCAGGTCTGGAGCGCGACCAGGAGGAACTGGACGAGCACCAGTCCCATCACAAGGAGATAGACGGTGAGTGAATACGCGTCCATGCGTGCACAGTCCATCGAGGGTAGCCAGTACGATAGCCGGTAGCAGAGAAGAGGTCAAGGGCAAGATGCGCAGGATGGGTCGAATCGCAACGCGATCGTTCGTAGCTCCGCCTTCAGGCGGCGATATCGCTCGAAATGCCGGCTAAATTCAGAACTACCGAACAACCCTGCAATCGTTCCGAGGCGCTGCCGGGGCAAATACTCTCCTGGCAAAACGACAATTGACGAATGAAGAGAGAAAGGGGGAGCCCCGTCGGAAGGCCGGATCGACCACCAATCCGCGGCGTACCACCCGGGCTTCCTCGGTGCTTCGACCATCGAGCTTCGCCATTCAGTCTTGACCTTCCGGCGGCCATCTCGACAATTCAGCCCATGTACATTATGACGCGATACGCGGTCTGGGAGGTCCTCAAGTATTTCCTGGCGGCGTTGATTGCGCTTACCTTGGTGATTACGGTGGGAATGGCGAAGCGGGCGGCGGATGACTACCATCTCCCGTTCCTGCTCGTCTTCCGGATTATGCCGTATCTGTTGCCGGAAGTGCTCGGCATCACGATTCCGGTCGCCATGCTCTACGCCGTCAGCGGCGTCTTTGGTCGGATGACCGGCTCGAATGAAGTCGTCGCGCTGAAGTCACTCGGAATCAGCCCGATGGCCATCGTGTGGCCCGTGCTGGTGCTGGCCGCGTTTTGCAGCTTGGGCACCGTCTGGATGTACGAGATCGCCGCCACGCGCTGCCGGCCGGCCATCGATCGTGTGGTCACCGAATCGGTCGAAGAGATCGTCTACTCCGTATTGCAGCGGACTCACTCCTGCGACCGCAACGGGTTCCAAATCACGGTCCAGGACGTCCAGGGACGGAAACTGATCCGTCCAAAAATCACCGTTCGCGGGCAGCCGGGCCAGCACGAGTGCTTCCTGTCGGCGGCCGAGGCCGAATTGAGGACCGACCCCAAGGCGCGACAGTTGCGGATCATCTGCCGGGAGGTCGAGGTCGATGTCGATCGGGGCCGCCTGATCGCATCGCGGCCCGAGCAGGAATGGCCCATCCCGATCGGCGAGCCGAACGTCCAGCGCACGCATCGGGACCGCGTGGCGACCTGGGAGATACCGAGTCGGATTGCAGACCTCGAACAGAACTTGCGGCAATTGCAGCGGCTGCGCGAGGCCAACAAGGCCCTTGGCATCAAGGAAACGCCTGATAAGGCAGAGCAGGTCGCCGAGTGCCGCGAGTTGATCTTGCGGCTCCGAACCGAGCCCTACCGCCGCTGGTCGAACGGCTTCACCTGCCTTTGCTTCGCGATGGTCGGGATTCCGGTGGCCATGTTCTTTCGCCACGCCGACGTCTTAACCAACTTCTTCCTTTGTTTTCTGCCGATTCTGGCGGTTTACTACCCGCTCCTAATGCTTGGCGACAAGCTGTCGACGTCTGGCACGCTGCCGCCGATCTCCTTTTGGATGGGCAACGTCGTGCTGTCCATTCCCGCCGTCTTGCTGTTGCGGTGGAATCTGCGGCACTAACCCGCATTTCTCACCGTAGGGTGGGTCGACGTCGCAAGTACATGGTGGGGCTTCGCAAACCAATCAACGGTGATTTGCACTCTGTCGATTTGCAGGACGAGTTGCCGCGACGGAAGCCCCACCAGCGTCTTGGTTTGCTTGACCCACCCTACGCCTTGGTGAGAAATGCGGCACTAACGGTACGTGCTGCGAGCGTTCGGGCCTCGCGGAACACGGTGACCGGCAGGAATGCCTCTCCCTCCTGGCTCGCGGACTGCAAAGTCCGTTGCAGGCGTTCGTAGTCCCGCCTTTAGGCGGAAAATCACCGGCTAAAGCCGGAACTACGAACAACTTCGCAGTCATCCGATCCCTCCTGGCTCACGCGGCGTTGGTGTGATATGCTGCCGCGTGGCCTAAAATTGAAGGAGACTTCGAGATGCGTACTGCCCTGGTCGTGCTGTTGAGCGGCTGCGTGCTCATCGCCGCCCCCTTCTTATCGAGTCACCCCTCGAAGACCGAGCCGGCGTGGATCACGGTCGAGGACCAACACTGCCCGCTGCTCCGCAAAGAGTTCCATCTGTCCGCCCAACCAACGTCGGGGACGCTGCGGATCGTCGGCCTGGGCCATTACGACCTGCGAATCAATGGCCGACGCGCGGGCGACGCCGTAATCCGCCAAGCCTGGTCGCAGTACGACAAGACGATCTACTACGACGAGATCGACGTAACGTCGATGTTGCGCCCCGGCGATAACGCGATCGGCGTAACGTTGGGGAACTCGTTCTGGTACAACCCGCCGGCCCCCAAGGGCCGATATCACAAGGAAGGCGCGGAGACCAACTTCGGCAAGCAGTTTCTGCTCCGCGTCGATCTGACGATCAAGACGAGCGACGGCGCCGACCTCCGCCTTGGTTCCGACGCAAGCTGGAAGACGGCCGACAGTCCCATCACATTCAGCCACGTTTTCGCAGGCGAGGACTACGACGCTCGGCTCGAACAGCCCGGCTGGGACTCGCCGGGTTTCGACGATCACACATGGATGGCAGCCAAGGTTGCGAAGCCGCCGGCCGCAACGTTGGAGCGGCAGTCGTGGCCTCCGATCCGCGAGCAAGAGGTCTTCCCGGCGAGACAGGTCGCGGCCGTCCGGCCCGGCGTGTTCCACGTCTTCTTCGGCCAAAACGCCTCCGGCCAATTGCGTTTTACGGTCGAGGGGAAGCCGGGCCAGAGCTTCACCGTCCAGCCCTCGGAGTATCGCACGGAGGACGGCTCGTTGATGAAGCCGGTTTGGGGCCAGCCGGTTCTCTGCCGCTACACGTTGAAGGGCGGCGGACCGGAATCGCATCAATGGCAGTTCTTCTATCACGGCTTTCAGGCGGTCGAACTGGTCGGGGCCGTGCCGGCCGGAGAGCCCAACCCGCAGCGGCTGCCGGTCATTCGCCGCATCGAGCTGGTCCATACGCGAACCGATCTGCCGGAGATCGGCCAGTTCCACACGTCGAGCCTCGTCTACAACGGCGCGCACCGGCTCATCGACTGGGCGCTGCGGTCCAACATGTCCTATGTGATGACCGACTGCCCCCACCGGGAAAAGCTCGGCTGGTTGGACTGCTGGCTTCTGGCCCCGACCTACAACTACCGCTATGACTGCCGCGACTGGATCGCCAAGATCACGCACGACATTCGCGACGCCCAGGAACCGTCCGGCCGCATCCTGACGGTTGCCCCGTCGTACCCAGGCACGCGGTTTCCCGGCCCGTTCCACTGGACGCCCGAGTGGGGTGCGGCCGGCGTGATGCTGCCGTGGCGCCATTACGTCTGGTACGGCGATCCGCAGATTTTGCGCGACAACTACGACTGCATGCGGCGGTTCGTCGACTACGTGGCCTCGAAGTCCAAGGACGGCATCGCCCCGGCCGGGCTCGGCGATTGGTGCGACTACGGCCACGGCAAGCCGCCAGGCGAAAGTCACTTCACGCCCGCCGAGCTGACAGCCACCGCGGTGCAGGTGATGTGCCTCGACGCGGTCATCCGCGCGGCCGAAGTGCTCGGGCGGAACGACGACGTCAATCGGTATCGCGACTTGCGCGAGAAGACCGCAGCCAGCTACCTCCATCGCTTCTACGACCCGAAACAGCACGTCTTCCACAATCACGGCTCCTGCCAATGCGCCAACGCAATCTCGCTGGCGGCCGGTCTCACGCCGGACGCCGACCGCAAGGCCGTGGTCGATGGCATCGTTGCCGATCTGGCTAAACGGGGTTGGCAACAGACGCCGGGCGACATCGGGCACGTCTTCCTGATCCGCGCCCTGGCCGAAACGGGCCGCTCGGACGTGCTACACCGCGTCTACTCCCGCGAAAGCCTGGGCAGCTATGGCGGCATTCTACGCAAGGGCCTCACGGCAATGCCGGAAACCTGGAACGCAATGAACGACGGCAGCCAGTCGCAGAATCACGCCATGCTTGGGCACGTCATCGAATGGTTCTACGGCTACGTGGCCGGCATCCGCCAGCAGCCCGACAGCGTCGGATGGAAGCGAGTGCTGATCGCTCCCGAGCCCGGCCCGCTCGCCGAAGCGTCGGCCAGCCTCATTAGCCCCGCCGGCCGTATCGTCAGCCGGTGGCGCGTGGAGAAGGGCAAATTCCATCTCGACGCCGAAGTGCCCGCAGGCGTGACGGCCCGACTCGTCGGCCCCGATGGCACGACGAAACAGGTGGGCCCCGGCCGCCACACGCTCGATTGCAGCAGTGGCAGGTAACGCCGTTCGTGGCTCGCCTTGAGGCGGCGATTTCATCGGAATGCCGACCGAAGCCGGTGCTGCGAACCCGCGTTGCAGGCGTCCTGGTTAAGCCGCACCCCGCGTTGACACGCGGCGCGAAATGCTCGAAAATCGGGCCGCAACGCCGCTTCGACGCCTCGCAACGACTGGCCGCTGCTAGTGTACTGCCTCAGAAATGACGGTCTCTATGTTGCATCATTCAGGACGAATGGGCGCCATGTCCCACGCTTGCGTGGGCATGATCCGACGGCGAACATGCTTGCTGTCTCGCTGCGCTCGCTTAGCAAGCATGGCACCCATAAATGCCCAACAGACTGAATCACTACACTAATACCGTACAAGGGAGACATTGTCATGCTGCGCACCGCTTCTTGCGCGTTGTTGATTAGCCTGCTCTGCTCGATGCCTGCCGTCTCCGCCGTGGCCGCCGAGCGACAGGACGCCACGCTTTCCAGTTCGGGTTCGATCACGGTGCGGCCTGCCCCGACGCGGCTCAGGATGCAAGTGCAACTCCGAGCGTATGGGAAGACGCCGGCGGCGGCCGCCGAGAATCTCAAGATTCATCGCGACGCGGCTGTTGAACGCCTCAAGGAGCTCAAGGCCGACCCGGCCTCCGTCTCCTTCGGCACGCCGCGCGTGGGCCCCGCGGTGCGGACGGCGCCGGTCGCGTATGCCGTTCCGGTCGTAACAGCGGGCACATACACCCCGGCCGTACCAACCTTGGCGCCGGCGGTTTCGCCCAGCCGTCCGACACGCGAGTCCAAAACGCCACCTATGCTAATCGCTACGACGACGTTGCGAGCCGAATGGGCGCTGCCGCCGGCCAAAGAAGGCTCCGATCGGCTCGCGGCGGCCGCAGCGGAAATCGAACAAAGAGTGCGTGCCGGGGCCATTGACGCAGGCGTCAAAGACAAGCTTTCGGCCGAGGAACAAGAACAGTTGGAAGAAATGCAGTTGGGGCTCGCGCAAGCGCCGCTGAGCTACCGCCCCCACGCTGCTGCGCCAACCACCGGCTGGTTGTCTGCCGGCGGACCGACGTTCGTCTTCGTCGCGATTCTCTCGGAGACGCAGCGGAAAGCCGCGTTGGCCGACGCTTGCGCCCAGGCGAAGAGAGACGCAACCGAACTGGCGGCCGCCGCCGGAATGAAGCTCGGACCGATCGTGTCGCTCAATGGCGGAACCGGTTACAACGTCGGCGTAGCGTATACCGCTCCTTACTACAGCGAGGATGACTCGCCGTCGCCGCTCAAGAAGCTCAGCAACTCGGAGGTGGTCGCCACGCGAGCGGACGGGCTCGAGGTCACCGTCGGCGTCTCCGTCACCTACCGTCTCCTCACGCCGGAATCGACGCCGTAACCGCGTGTGCTTTCCACGTTTCTCGTAAAATCCGACGGGGCCGCCTGCTCGTGACTTGCTCGAGAGAAGCCTGAGCCCCCCCCGCGTCCCCCTCTTGCGAAGCCGTCTAGCGCGGCAATGCCAATTAATTCCCGGCATTTTCTCGCATTCCCTGTTGCGTCCAATGGGGAAGTTGCTATGCTACGAAGGTACCAGTGGCGGCCGTCGGGGCCGCCCTCGGGGAGCGAGGGATCTGAAGAAGAGACCCACGAAACCCGTTCGTTTCCGTAGACGCGCTGCCGCTTGAGGCGGCCGCGCCGCAGAAGGAGTTCTTGAGGGATGTCGAAGAAACTGTTTGTCGGCGGGTTGAGCTGGGGCACGACGGACGACGGTCTGCACGGCGCGTTTTCGCAGTTCGGCGAGATCGTCGAGGCCAAGGTGATCACGGATCGCGAGACCGGTCGCTCCCGCGGCTTCGGGTTCGTCACCTTCGCCAACGACGAAGGCGCCACGAAGGCCATCTCCGAGATGGACGGCACCGAGTTGGACGGCCGCACCATCAAGGTCAACGAGGCTGAAGACAAGCCCGCCCGCAGCGGTGGCGGCGGCGGACGCGGCGGATACGGCGGCGGTCGTGGTGGACGTGGCGGCGGACGCGGCGGCCACGGCGGCGGACGCGACGACTGGTAATCGACCAGCGCCCTGCAAATCGACGTTCAGCTTTCAGCATTCAGCGGTCGGGCTGTGCGCCGCCTCATCGGAGCGGCGTAGGTCAGGCGGTTGTCGCTGTCTTGTTGCGGCTCCGGCCACCGGTGATCCGCCCGGTCGTCGGATGCTGAAAGCTGATCGCTTTTGCTTTTTAGAGAAATCGCGCAACAAGTCGTGCGCGGTGTGACAGCTTCTTGTCACCGGCATCGGTTAGACTTCCGGTGCCATGAAGCTGATCGACCACCGTACGCCCGACGGATCGCGACATTTCAGCCAACTGCGCGGCTTGGCGCACTGGCAGATTGTCTGCGACCACGTTCTACGGTTGCCTGGAGCCGAAATCAACAACTCGGTCCGGCATGAACTGGCCGGCGCCCGGCTCCGTTTCACCTTCCGTGGCCATCGGTTCACGATCCGGTCGCAGCAGCGCGATCTCCATCTGATCGTCGATGACCCGCAGTGCTCCGACCTGATTCTCTTCGAGGTCGGCCTCCACTTCGAGCAACTCGCGGCGGAATAGACGCCACGACGGCGGCTTCAGTCCGGGCGCAAGTTGTGCTTTGCGAAAAGCTGGACGCTTCCGCCGTAGAGCCGCGATCGCTGGCCGCGCCCCGAGGTTTTCGCGAAAACGCCGTCTTCGGCGAGACCACCGGTCGCGGCTTTATGTGCCACTGGGTTGACGCGGACCTCGCGTCAATCGTCGCGATTCGGGCGACAAGGCGGCCCACCGCCACGAACGATGGGGCCTCTTACGAGGCACTACCTAAGTGGCATGCAGTCGCTTCTGGATATCCCTTGTTCTAAGAGAGGCACGCCCTAAGGCTGATTTATACCAGCCGCGCTTGGCTTTTATTGACTTCGGGCGCATAATGTCTGCAAGAGCTAGACCCGCCGTCGGCGGGAAGGCAGAGCGTAGCCGGCCTCTTTCCGTTTCTCTATTCTTCTTCACAAGGGCTGACGTTATGCGATGCAAGCGGCAGCGTGCGTTCACGTTGGTGGAACTCTTGGTCGTCATCACGATCATCGGGATTTTGATCGCCTTGCTGTTGCCTGCGGTGCAGGCGGCCCGCGAGGCCGCCCGACGGATGCAGTGCAACAACAATCTCAAGCAGATCGGATTGGCTTGTCACAACTTCGAGCAGACCAATCGCGCCTTTCCGCCAGGCTATCTCGGCGAGGTCCCGCAGAACAGCAGTATTGGGACCGGTCAACTCGTCGGAGCGCTTCCATTTCTTCTTGCGTTCGTCGAAGGCGACAACCTCCAGCGTCAATTGAAGGATGCTGTCCCACCGGCGAACACCCCAAAACTGCTTGATATTGACCAGCTGAACAACTGGTGGGGAGGCACCGGCTGGACCGCGCTGACCAATAATCTGACACCGTGGAACCTCTCGCAGATCCGCCTTGGTGCATTCCTCTGTCCCTCTGACGTTCCCTACGACAAGCCGAAACCGGTCGTGTCGACCATTTGCTACCTTAGCGGATCCAGTTGCACCCTATCGGCCATTCGGTGCAGCCCGCCGGAACAGGCGAACCCCTGCGCGAGAACGAACTATCTCGGAAATGCGGGCTTGCGGGGCCACGTCGGCGCGACCGCCATTGACAGGTTCCAGGGAGTCTTCTTCAACCGCTCAAAGACTACGTTCCGAGACATCAAAGACGGCTCCAGCAATACACTTCTGTACGGCGAATCAATGGGCGGCTCTTTGCCCGACGGCGACACCGGCGCGGTTGGAAGCCGCTCTTACTGCTGGCTGGGCTGCGGAATCATGTGCACTTGGGACGGACTCCAGCAAGGCAACAGCGTGTGGAATCAATTTAGCAGCAATCACGGCAGCGTCGTGCAGTTCTGTTTGGCCGACGGTTCATGCCGCTCACTGTCGACCGGCATTGACGCCACGCTGCGCACCGACTCCGACGGGGCGCAGTACCATCTCTTGGACTGCTACGGCGGGATCGCCGACAACCATACCAACCAACTGCCAGACTGATGGAGGAGACTGCTGATGCGACTGATTGCAATGGCCTTTCTTAGCGTGTGTTTGCTCGGCGCGATCACCGGCTGCGGTAAGGCGTCCAATTCCGTAGAACAGCCGAAGGTCTTTGCCCCGCCGCCGACTGGCGGCCTGTCGGTGGGCGACGCAGCGCCGGCCACCCCGGCAGCAAACCCGGCAACCCCCGCCAAGCAAGCGACGCCTGCGGCAAAGTGACCGCTGCGTCATGAAACGCTGCCGAGGAGACAAGCCTTGCCTCCGCCTCGGCGGTTGACGCGGCAGAACGTAGCCTGGCTGACACAGGAACGCTGATCGTCGCGAATCTGCTCGGGTCGTTCTCCGATCCGAGTCGGTTCGCGGAGATTGGCGTTCCTTTCTTTTTCTTGCCGCGGGCGCCGTGGGCTGCCGATCAGGCCGCGACGCTTCCGAGCGACTCGTCCGCGGCGGCGATCACTGCGTCGATGTCCGACTCGCTGTGCGCCGTGGAAAGGAAGAAGGCCTCGAACTGGCTGCAAGGCGGATAGACGCCGCGGTCGATCATGCCCCAGAAGTATCGCGCATAGCGCCGCCGATCGCATTGCGAAGCCGAGTCCCAATCGGTCACCGGCTGCTTGCTGAAGAACAAGGTCATCATCGAGCCGCAACGGCCGACCGTCGCCGCCACGCCCGCGCGGCTGGCTGCTGCTTGCAGGCCGTCGGCCAGTCGGGCCGAGATTCGCTCGAGCTGGGCGTAGGGCTTCGTCTCGCGAAGGATTTTGAGCGTGGCGACGCCGGCCGCCGTGGCCAGCGGGTTGCCGCTCAAGGTGCCAGCCTGAAAGACCTTTCCGGCCGGAAGGACGTGATCCATGATGTCGGCCCGGCCTCCGTAGGCCCCGACCGGCAGGCCGCCGCCGATGATTTTGCCCAGCGTCGTGAGGTCCGGCCGAACGCCGAAAAGCGACTGGGCGCCGCCGTAAGCCACGCGGAAGCCGGTCATCACTTCGTCGAAGATCAACAGCGCGCCGTGATGGGTCGTCAACTCGCGGAGCCGCTCGAGGAATCCGGCGGCCGGCGGCACGCAGCCCATGTTGCCGACCACCGGCTCGACGATGACGCCGGCGATTCGGCGGCCCTCGCGGGCGAACGCCTCGTCAAGGGCGGCCAAGTCGTTGTAGCGGAGCACCAGTGTGTCGCCGACGGCGCCCTCGGTCACGCCGGGCGAGTTCGGCGCGCCGAACGTGGCGGCGGAACTGCCGGCCGCCACCAGCAGACTGTCGACGTGGCCGTGATAGCAGCCGGCGAACTTGACGACCAGCGGCCGGCCCGTGTATCCCCGAGCCAACCGGATGGCGCTCATCGTGGCCTCGGTGCCCGAATTGACCAGCCGAACTTTCTCGATCGAGGGAACCGCATCGATCACCAGTTCGGCGAGCTCGTTCTCGGCGATCGTCGGGGCGCCGAAGCTCGTGCCGCGACGCAGCGCCGCTTCGACGGCCTCGATTACGCGAGGGTGGCAGTGCCCGAGAATCATCGGCCCCCACGAGCCGATCAGATCGATGTAGCGGTTGCCGTCCACATCGAACAGCCAGGCCCCCTCGGCACGGTCGATCACGAGCGGCTCGCCGCCCACGCCGCCGAACGCGCGGGCAGGGCTATTGACCCCGCCCGGCATGAGTTGCTTCGCCCGGTCGAACGCGTGATGGCTCTTGTCGTGCAACATGGCATTCCAGTTGGTCAACAGACTGCGATTTTGCCAATTTGACGCTTTCGGCCGCCGCAGCCCTGGATTTGCCGGTTGACGTTGATACTGTTTCCGGCGACGAACATCGTAACGCGCGGCAGTCGGATTTCAAGGTCAGGAATCAGTCGGTGCACCAAGAGTTCTTGGCCGATGCCCAGGGCTAGGCGAACTGTGCCGCTTCGAGGCACTCGACCGCTCTCGCCAGCAGAGCTCGCCGCACGCAGTTGGCCGCACCACGCCGCGGTTCGGCCTGTTATACTTGTGGCGATGTCCGTTTCTTGGAAGCCACGTCGATGAGCGACGTCACTCAGATTCTTTGCGATATTGAGCGGGGCGATCCGCAGGCGGCAGCGCAATTGCTGCCGCTGGTCTATGACGAATTGCGCCGGCTCGCCGCGGCAAAAATGGCGAACGAACGTCCCGACCATTCGCTCGATGCCACAGCGCTGGTGCATGAGGCGTATTTGCGGCTGACCGGGGATCAGCATTTCGAGAACCGCCGTCACTTCTTCGCGGCCGCCGGCACGGCGATGCGTCGCGTCCTGGTTGATCATGCGCGGCGCCGGCTTAGCGCCAAGCGCGGGGGGCCGGCTCGGCGGCAACCGTTGGCCGACGTGGCTGCGCCGGACGCCGACGAACGACTGTTGGCCCTGGACGAGGCCCTCAACCGGCTGATGCAGGACGATCCGCTGGCCGCCCGGGTCGTCGAATTGCACCACTTTGCAGGCCTGCCGCACGAAAGAGTCGCGGAATCGCTTGATACCACCGTTTATGAGGTGCGGTCGAAGTGGACCTACGCCCGGGCCTGGCTCAAGACGGCTCTAAAAGATTCCTGAGGCTTCCGCGCTTTTTTCGGCAGCCCGCCGCGCCGATTACGCATGATCGAGTGAGCCGTTGGTCCGGAGGCAACCATGTCCATTGATCCCAAACAGGTGCAGGCGGTGTTTCTGGAAGTGGTCCAAGCGGCGCCGGCCGAGCGAGCCGC
>JBDKUC010000220.1:0-2408 GCA_039679885.1 Thermoguttaceae bacterium | reverse complement strand
AGCGAAATCGTCCTTGGCAAACATTCCGGTGCCGCGGCGGTCCAGCACGTGCTCCAGCGAGAAGGGTTCCGCGTGGACCGCGACGAGGCGACCCGGCTTTTACAGGCGGTTCGTACCACGGCCATTCAAACGAAAGACGCGGTTTCGCCGCACCTGCTGACGGAAATCTGCTCGGCGGCGCGTGAGGCTTGATTCCACTGCGCGGGGTTGGAACGCTTGATCATCTGACGGGCTGTGTGCCACTGCTTGCCTGGAGGGCAAGCAGTGTCTCCCAAGATCCGGCCGAGATGAAGTCGCAGCACTGCTTGCCTTCCAGACAAGCAGTGGCACACGATTGATTACCGAGAGCTTTCAAAGCAGCGCACGGCGAAGAGTCCTGCCGGCACGTGGGGGCAGGGGGCGGTTAGCTCGATGCGGAGTTCGGCGGTGGTGACAGCGGGCTCAATGCGGAGAGTGCGGCGAGTCTGATGGTTGTCGCTGCATTCGGCGAGAACCTGGCCACGACCATCGAGCACGCGGAACTGCCGCACGCAGAACGGCATCACGCGTTCGGGATGTCCCATCAGAACCGACTCCAAGGGATGATCGAAGTCGGTGTCGAACAGCAACTCGATTTGTCCGATCGTTTGCGGCTTCCGCCAGCGTAGGGTTAGCGTCGGGGCCGGATCGTCGAAGTCGGCCACCCAGGCGTTCGGCCGCTCTGTGGGCCGAGCGATGCCATTGGTGAGCGACTCTGCTTCAAAGACGTCGAGCGGCGGAACGATCGACAGTGCGAGGTTCTGGCCGCCGGGGCGACGCTCGGGATGCCAGAACTCGAAGCGGTCGATGCCGGAATCCGGCGGCGGCTGTTGAACGCTGCTAGTGGCCACGGCCCGATTGCAGTGTTGCGCGGCGGACAGGACTCCCGTGATCCGCCGCGTCGTGGTGCGCACGCCCACCTGTGGGTTGGCCAGCAGGCAGACGAACACGTACTGCGCCCGATCGAGACGCGTCTCGAAGTCCAGGACCACATCTTGATTCTCTCCGGCCAAAAGGCGGATCGTTTGCGTGGCGAGGGTTACGTCGGGGGTGAAGTTGCCCGGCCGTTGGCTCGCACGCAGTTCCACGTGGAGCATCGTGGGCTGGTGCACGTCGACGGTGAACGTCACTCGCGGCATTGGACCGGCGGGCATGGGGAGCAGCATGGCCCGGGGGACGTCCAACGCAACGCCGGGGCCATCAGCAGGCAGGCGGCCCAAACGCAACCGGCTGGAGGGACTCAGCGTGGCCGATCGGGCCAGATCCTCTGGATCGCCGAGGGCCAGGCCGGGAATGAACTGGCCTGCGCGGAGTAACTGCTGTTGGAGCCGGTGCATCCGGCCGGGCTCGACGAGATCCGCCGGACGAAGGTTTTCACGCAGGCAAAGGGCGGCCGCCATGCCGACCGCCTGGGCGTTGTGCGCACAGGTCGCCATCACCCGGGTCGATCCAAAGGCGACGTGCGAGGCACTGATGATCCGACCGGCGATGAAGAGGTTCTTGATGTTGCGGCTGTACAGCGAGCGAAAAGGAATCGGGTAGACGCCCTTGGTGTGCCACTGCGCACAGCCCGGCTCGGGACTGTAGACGCCGTCGGCCGGGTGAAGGTCGATGGCCCAGCCGCCGTAGGAGACGGCGTCGTCGTGCGGGCGCTGTTCGACGAGGTCTTGCTGGGTGAGCATGTAGTCGCCTTCAAAGCGGCGGCTTTCTCGCTTGCCCGGGATCATGCCCACCCATTCCAAGGTCATCGTCTTGGCCTCGGGGAACTCGCCGGAGTTCTTGATGTGGTTCCACACGCCGTAGACGATCTTCCACAGTTCCCACTTGATCGTCTCCGTCTCGTGGACCGTATCGAGCCGGCCGCCGTACTCGATCCACCACAGCTGGCAGCCGTGCTCGCGCGAGTTGAAACGGCGGTAACGCGGAATGCGGCGGATGTCGTCCAGGGCGAAGTGGGGAGGGACGAATTGGACGGGCCGGCCGGTGTCCTTGGTGTAGAAGAAGAGCGAGTGGCCCAATAGATCGCCGTTCGGCTTTACCGGGGCCAAGGCTTCGCCCAACTCGTCGCGTGACTCGGAGCCGATGCGGAACGCGGCCCCGGCGAGGAAACCCAAAACGCCGTCGCCCGAGGCGTCGCAAAACAGCGGGGCGTCGACAATATAGAGGGTCGAGTTCTGGCTGCAAAAGGCACGCACGCTGCGGATCGTCTCGGCGTCGTGCTTTTCGACCTCGTAGACGGCCGTGTTCAGCAAGAGCGTGAGGTTGGGCTCGGCGGTCACCTTGTCCAAGAGCAGCGAGTCGAGGAGCACGGGGTTGCCTTCCGGATTGCGGTAGGCGTTTTCCACCAGCAGTTCATCGATCACGCCTCCTTCGCGGGCCCATCGGTTGTT
>JBDKUC010000052.1:0-2392 GCA_039679885.1 Thermoguttaceae bacterium | reverse complement strand
AGATGGTGATGGGTGGCACGCTTTGAGCCTCCGGCGAAGGGCGTGTGACCGTCAACACGCCCTTCGCAAGCTCAGGGACGTGCCACCCATCCGCAGCCACGTGCCCGGCCTCGGCCGCGTCGCGATTCACGTCGAGCCGGACAAGAAGTAGACATTGGTGTAGTGTCTCGCGCAGATGGTGATGGGTGGCACGCTCCGAGCCTCCGGCGAAGGGCGTGTGACTGCCAACACGCCCTTCGCAAGCTCAGGGACGTGCCACCCATCCTTCGCAAAGCCCATAATGAGTGCCGTCAATTTCGAGACACTACACCAAATATCGGGGCTCAGGACGCCAAGTCATGGACGCTTGACGCTTCGGCGATTCGTAACTATCGTGGAACAGAGTTCCGCGGCACCTTTCCCACCTGCGGCGCCTCTGCCCAAGCCCGCTGATCGAGCCAGAAGAGAGACACCATGCGGTTTGCACCTCACCTGCGGAGTTTTTCCCGTTGCGCGGCGAGATTGTCGCGGCCGCTGTTCGCGCTGATGATCGCCCTGGCCGTTCTGCCGGCCGCGGCCTGCACCAGCATCCTGGTCAGTCGTGGGGCGTCGGTCGATGGCTCGGTGATGATCACCTACTGTTGCGACGAGGCCGGCCACTATTGCACGCTGAGCATTCTTCCGGCCGCCGATCACAAGCCGGGCGAAATGATCGAGGTCAAGCCTCGCCAGGAAGCGAAAGCAACGCGGGGCAAGCAGGGTCGGATTCCTCAGGTCCCGCACACCTACCAGGTGTTTTCCAATCTGATGAACGAGCATCAGGTTTCCATGTCCGAGACGACCTTTGGAGGTCGCCATGAAGCGATCAACCCGGACGGCCTGTTCACGTACGAAACGCTGATGTCGCTCGGTTTGCAGCGAGCTCGGACCGCTCGCGAAGCCATCCGCGTCATGACGCAACTCGTCGACAAGTATGGCTATGGCGACGAGGGGGAGTCGATCTCCGTAGCCGATCCGAACGAGGCGTGGATTCTGGAGATTGTCGGCTCGGGGCAGGGCGGCAAGGGGGCCGTCTGGGTCGCCGCTCGGGTGCCCGATGGATCCATCTCCTGCCACTGCAACCAGGCGCGGATCGGCGAGATTCCCCGCAACGACCCGGCGAACTGGCTCTACTCGGACAACGTCGAGAGCTTCGCGGTGAGCAAGGGCTGGTACAATCCGAAGTCGGGCGAGCCCTTCCGCTTCTTCGATGCCTATTGCCCGCCGTCGCCGATGATGCGGCGGGTGTGCGACACGCGAGTGTGGAGCATTCTGCGGCGCGCCGCACCATCGCAGCATTTCTCGCCCGACTACCATCGTGCGAAGCCCGGCTCGAAGCCGTATCCGTTGTTCGTCAAGCCGGACGCCAAGCTCTCGACGGCGGACGTCTTCGCCCTGGTGCGAGACCACTTCGAGGGAACTGAGTTCGATATGACGAAAGGGCCGGACGCCGGACCGTATGGGCTGCCGCGCCGCTGGCGGCCGCTGGCCTGGAAGGTCGACGGCGTCCAATACGCCTGGGAACGGCCCATCTCGACGCAGCAAACCGGATTCACCAGCGTGACGCAGTCGAGGTCATGGATGCCGGACGCGGTCGGCGGCGTCGTTTGGTACGGCCTCGACGACAGCTACACGAGCTGCTTTGTGCCGTTCTATTGCGGCATTGACGCCCTGCCGCCGAGTTTCACCGGCGGCTCGATTCAGAAGTTCTCGTGGGACTCGGCTTGGTGGGTCTTCAACTTCACGGCCAACTATGCGTATGGCAGGTACTCGCTCGTCGTGCCAGAGATTCGGGCGGCGCAGAAGGACATCGAGTCGAACCTTTCGGCCATTCAACCGGCCGTCGAGAAAACGGCCGTCGAGTTGATCAATACCAGCCCGACGCTGTCGACCCGATACCTGACCGACTACTCCGTGATGCACGCCGAGCAGACGGTCGTCCGTTGGCGGGCGTTGGCCGAGCACCTCGTGACGAAGTACAACGACGGCTATGTCCGCGGCCCGGACGGCAAGTATCCGGACATCGGCTATCCCGACGCTTGGCTTCGCCGCGTCCTGCGTGAGCGTCCCGAGCAGTACCGCGTTCCGAAGGAAAAGCCCGCGACGTCGGGGCACTAATTCTACTGCGCAAGATTGTTTATTGTTGGAATACAGCTAGCCCTTGTGCAGCAACGACGTGCAGAAGAACCACCGATGAACATGGATGGACACAGATGGCATTCATCTGTCCGGAGTCATTAGGAGTCTCTTGAATCGATCCGTGTTCATCCGTGTCTATCTGTGGTTCCATTGTATCGCTCGGACCATCAGATGCGCGTTCTGCGCAGTCGTGCTAACGGCTTGTGCAATCCCCGCAGGACGGGTTTTCTAATCC
>JBDKUC010000203.1:0-12174 GCA_039679885.1 Thermoguttaceae bacterium | reverse complement strand
CCTGAACTTGGCGCAGACCGGGGCCGTGCTGGCCAACGCGATTCTGGCCGAGTATGTGCCGTTCATCGTGTTGCTTCTGAGCCTCTACACGATCAGCGGCGGCATCCGCATCGAGGGCGACCTTCCGGCCCACCCGGCGACCAACTGTGCGATCTTGGCGGTCGGCGGTGTGCTGGCGAGCCTCGTCGGCACCACCGGCGCGGCCATGTTGCTCATCCGCTTGTTGCTCGAGACCAATCGGGAGCGGAAAAACGTTCAGCACACCGTGGTCTTCTTCATCTTCATCGTTTGCAACTGCGGCGGCTGCCTGCTGCCGCTGGGCGATCCGCCGTTGTTCCTCGGCTATCTGATGGGCGTCCCGTTTCTTTGGACGGCCGTTCTCTGGAAGGAGTGGCTGTTCGTCAACGCGGCCCTTCTGACGATCTACTTCCTCTGGGACATGCTCTGGTGCTATCCTCGCGAACGGCCGGCCGATCTCGTCCGCGAGGAAACGCGCGTCCACCGACTGCGGCTCGCCGGACTCTGGCCGAACGCCTTTCTGCTGTTGGGGGTGATCCTGTCCGTCGCGTTCCTCGACCCGTCGAAGCGGCTGCCAGGCACCACCTGGCATCCCTGGCTTTACCTCCGCGAGGCGGTGCAATTGGCCCTGGTGGCGATCTCGCTCAGCCTGGGCAACGGACACGCCCGGCGTGCGAACCGTTTCACCTATCACGCGATCATCGAGGTCGCGGTGCTGTTTCTGGGCATTTTCATCTGCATGCAGCCGCCGCTGGAAATCCTCGCCGCGCGTGGCCCCAGCCTCGGCCTGACCCAGCCTTGGCATTACTTTTGGGCCACCGGCAGCCTCTCGTCGGTCCTCGACAACGCCCCGACCTATGTCGTTTTCTTTGAGACCGCGAAAGCCTACACGCATCAGGCAGGACTCGCGCCGACCGTGGCCGGCTTGAGCGAGCCGCTCCTGGCGGCGGTGAGCCTGGGCGCCGTGTTCATGGGCGCAATGACCTACATCGGCAATGGCCCCAACTTCATGGTCCGAGCCATCGCCGAGCGGTCGGGCGTGCCGATGCCCAGCTTTTTCGGATACCTCCTCTACAGCGTCGCCATCCTGGTTCCGCTCTTCGTCCTCACGACGCTGCTGTTCCTCTAACGGTGTCGCATCTTGCGTCTCTACGTTTCGAGCCGGCGCCGCAATTGCTCGAACACGGGCAAGAAACGTTGGCCGATGGTCGCCAGTTCGAAACGCCGCGACTCGGGCCCCGTCACGTCAATGCGGATTTCGAACCGGTCGCGGGGAAGCGAACTCTCGACGCGGTCGGCCCACTCGATCAGCACCAGTCCGTCACTCTCGAAATACTCGTCCACGCCGAGCAAGTCGAATTCGTCGGCGTCGCGAAGCCGATAGGCGTCGACGTGATAGATCGTCCGCCGACCGTGGTACTCTTGCACCAGAACGAAGGTCGGGCTCAGCACGTCGTTGCGGCCGACGCCGCACGCCTCGGCGATGGCTTGCACGAGGCGAGTCTTGCCAGCGCCGAGCGTGCCCAGCAGGGCCACGGTCGTTCCATCCGGCAGAACGTCGGCCAGCGCGGCGCCCAGGGCGGCGGTGGCCGATTCGTCGGCCGCATTGTAGATGAATGTTGTCACGTTGGTTTTGCGGCCGCCGGCGCGGCGGCTCGTCTCCAGTCGTAAGTCGCCGTGCCGGCGAATGCTAATCGCTCTGAGTCGCCGTGCCGGCGAATGCTAAACGCTCTGAGTCGACCGTGCCGGCGACGGCTAAACGGGTGTTGCACCGGCGTTCCTACTGGTGCTCCCAACCACGCGGTTCCAACGGGCGGCGGATGCCATCGTCGCCGGCGATCCACAAACCGCGCTCGGCGACAAACTCGCCGATGTCCGTCAGCGGGACGCCCAATGGCTGGTCGGCCAACATCTCCCGCGCCGCGTCCGGTGGCGCGGCCAAAACCAGTTCGAAATCCTCGCCATCGCCGAGCGCGTGCTCGAGCGGCGTGCGACCATCGCCCGGTTGCTGGGCCAGACACCGAGCGGCGTCGCTCACCGGCACGGCGTCGCCGCGAATCACCGCCCCGCAGTCGCTCTCCTCCAAGATATGCGAGAGATCGAGCGACAGGCCGTCGCTGATGTCCGTGCCCGCGTCGAGTTCGTAGCGGGCATGGAGCGACAGGGCCTCGGCCACCCGCGGCTCGAAGTCGAGATGCCGGCCCAGAATGCTTCCGCCCAGCGAGCCCGTGACAAGGATGCGATCGCCAGGCCGGGCACCGCCGCGACGGAGCGGCCCACGCTCGGTCACGGCCCCGATCAGCGTGATGCTGACCGCCAGCGGCCCGTCCCAACTGTTCGTATCGCCGCCGGCGATGGCCAAACCGTAGTTCTCGGCCAGCGGCAGCATCCCCTCGAACAGTTCCACGGCCAGGTTCATGCCCCCGCCGCGCGGCAGGCACAGGGCCACGAAGCCAGCCAGCGGCCTCGCGGCCATCGCAGCCAGATCGCTCAGGTTGGCCGCCAAGCACTTGCGTCCCACCCGGCGCGGATCGACCTCCGCCAACTCGAAATCGACGTGGTCGGTCAGCATATCGACGGTGACGACGCATTGGTCCATGCCCAAGCTGAGCACGGCCGCATCGTCGCCAAGCCCCAATCGCACGGCCGGGTGCGGCGGCAAACGGTGGCGAAGCCAGCGGATCAAATCGCGTTCCATGAGCAGTGCATCGGCAGGCCAGTTCGAGCGGAGAGCAAAATAGTGTACCGACTGGCGATTGTTTCCGAAAGGTTGGGTACTGCGGTTGCCAGCGGGACTGCAAAGCGTTCGTAGTTCCGCCTCTGGGCGGCGATTCGCTTGGAATACCGGCTGAATCCGGAACCACGAGCAACCGTGGCGGCTCCTTCACGCTGTCGGCTGGCGGCGGTAAGATAGGAACAATGCAGAACGGCGATGTGGAGATGGTGGAGTTGATGGCCCCGGCCGGCGACTGGGAGTGCGCCCGTGCGGCGGTGGCCAACGGGGCCAATGCGATCTACTTCGGGTTGCAGGACGGGCTGAACGCCCGGAAGCGAGCCACCAACTTCGCGGTGGCCGAACTGCCCGAACTGATGGCGTTCCTGCACGTCCGCGGCGTGAAGGGCTACCTGACCCTCAACACGCTGATCTTCGGCGACGAGCTGTCCGAGGCCGAGCAAATCGTCCGCGCGGCCGTTGCGGCCGGCGTCGACGCCCTGCTGGTCCAGGACCTTGGACTGACCCGGCTCGTGGGCCGGCTCTGCCCCGACCTGCCGTTGCACGCATCGACCCAGATGACCTTGTCGAGCGCCGAGTGCATCGCCGAAGCGGCCTCGCTGGGCGTTCGCCGCGTCGTGCTGCCGCGCGAAATGTCGATCGCGGACATCGCCGCGATTCGACGGGAAACAGACATCGAACTCGAAGCGTTCGTTCACGGCGCGCTTTGCATGAGCTATTCGGGGCAATGTCTGGCCAGCCTGACGTTCGGCGGCCGCAGCGGCAACCGCGGTCAGTGCGCCCAGCCGTGCCGGCTCCCCTACGAGGTGATTAGCGATGGCCGCCCGCTCGATCTGGGCGACTTCCGATACCCGATGAGCCCGCAGGACTTGGCGGCCCACGATCGGCTGCCCGAGCTGATGGCGGCCGGCGTGTCGGCGTTCAAGATCGAAGGCCGCCTCAAGCCGGCCGAGTACGTCGCCGTCGTGACGCGTCACTATCGCGCAGCGCTTGACGCCGCGCTCGCGAGTCAACGGCCGAGCATCTCCGCGCCCCGTGGCGCCGTCGCAAAACCGGAGACTGGCGAAACCGTCAGCGGCGACCTGGAGCGGGCCTTCTCTCGCGGCTTCTGCCACGGCTGGCTCGATGGCGCTCGACCTCGCGAGTTGGTCCTTGGCATGACGTCGGCCAAGCGCGGAACGCTGCTCGGCCAGGTGACGGCGATCCACGGCGGCCGCGTTTCGGTCTCGCTTGCCGATTCGGTCCGACGCGGCGATGGCGTCGTCTTCGACGGTGACCGAGCCGACGACACCGAGGTCGGCGGCCGTGTCTATGAAATCTTCCAAGACGGCCGGCCCGCGCGGGAAGCGGCAGCCGGCCAGACAGTCGAACTCGCCTTCCGCCACGGAACCGTCGAGGCGGGCGGCATTCGCGCTGGCGGGCGAATCTGGAAGACCGACGATCCGCAGGCGGACCGCCAACTGAGGAAAAGCATTGCCGCCGACGAGCCGTGCCGTCGCGTGCCGATTGACATGACGATCGAAGCCAGCGTCGGCCGCGTGCTGCGGCTGACCGTCCGGGCCGCGACGGGCGCCGTCTGCCACCTGGAATCGCCCGAACCGCTGGCCCAGGCCGTGAAGCATCCGCTCACCCTGGAACTTCTCACCGAGCAGTTCGACCGCCTCGGCAATACACCATACAAGCTTCGCAACATCGACGCCCAACTCGATGGCCGCGCGATGGTTCCGTTGAGCGTTCTCGGGACGATTCGGCGCGAAATGATCGAGAAGCTGCAAGCCGCGGCGTCGCAACCGCTGCCGCGCGTTGTAAGCAGCGAATCCCCGCTTGCCGCCCTCCGCGCCGAGTGTGTGCGGAGGCACGGCGATTCTGCGACCAGGGGGAACGACGGCAGGCCGCGTCTTCACGTCCTCTGTCGCTCGATGTCGCAACTTGAGGCGGCGCTCCGTTGCGGCGTCTCGAGCCTGATCGCCGACTTTCGACAGACTCCGCTCTACCCCGATGCCATCGAGGCGGCCCGCGCCGCTCACGCCGACATTCAGCTTGCCACGCCGCGCATCGATCGACCGCACAACGTTCTCCCGACTCGCTCGCTTGCTGGAGAGGGACCGGCTGGCGTCTTCCAAGCTCTCGCCAAGCTCCGTCCCGACGGCCTTCTGGTTCGCAACCTGGCCGGGCTGGCCTTCTGCCGACGCACGCGACTGCCGGCCGTGGCCGATTTCTCGCTTAATGCGGCCAACGACCTGACGTTCCGTTGGCTGTGCGAACACGGGGCCCGGCGCGTCACGGCTGCCTACGACCTTAGCCGCCAACAGTTGATCGATCTGGCCTTGGTGGTTCCGCCCGACCGGCTCGAGGTGATCGTCTACCGCCACGTGCCGATGTTCCATGCCGAGTATTGCCTGTACTGTCGGACGCTTTCTCACGGCAACGACCGCACGGACTGCGGCCGGCCTTGCGAGCGGCGCGTGCTCCGCCTGCGTGACCGCCGCGGCGTCGAGCATCCGGTCCTGCCCGACAGCCAATGCCGCAACACGGTGTTTCACGCCGACGCGAGCGATCTTTTCGATACGGCGTCGTCGCTCAAGGGGCGGGGCGTCGTCGACTTCCGCATCGAGCTTACCACCGAAGACTCGCTGGACGAGGTGCGCGGCGTCATCGCATCCACGCGACGGGCGATTCGGCAGGACGTCTGACGTCGGCTCGCCGGTTCATCGCGTGTCTTGTCCGGTTCCGGTTAGGGAAAGTCGAGAGGATCGGAGGCCGTCGCTGCGCGCCGCCGGGGACGCTTTCGCAAAGTATACATGGAATCACCCCCACCGCAGAGGCATATTTTCCCCGCACCTATTGACATCGCAAAACATGCCTGCATAAATAGGGGGTCGGGCATCCTTATCTTGAGCGGCACACGGGGGAGTCAGCCGTGGACGTTGGACGGGTGGGTTCGGGCGTGGGGATATCGCTCCAGGCACGCGTAAGCTGTCCTCACTGCTGGGCGACGTTCTCGCCCGAGCAGACGCTATGGATCGCGGAACACCCGGACCTCGTCGGCGACCCTCGTCTCGGAGCGGACGAGGCCAGGCGATTCTTGCCCACGCGATTCAACCTTGACGGGGCGGCGTTGGACGAACACGGCTTCGCGTGTCAGCGGCTGGCGTGTCCGAAGTGTCATCTCGCCGTTCCGCGGGCGCTGTTCGAAATACCGCCGGTGTTCTTGTCGATCCTCGGTGCGCCCTCTTGCGGCAAGTCTTACTTTCTGGCAGCCGCGAGTTGGCGGCTCCGGCGGGTGTTGCCGAAGCGGTTTCTCCTGGGGTTCACCGACGCCGACCCCGTGATGAACCAGCGTTTGCAGGAGTATGAGTCGCTGCAATTTCTCAATCCCAATCAGGATCAACTGGTCGCCATCGAGAAGACGCAGACCGAGGGCGACCCGTATGACACCGTTCTCTTCGGAGATCAACGCGTCAGCTTTCCTCGGCCCTTCATCTTCTCGGTAGCGCCGATGGAAGGGCACCCGAACTTCGGCGCGGCGGCCGCGGCGAGGGCGTTGTGCGTTTATGATAACGCCGGCGAGAGTTTCCTGCCGGGCGCCGATACGGCCGCCAGCCCCGTCACACGGCATCTGGCCCTATCGCGAGTGCTCATCTTCCTGTTCGATCCGACGCAGGACATGCGTTTCCGAAAGCTATGCAGCGGCAGGACGGACGACCCGCAAATGCAGGAACGCTCCGAGCGGCTTGACCGCGAGCGTGCAGTCCGACAGGAGACGATTTTGGCCGAAGCGGCGCAACGCGTCCGCCGGTTTGCCGGCTTGGGCCAGAAGCAACGTCACTCTCGCCCACTGATCGTTGCCGTCACCAAGTTCGACGCCTGGTCTGCCTTGCTGAAGATCAAGAGCCTGCCGACTCCCTACCTGTACAATGCCCGAGGCTCTTTGGCGGCCGTGCGGCTTGAGGTGATCGAAACGCTGTCGGAGAAGCTGCGATCGCTCTTGTGGCAGGTCTCGCCCGAGTTGGTTTCGGTAGCGGAAAGCTTCGCCAGCCAAGTCCTCTACGTTCCGGTCAGCGCCACGGGGCGCGGCCCGGAACGTGATCCGCAGGACAACAAGCTCAAGTTCCGACCGAAGGATGTCCGGCCAATTTGGGCGGAAGTGCCGTTGCTCTACAGCATGAGCCAGTGGATGCAGGGATTGGTTTCGTACTATCGGAAGCCGTCAGGCAACGGAACGCCGGCGGGCAATCAGGTGGGTGCGCCTTGGCGCGATTGAGAGGGCGGCGATGAGCCAGGAACTCGTTTATACGTCCGTGCCGCGAGGACTCGCGCCCGGCAGTCACGGTTTCTGCACCGTCGCCTGCACGCGCGGCATGTCGGCCAACCTGATGCGGCAACTTGAATCGCTGAGCGGATACCGACAGCTTTTCGCAACGCAAGATGCGAGCGCGGCGATGAACCCCGTCGCATTCTCGCACCTGATGCTGACGGTTGGCGGCCGCCGTTGCCATGTTCTCTCGCGCGTCTGCGATGCGGGCGCGGATTACAGCCAGCGGAGCAACAAGTTTGCCCATCACGTCGTCCTCGACGCGGCCGAATTGCCACCGGGCGGCCCAGCCTGGCTTCTGGGCCGCCAGGGGTTCATGCGAAGCGGCTGGGACGCCGAGCCGAGCTTGCTGCCGGCCGGCCCGGCCGTACCGTCTGCCGACGCGCCGCCAGCCGTCTGTCGGGCATGGCAGAAGCTCGTCGGCGACGCCGGCTGGGCGGGCGTTCTGGCCGAAACGGCCGCCAAGACGCCCGGCCAACAGGCGACGATGATCTTCCGGCCGGGAACCGACGCGCTCTCGCTTCTGGCCGAGGCATTGGCCCTGTTGCCCAAAGAGCGCCGCTGGGGCGTCTCGCTGAACACGTACTTCACCAAGCTGCCGCCCGGCGTCGTGTGCCAGTGGCGTTGCCTGGCCGACGGGACGCCCGAAGCGGCGGCCGCGCGTCGAAGTCCGCCGGCCGGTTTGCTCCTCGATCTGTGCCGTCCGCTGGGTCGCGCCGCCGAGGGGCCGTACGTCCAGGCCGCCAGGACCGGCCGAATGCCTGCGGCGGTCGCGCCATCGGCAACGTCCGATGCCGAACTGATTGCCGCGTTGCAGGATGGCGAGCCGTCCGCGGCTCAGTCCGGCGTCGACCTGTCTTCTCTCCCGCCGCAAGAGCGCCGGCGAGAAGCGGCTTATGGCTTGGAGGCCGATCCGACGAGTGCGAACTATCCGCCGCCGCTCGTCGAGCCGCCGCCCTACTCGCCTCGCCGCTTCAAGCCGAAGCCGCGTCGGCGTTGGCCCTGGATCGCCGCCATCGCCGCGTCGATTCTGATCCTCGTCGGCGGCGGCATCGCCGTCGGCTGGCTCGCCGCCACGTGGAATCGGCCCGTGGATGGCCGCGGCGAGGTCGCCGTCGCGCCGCCAAAGGAGGAGGCGAAGAACCAGTCGACCGTGAGGGAAACAAAGCAATCGGACGTTCCGGCCCCGCCACAAAACGCCGCGTTCACCTATGAGCCGCAACAGCCTGCGACGAGTTCGGCTGCACCGGCTGGAGGTCAACCGGCGAAGCCGCAGAATCCGCCTGCCGTCGCAGGCAAGCAGCCCGAGATAAAGCAACCAGCAGCCGCTCGTGGTGAGAAATCCGTGGAAAAGACGCCAGCGCCGGCGATATCCAAAGGACTTCCAGCACCGCGTGCCCCTTCAGCGAGTAGCGAACCACCCCAAGCACCGGACCAACAGAAACTGGCAGCGTGGCTGAGCGCATTGCCTGCTGCCGTCACGCTTCCGGAACTCTCTGGAGGAGCCGGATTTGAACGCACCGGTGGCCCGGCGAGAACAATCGCCGAGGGCGATTGGTGCTTGCCCAGAGAATGTTCGCTCACACTGCTTGGCGGCCGCAATGCTTTCGGGGAGGGTACAACATGCGTCCTGCGTCGCGACAAAAAGAGCCCGTCACGATGGACCTTTGTCGCTCAGTACAAGGAAGGAGTGGCCCCGGAGACCAGGGAATGCACTGTGGCGCACATTGGACTCAAACAGGATGGTTTGTCATTTCGATGGGAGTTAGACGTCTCCCGCAACGTTAAGCTGACATTGCTGAGGAATTGCGTATTGCGCATCGGAACAGCAGAAGACGTGCGCCACGTCGCGTTGCGCAAGGAAGAAGAGGAAGATGGGAAAGCGGGCCCGTATCTCAGGCTCTTAAAGAAAGAGATGTGCGATCCTCGCAGCAGGCAAGAAGCCCCACTACTCAACTGGTCGCGGCCCATAACAGTCAGCGACATGCCGATTGACGCCGAACTGTCTGTTGAACTGCTTGGTCTTAAGCTGGGCCCCGCCTCTGCCGGCAGAGTGTGCTGGCTTCCTAATCAAGACAAGGAGCAACAGGGCAGTTTGTCCGTCACCTACCCGACAGATCAAATATCGTTCGACAAGCGTCTTGCCTCTGGATTGAACGACTACCGAATGTTCATCGTGTTGCACGCAAAGGTGAAAAAGAGCGAGAACCTTGTTTACATCAAGGCCGAAATACTGCGTCCCAAATGGCTCCGGCCGAACCTGTTGGAAGACGCCTCGGAACAACCTGGTTCGAAGAAGCTGAGTCGGTCTGATAGCGGGCCGACTTACATGTTAGTTCGCGACGGGTGGCAAAACATGCTCGCCCGGAAGATCGCGGCGATTGACCGAATCAAAAACAAGGACGAACGCAGCGCAAGAGAGGAAGAACTCAATATCCTGCGTCACCATCTAGACAACGTTAAGGCATTCCTCTCGTTGCTTGAGACCTCGTTCGGCGCGAACTCAGACATAGAGCCGTGCTACTGCATCTATATGACGGTGGAAGGACATCGCGTGGACCTCCTGAGACGGGACCCAAGGCAGACACCGCAACAAAAGTAACGGCCGAAGAGCGACCGCATTTCGATCTGCTCAGATGGCCTAGAACGATCATGCTCGACTACCAGCGCATTGTGGACGACGTTCGCAGCCTGCTGTGCGTGCAGGGGGCGGACGCGATGGACTTCTTGCGGGCGGCGGCGGCCGACTATTCCGTGGCGTGCGATGAGGTCAACGAACGTCTGCACCGCTGCGGGGCGCTCTTGCGGCAAGGGCTGCGCAGCGAGGCGATCCACCTGGCCGAGATCGAGCCGAACCTGTTGGACACCACAGCTCTGCTGGATTTCCCCGAGCGGCAGCAATGGGTCGAGATGGCGACTCGCTGTGGCATGGCGGCGCCGACGCCGCTCTTGACGGACGTGGCCGCGCAGTTGAACGAAGCCTATGGCCTCGAACAGCCTTTGATGGCGAGCCTCCGACAGCACCGGTTGCTGGCGTTGGCCCGAGGCCCGTTGACAATGCGGATCGGCGTGCTGCGATCGCTGGCCGAGATGGACCCCCAGAGCCCCGTCTGGCAAGAGGACCTGCGACTTTTCGAGCAGGAGCGGCAGAAGCAGCTTGCCCGTGAGGTGGAATTGGCGGCCGTCAGGCGGGACGCGACGGCGCTGGCGTCGCTGGACGCCGAGCTGTCGAGTCCAGAGTGGCGCAATGCCCCGCCGCTGGAGCTGGCCTGCGCAGCCTCGGAGGCCGCCACCCGACTGCGTTACGTGACGGTCCAATCGCAGTTCGACGAGCTGGCGAACGCCCTGGACGCCGCGCGGCGGCAGTTCAAGCTGATCGACGGCCGCGCGGCCCGCGATGAATGGAACCGGCTGATCACCACGTCCGGCTGGCAGCCGCAAGAGGCGATCTCGCAGCGAGCGGCCGCGGCGTTCGGCTGGCTCAACGAGCAGGACGAGGCCGATCGGAGGCGGCAACAATGCGCCGCGGCGATCGAGGCCTTGGCGACGGCGGTGGACCATGGCCAGTCGCTGGCCGAGCTGCGCAACCGGCGCCGACAGGTCACCAAGCTGGGACGCGTTCCGCCCGAGTTGGAAGAGCAGTACCGCGGTCGCGTGGCCGTGTTGGAGCGTTCCGCCCGGCGGCGGCGGCTGCTGATCATCGCCGGCGTCACGGTCGGCCTCATCGCGGCGGTCTTGCTCATCGGCGCGCTGGCGGTGCGCCACAACCGCGAGCAGCAAGTGGCGGCCGCGGTCGAGGCCCTGCCGCGGCTGTTGCAGAACAAGCAGTATGAGCAGGCGCAGGCCATCGCGAAAGACCTGCCGCCGCGCGTGGCGAAAGACCCTCGCGTCCGCGAGTGGACCGGCTATTTGCAGCAGGCGATTAAGCGGGAGGACGCTCGGCGGGCCGAGTTCACTCAGAAGCTCGGCGACTCCAAACATTGGCTCGGACGCGTGGACAAGTCGCTCGACGCCGAACCGGGCCAAACCGTGCTCGACCGCTTGCACGACGAACTGAACCATAGCCGCGATGACATCGAGGAAGCGGCCAAGCTGGCCCGAACCGACGAGGACCGCCGGGCGGTGGCGGACGCCAGACAGTTTGCCGGTCAGGTGAATGACAAGTGGCAGCAGCGGCTCGACCGAGCATTCGAAACGCACTACGACGACCTCGACCGGCGGCTGACGGAGATCGAGCGGGACACCCACTCGGTCTCAACGCAAGTGGCGGCGCGTCTCTCGGAGCTGAACCGGCGACTGACGCTGTGGGAAGGAAGCAGCGATCACGTGAGTGTCGCACTTCAAGGCCGAGCAGCGACACTCCGAGAACGCTTCGCGGCGCTCGAAAGACGCGTGAAAGAACTGTCGCGGCAAGAGGAGGACGAGAGGCAGGTGACGGCGGCCGTCGGCGACGTGCCTGCGTATGCCAAAACCCTGCGAGCGTTTGCCGATCGGCATCCGAGCACCGACACCCGACGGGAGTTGAAACGCGCGGCGGAAGAGTCGCTCAGTTGGCAGGCGGTGGTGGAATGGAACAAGCTGGCCGGGAAGGTCAACGGCGGCGGGCTCCTGCGACTTTCTCCGACGGCGGCGCTGGAGCTGACGTCCCTGGCCGACACGGTGGCGGAGAACTTCAGCGGCTGCCCCGAGTCGGCGCGCGTGGCCGAGCTGACGCCATATCTGAAGGCCGTCGCCCAGCGCAACAACGAAGGCGAGCGGATCGACACGCCGCTCAAAAAGCTGTTCGATGCGCCGCTGGTCAAGGACGTCTGGTTGGTCGAGACAGGCGACGGCAAGCGGTACTACGCCCGCGAGGAGCCGGTCGCTGGCCGGCAATTCCAATACGTCGTGACCTTCGAGGGAAAGACGCGAGGCAGCAGCTTGACGCCGGCGCAGTGGGCCGGCGCCACGATCGCGCGGGCGTCCCAAGTCGCCGTTGCCGAAAAGATCCGGCCAATCCTCGCAAGCTTGAACGACGAGAATTGGGAGAAGTCGTTCTGCCAAATGATTTCGTTTGTTGTAGCCGATCAGTCGATGGATCCCATTCTGAAAGCTCATCTGCTCCAGC
>JBDKUC010000364.1:0-3347 GCA_039679885.1 Thermoguttaceae bacterium | reverse complement strand
TCAACCTCCAAAGCAGGATCGGGAAAAAGCGGAACCCGACGCGCTGGAACCGGCATCGGCGGCGCGGCCCAGCGGCGAATTCCAGCCTTCGAGCCTACGGAGGCGAGACGGCCTCCCGGCCGTCGCGGCTCCCCAAGCCGTGATAGGTCGTCAGATCAATCGTCTCGGAGATGAAGCGGACCGAAGCGTCAGCCAAGGCGTGGTTCACGCCACCCGGATGACGGCTGCGTGCGGGATAGAGGCCCTTGCTCCAGCCATGGTTCCCCGTGCTGGTTTCGGTCATGCAACTCGGGTACTTCCAGTTCGGCGGCGCCAGCGTGTTGAAGACGCTGTACTCCATAATGCCGCGAACATATCGAGCGGCCGAGACGCTGCTGTGGTTATCGTGGCTCGCGTGACAGGCGGCTCCCGCGGTCTCGACCGCGGACGGCGAAATCGGTCCCTGCGACGTCGATTGGTTGGCGCTCCAGCTCAGGCCGCGAACGACATCCGACATGGGGCGGTAGGCACCGTCGTCCCCGTCGCCCGTCAGCTGCTCGCCGAGCATGATGGTGTTCGATGTTCCATCCGTGATGGCCGCCATCGGGGTCTCTTCGCGATAGCGAAAGACGCCATTTCGTCCACTTACCGCGACATCCCAGCCGAGGTTCGAGCCGGCGCACACGGGATAGTTGCAGTACGCTTTGTAGCTTGGATGGCGCAAGTCGGAGGGACAATAATACGCGGAGACTGGCGACGTTTCGACGATCGTGTTTTCGACCGACCCCGTATTGTTGTAGAAGTCCTTCGAGGTGGTTCGGATCTTTTCATAAAGCGGTTGCTGCTCGAGGAAGGGCAGGATCTTGACGTGGGCCGAGTAGGCATACGAGTCCGCGGCGTCGCTGGCGAGCGCTCTCTGATTGTAGCGGGGAAAGGCGTTGTAGCTGTCGTGGTAGTTGTGCAGCGCCAGTGCCAGCTGTTTGAGGTTGTTGGTGCATTGCATGCGGCGGGCCGCCTCCCGGGCGGCCTGGACGGCGGGCAAGAGCAAAGCGATCAGAATCCCAATAATCGCGATGACGACAAGCAACTCAACGAGGGTGAAGCCCAGTCGACTTCGTGTGCACATGGTAATGGGTCTCCGAAAGCAAAAACAGCGAGAGAAACTCCAGGATTCCAAGGAGGGTGAGAATCCCGGCAAAGGGAACGCTTGTCTGGCAGGGCTCCTGCGTTGTCCAGTACTGCCGGTCAGGGAACCGAGGCCGCCGCAATGATCTCCTCCCGGGTCAGGACGGTGTCGTAGACGCGAAACTCGTCGATTCGTCGGCCGTTGCGGGGCTCTTTCACATAGTCGTTGCCGCGTCCGAGCGAATAGGATTCGTTAGCCGCCAGGAGATGGCAATCGTCTCGGGCGGTTGGACGGTTATCCGTCGCGACGAGACGCCCATCAAGATAAAACTTGATTCCTTCGGCGCTCGACTTGCTGACGGCAATATGGTGCCACTGGCCGCCAGTCCAAGGAATCGAGACGCCGGAATAGAAATCCCCAATCCCATTGCTGGAAAAATGGATTCCGCGACCGACGGCCGCTTCACGTACCCCGAGCGCCCAACCGCGAGTCGGACTGACGCTGCTCTGGCCCACGAACTTCACGACGCCACTGGGCGTGTCCGGCAGGTAGAGCCAGGCCATGACGGTGAAGTTGTTGACGAGGTTCAGCCTGGCGGAACCGGCCGTGTCGAGATTCCATTGACAGGCCGCATTGCTCAAACCGGCCGAGAACCCCGTACCGCCGGGACCGATGCTCAGGGCACCATAGGTGCCTGGAGTCACACCGGGCTGACGATAGAGGAGGCCGCCGGCACCGTTTCCCTTGGCCCGGTGGCCCCCCTGTCGATCGACCAGCGGCCCCGCCGACTCCTCCATCGCATGGTGCAGGATCGGGTTCAACTGCCGCGGCGGCGGCTGCCGCACGAACGTTTCGGGGACGGCGGCCAATCGCTGGAAACTTGCACTTCGCGACTCCACCCGAGCCGCCTGCCCGGCGGTCAGTCGCACCGGCTCGCTGGCCGCTCGCTTGACGCCGATCACCTGGGCGAGCACCTGCCCGGCGAAGACATGCGTCTCGGTTTGTCCTTGCTCGTCCACGGTGACGCCGAACTCGGTTCCCAGGTCAACGATCTGGGCTGTCGGCGTGCGGATGGTGAATCCCCTGGCCTGGTCCGTCTCCGCTCGAACCACGAGTTTTCCCCGTCGCAGCCGGCCCGACTCGGCGGTCTCGGCGCTAAAGGCCACGGGTCCTTCCAAGAGGACTTCGGCCCCGCTGGAGAACACCAGTCGCACGAGCCCGGCCTTGACTTTCAGCGTGTTGCCCGCCGTGACCGCCCCGCCCCAACCGTAGGGGTGCTGGTCGTTCGCCCACTGGACGTTGTGCAGGAGGCAGATCCACGCCGTCGGCGGAGGCGGTGCATCGTTCACTGCAACCGGAAACGACGAAGAATGCTCCCATCGCGAAATCCCAAACACGATGAGCGAGAAAACCGCGACCGCGGCGAGCCAGGGCGAGACGCCCTCGTGAGAGAGTCCCACAACGATCTGTCGCACACAACGGGCCGGGAATCCGCCATCGGACGGCGGCTGCGTGTCGACGACTTCTTGGCGTTCCTCGTCAGATGAAAGGTCCCGCGGATCGCTGAGCGGAGACGGACGATGGACTGCGTATTCGTTGAGGATCGGAGACAGGGGACAGGCGTCTTCCGTCCAAGGAAAACCAGACGCCGTCCACTCTCCTTCCCCAGTCTCCTCGCGTCTCTCGGCCTGGTGGTTGAGCACCTGTCCACAATACAACTCGCCCTGGAGGTCCATGTAGTTGATGTACCATTGGCGCGCACAGGCGCTCGCGGCGAGGACTTGCTGCAACCGCAGGAAGTCCTCGTCGCTGATGGTCCCCTCACAGAGGGCGGCCAGCAAAGGGGAGAGGTCGTCGAATTGTAGCTCTGAAGCAGCCATTGGATCGGCGACGCAAGTCGCCCATGGAACCCCAACTCCCCTCACTGTGCCATCGCAAGGGCCTTATCAATACAATGCATCAACGTTCGGCGAATGCGCTCCAGCCCCTTGTACAAGGTGTTTACGGGCCGACCGGTCTGCTGGGCAATCTCCAGCACCGTGTGCGGGCCGGCGTAGCGATGCTCGATCAGCGTTCGATCCCGGGGCGAAAGCTTCTGTAGGCAGCCAGTCAGTGCTCGTCGCCTCGCCTGGAGCAGCCCTTCGCTCGCCGACCGCTCCTCGGCGATCGTCTCCAGCAGATCGTCGTTGAATCGCAACCGGTCGCGACGATGCGTTTGCCGGTATTTCAACACCTCGAAGTG
>JBDKUC010000465.1:0-23170 GCA_039679885.1 Thermoguttaceae bacterium | reverse complement strand
ACCGTAGGGTGGGTCGACGTCGCAAATATATGGTGGGGCTTCGCAAACCAATCAACGATGATTTGCACGCTGTCGATATGCAGGACGAGTTGCCGCGACGGAAGCCCCACCACCGCCTTGGTTTGCTTGACCCACCCTACGCTCTCGTTCCCCATGCAGAGCATGGGAACCAGGCAAGGATCGCCGCCTAAAGGCGGAACTACGAACGACTCTGCAGTCCTCCTGAAAGTCCGGGTCCCCCCGGCGCATCGGAAACGAAAGCCAACTATAATGTATCCTTTTGGGAGTTCCCTGACGGCCGCGGAGTTGGACTGATGTACTTTCCCCTGGTGGCGACGACAATTCGGCCCGAGCATTGCGATCCGCTCTATCTGTTGAGCGAATTGGGCCGAGATCGGGACTATTGCATCTTGCTGGAGTCGGCCGACCGGCATCTGAAGACCCACGACTTCTCGTTCGTCGCCCTGGGCGCCCGCGACGTCATCGCGGTGCGGAACGGCGAGATTCACGGGTCGCGGTTCGTGCCCGACGGCCGCGTCACCGATGCCCTGTCGGTGCTGAGCGGGACGCTCAGCGCCGGGGCGAAGGGTGAACGACTTCGGATGGGCTACATCGGCTTCCTCAGCTACGAGGCCGCGCGGCAATTCGACGCGATCGATCTGCCCGTCGACGGCCGCCTTCCGGACGCGATGTTCGTGCTGCCCGAAATCTTGCTGAAGATCGACCACGTGCGGCGCGAGATCGCCATCATCGCCCACCGCGACACGCCGGAGAGCATCGCGGAGATCGAGCGGGTCATCGCTCGGTCGCCGTTTCACGAAGACGGGACGGCGTCCGAAGAGAGGCGGCCGTTCTTGGCCACGCAAGAGGACATCGGTCCGCTGCGTCAAACGAGCAGCGAGCGGTATCGCAGTGCGGTTCGCGAGGCCCAAGAGCGGATCGCCGCCGGCGAAACGTTCCAGATCGTGCTGAGCCAGGAGTTCAAGATCGATGAGCCTCCGCCGGCCGAGGCCGTTTACGCGGCTCTCCGCGACATCAACCCGTCGCCCTACATGATCTATTTCCGGACGCCCGAATTGACCATGGTCGGGGCATCACCGGAGACGCTCGTGCGGGTCGACGGCCGCCAGATCGCCTATCGCCCGATCGCCGGCACACGGCTGCGGACGGGCGACGCAGCGGCGGACCAGAAAGCGGTTGAGGAGCTTCTGGCCGACCCCAAGGAGCGATGCGAGCACCAAATGCTGGTCGATCTGGGCCGCAACGACCTGGGGCGAGTCTCGAAGACCGGTTCCGTTCGGGTCGAGAACCCATTCCACGTCGAGCAATACGCTCACGTCTTTCACATCGTTTCGGACGTGGTTGGCGAGATGCGCGATGACATCAGTTCCCTCGATGTCGTCCGGAGCGTCTTTCCGGCCGGAACGCTCACGGGGGCCCCGAAGCTGCGGGCGATGGAGATCATCCGCGAGTTGGAAGGCACGCCGCGAGGCATCTACGGCGGCGCCTTCGGCTACATCGACCTGGCCGGAAACGTGGATCTCGCCATCACCATTCGCACGCTGCTGTTCCGCGACGGCGCCGCGACGCTCCGCGTCGGCGCCGGCATCGTCAAAGACAGCGTGCCCGAGCGTGAAGACAACGAATGCCTGTTCAAGGCGAGGAGCGTGCTGGCGGCCGTCCGCCGCGCACGCGGCAACGGAGGAAATGGACACTGAACTGGGCACTGAAGGCTTGTAGGTTATGCTTCAGCATAACGCGATGTTGCGGAACGGGCCTCGTAGGTTATGCTTCGGTGCGACTTGAAATGAAGAGGACCTGTTATGCTGAAGCATAACCTACGCGCGTCCTCAACCTGACCCTCTCCCCAAGGGCGAGGGAACCAATCGCATGAAAACGCTCATTCTCGACAACTACGACTCGTTCACGTACAACTTGTACCAGTATCTGGGCGAGCTGGGCGGTCGACCGAGCGTCTACCGCAACGATCGGATCTCGATGGAAGACGTGCGGGACCAGCAGTTCACGCACATCGTGATCGGTCCGGGGCCAGGCAGCCCCTACGTCGCTCGGGACATCGGCATCTCGCACGAGTTGATCTCCTACGCCGAAACGGCCGGCATTCCGCTCTTGGGCGTCTGCCTCGGCCATCAGACGATGGCGGTCCATTTCGGTGGTCGCGTCGCCCGGGCGCCGCACCTCTATCATGGCAAGGCATCGAAAGTGGTGGTGCTGGAGCCGCCGACCGCGTTGTTCGAGGGACTTGCCTCGCCGCTCGAGGTGATGCGCTATCACTCGTTGCGGGTCGAGGAAGCCGGCCTGCCGAAAGTGCTTCGCGTCACGGCTCGGAGCATCGAAGACGGCTCCGTGATGGCGATGGAGCACACGGATCGCCCGCTGTGGGGAATCCAGTTTCATCCCGAGTCGATCGGCACGCCGGAGGGGAAACAGATCCTGCGGCGGTTCTTGGACCTGCCGCACAAGGACCCGGCCGCCGAGCAAGGCCTCGTTCTGGGGCAATCGGCCGCTCCGTTCGCCGCGTCGGCCCTGCTCGGGGCTCGGCACAGCCGTGACGAGCGCACGATGGTTCGCATCGGGCCGGATTGCCTGCTCGGCAAAGAGGGGACCGTCACTGTCATCGCCGGGCCATGCTCGATCGAATCGGAATCGCAATTGGACAAGGCGGCGGCGATCGTGCAAAGCCAAGGCCTCCATGTGCTGCGCGGCGGCGCGTTCAAGCCGAGGACCGGCCCCTACTGCTTCCAAGGCCTGGGGCTCGAAGGGCTCCGGCTGCTGCAAAAGATCGCCGGCCGGTATGGGCTGGCCACGATCTCCGAAGCGATGAGCCCGGAACAGGTCGATCTGGTCGAGGAATACTGCGACGTGATCCAGATCGGCGCCCGCAACATGCAGAACTACGATCTGCTGCGTCGGGCGGGCAAGGCGAGCAAGCCGGTCCTCCTGAAGCGTGGGCTGGCCGCCACGCTCGACGAGCTGCTGCTGGCCGCCGAACACGTTCTCTCGGCCGGCAACAGCCAGGTGATCCTCTGTGAGCGAGGCATCCGAACGTTTGAGAAAGAGACCCGCTTCACGCTGAGCCTCGGCTCGATCCCGCCGCTGAGAGAGAAGACGCACCTGCCGATCGTCGTCGATCCGAGCCACGCCGCAGGCAAATCGCGTTGGGTCCGGGCCTACTGCCGCGCCGCCGCGGCCATAGGCTGCGATGGGCTGATGATCGAGGTCCACCCGAACCCCGACGAAGCAGTCACCGACGGCGCCCAGACGCTCAACGCCGAGCAGTTCCAGAGCAGCATGAAGGACCTGCGTGCGCTGGCCGCCGCGTTGGGACTGACGATCCAATAGCTAAACCGCCGTGCCGGCGGCTGCTAAACGGCATGGCGACCGTTCACCCGATCGCCGCTCGCAGCTCATCGCAGACGGCGGCGATGCTCGCGAGGTCGGGCACTTCTCGGACGATCCGACTACCGACGATCACCCCGTCGGCCCCGGCCTGGACGGCGGCCCGGGCCTGCTCGGCCGAGTTGATGCCGAACCCGACGCACAACGGCAGCGACGTGTGCTGCCGAGCGGAACGGACCACGTCGGCGATCTTGTCCTGTAGCACGGCGTGCTCGACGCCGGTGACGCCCAGGTAGGAGACGACGTAAAGATACCCGCCCGCGACGGCCGCGATCTCATCGAACCGCTCGGGGCTCGTCAGCTCGCTGACCATGAAGACCGGCGCGACGCCGTGCCGCTGCGCGGCCGGCAGAATCTCGTCGGCGTGTTCCAGCGGCAGGTCCGCAATGAGGACCGACGTGACGCCGGCCTCGGCGCAGTCGCGATAGAACCGGTCGACGCCTCGCTGAAGCACCAGGTTGTAATAGATCAGGAGCCCGACCGGGAGGGTCGCCATCCGACGAATGTCGCGGAGCAGAGCGAAGCAGTCGTCGACGCGGACGCCCGCCTGAAGCGCCCTCGCGTCGGCCTTCTGAATCACCGGTCCGTCGGCCGGCGGGTCGCTGAACGGGAAACCCAATTCCAGGGCGTCCGCCCCGTGCTCGATCATCGTGCGGACGACGTCGCGCGACCGTTGTGGGTCCGGATCGCCAAGAACGGCAAACGGGATGAACAGCGGCCGGCCCTTCTTCTGTCGGGCGTCGGCGTAGGGATTGTTCGTTGGCATGGCATTCACTGGTTAGCGTCCGCAAGAAAGTCAGTCATCGAATCTGGGGTGGCACGCCCTGAAAGGGCGTGGACCCGAGCGAGTGAATTGTCTTGGCTTCCCACGCCCTTTCAGGGCGTGCCACTCAGGCCCAAACGCATCCGGCGTCCCCTTCCGCCGTCCGTCACTTGCCTTTCGCGTCTCCGAGGTAGGAAAAGACCAGCGGGAGGTCCTTGTCGCCGCGGCCGGACAGGGTGACCAAAAGGATGTCCTCGCGTTTGAGCGATGGTGCAATCTGCCTGGCGGCCGCCACGGCGTGAGCAGACTCCAATGCGGGAATGATCCCCTCCTGCTTCGTCAGCGTCAGCAGCGCGTCCATCGCGTCATCGTCGGTGACGGCCAGATAGCGGGCGCGACCGTTGTCCTTCAACTGGCTGTGCTCCGGCCCGACGCCAGGATAGTCGAGCCCCGCCGAAATGCTGTGCGCTTCCTTGATCTGTCCGTCGTCGTTTTGCAGGCAGTAGCTGACGGCGCCATGCAGGGAGCCGGGCGTACCGAGGTTCAACGCCGCGCCGTGCTTGCCGGTCTCGAGCCCTCGACCGGCCGCTTCGGCGCCGAGGAGCTGCACTTCCCGGTCGGCGAGGAACGCTCGGAACGAGCCGATGGCGTTGCTTCCCCCGCCGACGCACGCACAGACGGTGTGCGGCAGCCGGCCATATTTGGCGAGGCACTGCTGGCGGGCTTCTTGCCCGATGACGCTCTGGAAGTGGGCCACCAGTTCCGGAAAGGGATGCGGCCCGGCGACCGTGCCGAAGACGTAATAGGCCTCGCGGGTGTGGGCGGTCCAGTAGCGCATCGCCTCGTTGATGGCGTCCTTGAGGGTCTGCGAGCCGGACGTGACCGAGACGACTTCGGCCCCGAAGAGTTCCATCCGCTGGACGTTCGGGTGCTGCCGCTCGACGTCTTTCGCGCCCATGAAAATTTTGACCGGCAGGCCGAACAGGGCGCCGGCCATGGCCGTAGCGACGCCGTGCTGCCCCGCGCCCGTTTCGGCGATCAGCTCCTTGCGGCCCATGCGCGTGGCCAGCAGGGCCTGACCGAGCACGTTGTTCGTCTTGTGGGCGCCGCCATGGAGCAGGTCCTCGCGTTTCAGGACGAGCGTGCAGCCCCAGGCGGGGCCGAGCCGCCTCGATTCCGTGATCGGCGTCGGACGGCCGGCAAACTCCCGCAGCAGCGTATCCAGCTCGCGGTTGAACGTCGGGTCGTCCTTCGCGGCAAGAAACGCCTCCTCGATCGCCGAGAGGACGGGCATCAGCAGTTCGGTCACATAGCAGCCGCCGTAGCGGCCAAAACGTCCCAGGGTTTTCATGGCGTCAGGCGTTGAAGAAATAGATGCGTCTTTTCACGGTCCTTTACGCCCGGCGACGATTCAATGCCCCGGGCGCAATCGACGGCAAACGGCCGAATCCGCTCGACGGCCGGCCGCACGTTCTCCGACGTCAGGCCGCCGGCCAGGAACGTTCGCTCCAACACCGAGCGGGGCAACGCCGCCGCGACGTCCAAGTCCAGTGTATCCTCTCCCTCTCGCTTGTCGAGCAGCACGTACCGGCAGCAGCCGAGAAATCGCTCCAGCGTCTCGACGTCCGGAACGCCGCGGAACGCCTGAATCACCGGTCGGACGATCTGGCCGCAAAGCTCCAGGTCCGGTTTGCCGTGCAGTTGCACGAAATCGAGATTCAGCTCCTCGGCCGCGGCGTTCACTGGCGCCGGCTGGTCGCAGTCGAAGACGCCGACCACCTGCGCGTGGACGGCCGCTTTCCGCAACGCGACGGCCTGCTGCAATGTCACCGCACGCGGCGAAGCGGCCACAAACACCATTCCGACAAAATCGACGCCAAGCTCGTCCGCCAGCCGGACGTCCTCACGACGAGCCATGCCGCAGAACTTCACTCGCGGTTGCATGCCGTCACCAGGGAGGAGAGAAACGCGGCGGGGTCGGGCGAGCGGAGAATGGACGTCCCGATCAGAAAGCCGTCGACGCACGGAAGCAGCCGCCGGCACGCCTCGGGCGAGTCGAGCCCGCTCTCGGCAATCAGAAGGCACTCGTTGCCAAGCTTCTCTCGCACCAGCGGCGCAAGCGTCTCGGTGTGATGGAGGTCGATTTCGAGCGAGTCGAGATCTCGGTTGTTGATGCCGAGAACGACGCGCCGCCGCTCCACCGCGCCGAGCGAGGCCACCACGCTGGCGGCCTTGTCCACTTCCGCGGCGTTGTGAACCTCGAGCAGCACATCGCAGCCGAGACGAAGCGATTCGCTCAGCAGCGCCGCCAGCTTCGGCTCGTCCAGGATCGCGGCGATCAGCAGGACGGCGCTGGCGCCGTGCGAGGCCGCCAGCGCGATCTGCCGCGGGTCAAGGATGAACTCTTTGGCCAAAAGCGGCTTCGCGGTCGCCGCGGCCACGCGAGCCAGCAAGTCGTAGCCGCCGCCGAAGTACGTATGATCGCAAAGGACCGAGATTGCGGTGGCCGCGTGGTCATAGGCCTCGACCAACGCCGGAATTCGATGAGCGTCCAGCAATCGCCCCGCCGAGGGCGACCGCGGCTTCACCTCGGCGATGAAGGCCGGCCGCCCCTGGGCGATTGCATCCGCAAAACCGGCCCGTCGCAAGCCGGCCGCGGGAATATCCTCCGCCGCGGGCAGGTGCTCCAACTCGCTTCGTTTCGTCTGGACAATGCGGTCGAGAACGTTCATTGGCTCAGCTCGTTCGACAGACGGCAGTAGCGGTTGAGCAGATCGAGCACGCGGCCGGAGGCCAGCGTTTCACTGGCCAGGCCATAGGCATCCGAGAGCGACGGCGCGACGCCGGCCAACTGCAACCCATGGGCGGCATTGACCAACACCAGCGTCTTCTTAGCATCATCGGCACGCCCGGCAGCGAGGGACAGGAACGTTGCCGCGTTCTCGTCGGCCGTGCCTCCCTCGATTGCGCGGTGCGAGAAAAGCGGAAGTCCTAACGATTCGGGGGAAAATCGGGCCTCGGTCACGCGGCCGGCCTCGATCGATCGAATCGTCGTCGCCGTTACGACCGTCACCTCGTCCAGCCCGTCATCGCCGGTGGCAACGACGGCCCGCTTCGTCGGATCGCGTCGCAGACAGTCGGCCAGCAAGCCGGACGCCTCCGAGTTGCCGGCCCCCATCAGTTGCGTCCGAACGTTCGCCGGATTGCACAAGGGGCCGAGATAGTTGAAGACGGTTCTCTTTCCGTGAGCCTTGCGCAGAGGGGCGACGCGCCGGAGCGCCGCATGGTGCCGGGCCGCATGGAGAAAGACGATGCCCAGCGAGTCGAAGATTCGGCGTTCTTGGTCTGGCCCGAGATCGATGGCCGCGCCGAGACGTTCGAGCAGGTCGCAGCCGCCGCAGTTCCCGCTGGCAGAACGATTGCCGTGCTTGGCCACCCGGCCGCCGGCCGCGGCGATCACAAACGCCGAAAGCGTCGACGTGTTGAAGGTTCGCTTCCCGCTCCCGCCGGTGCCGCACGTGTCAATCGCCTCGGCCGACAGTTCGACCGGCGTCATCCGGTCCCGCAACGCCCGGGCGGCCTCGGCCAGACAGTCGGCCGTCACCGGCTGCTCGATCAGCTCCTGGAACGCCGCGGCGCGCCGCGACTCGTCGACCTCGGCCGACATCAGCAGCAAGACCAGATCGTATACCGCTGACGTCGACATGAGTTGAGAACGATTCGGCGAATCGCGGCGTGGTGATCTGGAAGGCGTGCGGACGCGTCGTTCGGCCTCCGACGCTATTTCTCGCCAACCTCGCCGAGCGTGCGATGGCAGGCGGCGATGACGCGGTCTTCCACAGTGCCGGCAAACGGGCCAGGCTTGCCGTAATAAACCATATTATCGACGGCTTCATAGCCGCCTTCCATTAAGATCCGATGTGATGGAATATAGCACATTACGTCGTTCGTGTAACCGGCCACGATCAGGTTCAGCTTCGGAAACTCCCGCTTCAGGCGAAGCGGATAGTCGACGACCGGCTCCCCGCCGATGCCCAGCAGGACCACGCGGCCGCCCAGGCGGATGGCCTGAACGGGCACCGCCTGCTGCCAGACATTCTTGCCCGCGTCGAGATCGGCCAGGATGGCCGCGGCACGCCGCCGCCGGAAGACGTTGTCGCTCTTCAGTTCACGGTGGAAAGCCGCACGATCGACTCGCGCGATGTCCAACGTTGCCTCGTCGTAGGCCGTGCGGATGGCCGGCTCGGGCGACTCCATCGGACCGGCAAGCGTCTCCTGGACTGCCTGGCAAATCGCCTTGCCATGTTGCCTGGCGAGGTCTTCCGTGCCGCGCGGCATCGGGTTCTGGTCGGCGCCGCACAACATAAGGAACATGGCAGTCGCGCCGGGCACGGCCTTCTCCAACTCGATCTGGGCGAAGCCGGCGTAATCGCCGCTGAGCTTGTGGCAGGTCTCGACGAAGGCCGTATTATGGCAGGCGTAGCCGAACAAAACGACTCGAATCCGCCCGTCGGGCGCGGCAATCCTCACAACGGGCGCGTCGTGATCGACCGGCGCCCATTTTTTCTTCGCCCAAGCCCGGCGATTGGTCCCGAATGAGGCCGAACCGTGGCCAACTGCCAGCGTCGCGGGCTTCAGGTCCGCCATCGCCTCGCCCGCCACCTCGACTAGATCGTCGATGAGCTTCGCACGATAGTCGATCAGTTGCCGCTTATCCTTGTCAGAAAAGTCATAGAGCAATCGCAGGTTTGGCCAGATGATCGGCCCACTGTGGACGTGCGCCGCATTGAGCATGATGTCCTTGCGCTCGAGTCCATGCTTCTTCGTCAGGCGGGCGACGACTTCGTCGGTCACCTCGCGGGGCAGCCCGATGACGTCGATGGTGACGATGACGACGCGATGCCCCCGGCCGTCTTTCATCGCCAGGGCCTTCGCCCAGAGGTCGTGCATCACGCCCTCGGACGGCGTGTGCCGGGCGGCGTAGCCGGACATCCAGATCGAGCCTGTCGGCGTGATCGCTTTGCGTGCCACTCCCGCTTGAAAGTCGTTCGCATTGGCAACGCCGCCTAGCACAGCCATCGCAAGAATCACTGCCGTTGTCATGTGTTCTCCCTGGTGCTGATACGGATGCGCAAGCGAAGGACGGGCGTCAGGAACAACTCGCTCCGTTTTTCACGGCACGGCTCCATCCCTATTAATAAACTAGACGGGCTGGGAAGTCTGTCCTACAAACGTATCTCGGACGGAACGCCGAGGAGATCGGGCGTGATGTCGCAACGGAACGTCGCGAGTCGCAATCCGCCTCACCACCGCTGCGTCAATCTGACGACTGGGCCGTCAGTCGATCGAGAAGCTGACGTTGCCAATAGTCGTACTGCGGATCGCCCTTGCGGAAGGTGAAGACGGCATCGGGCAACTGCCGGCCCTGGCGCGTGGCCGAATGGACGCGAACCAGGACCGCATTGTCGCTGGTGCGTTCGACATCCCAGGATTTGAGTTGCTCGGCCTGCACGGTTGAAGCGATTGCTAAGGGTGCGGGATTTTGCCTGAAACCGTCAGGAAATTCTAGCCCAATTCTTTGATTCGAGAGCCAACAGCCGCCGTTTTGTCGAGATACCGCCTGGCGCGGAGAATCGTCCGGCCTTACCACCGGAACACACCACCCTGTGGCAGGGCACCACCAGAGGCGTCCGATTTGCCGCCATGCAGTTTCCTACGGCCCTCGCTGCGCCGGGGAATCCAGCTTTGGCGGCCAGCGCAGCGTAGGTCATGGTCCGGCCATACGGGATGCGCCGGCACTGATCGAGGACTCGCCGCTGAAAGACGCTCACCGACCGGGGCTCGACCACGATATCCAGCAACGTGTCCGGCTCACCGGCCGCAAACGCCTGGAGCCGCTCGACCAGAGCGGCGTCCTCCGTGCCAATCGCATCTCGGCCGCTTCGCCGGGGCGTCTTTTCATCGGCCGAATCGACGAACGCATCGAGCCCCTCGGCTTCTGCCGCATTGATCGCGCTTCGCGCCGAGGGATATCCAAAGGCCAGACGGCGCAGCTTATCGTCGGCCATGACGACGGCCATCCAACCCAGATCGCTGGGAAAGGCGAGGACGCGGTCGATAGGCCTCGTAGGCACTGGCAAACGCAGGCGGGATGACATACGATGGATGGCTACACGATTTGGGGGTGGGCGCGGCGGGCAGACGAAAGGGCCATCCGATGGACGGTTATTCTTCTCTTTGTGACGATTTTTACGTCAATATGAACCTCGGCACCGAGATGGAACTGCCGGCGAACCGCGAGACGGTGCTCCACTTCTTCGAGCGGGTGCAGAAGACCTACCCGACGATGCGGAACTTCTACTGCCGGGAACGCGGTGATTTCATCTTGGAGGAAGACAAGGACCAGGGCAGCTACCGTTGGTGCACGATTGAGCCACGCCGCGTCTGTTCGGGACAGGTCAATCCGGAGAGCATCGACCGCGCGATGGACCAGCACAAGCTGATTCTCGAATTAGCGCCTTACACGCTCTCCGTAAGCCCATTGGATTGCGAAACCCTCGACCTTCTCTTCGGATTTGATTTTACCTATCGGGGGAACCACAATCAACTAATGGCGGACGTACTCGGGGTCAGCCCCTCGATGGAACCCCTCCTTGGGATGCCCGGCGCCAAGGTTATCAACTACGAGCCTTCGCTGACGATGGCCATTGACGCCGAGTGCCGGCTGCAATTGCGGATCAGCGTCGAAACCCGCACGAACGCCTATCAGGTCCGGATGGGGGAGTATCCCGAGGAGCAATTGAGCGTGTTTGTCACCGCCCGGCAGTACGGAAGCCTTGACCCCGACAAGACTTTCGTCCAAACCGTTGACCGCCTGCGGCAAGTCTGCCATGAGGCGATCGACGGCCACGTGATCGAACACATTCTCCAACCGCTGAGCAGGGCCATCGCCCTGCAATAGCGTCACCGAGGGCGTGGCGATTCGGCACCTGGAAACATTCCAAACGATTGGGGGCTAAGGGCTTACGCGCCGAACACCGCCGAAGAAGGGCGTCACGAGAGCGACCGGCCCGGCCTCTCGCGCGGAGGCGTCTGCCCGCTCCCCTCAGTTGAGATGACCTTGTTCGTTTAACCCGAAGCCAAGCATGGCGTCGATAAATCGGAGAAACGGCCGGCACCGTTTCCTGGCAGTCGAAAAACTGATCGGCCCTTGAGTTCCGCTCAGGACGACCGCAAAGTTGTTCGTGGTTCCGGCTTTAGCCGGTCATTTGCCGCCTAAAGGCGGAACTACGAACGCCTGCAACGGACTTTGCAGTCCGCCTGGAGTTCCGCTGCCGCCACTTGGAATCACAGCGAACCGTCTGCTAGAATACGAAGAGCATTGCGGTATCGCATTATTCAGCTCAATCGGTGTATCGAGGAACACGCGTTGACACCCTCCAATCCGAGCGATTCAGTGAACCCGATCGAGGCGGACGTCGCGATCGAAGGTCAGTCAGAAAGCATTTCTCAAGTCCCTGCGTCGACTGCCGACAATCTGTCCGCGGAGCAGTCGGGCGAGGTGGGCGGCGACTCGTCGCGGCGGCGGATTCTCATCGGTTCGCAGCGTGACCCGGCCGCATACCGGGTGCGTCGGAACGACTGGGCGCCGCTCGTGGAGACGGCCAAGGCGTCTCGAAAGCACAGCGGGCGCGGAGATCGGGAACGCAGCCCGCGGCCTGAGCGCCAGGACGCGAAGCAGGAGCCGGGCGCCTCGACGCCGAGCACGCCGGAGATCGCCGCCGCGTTCATTCCCGAGCCGCCGGAAGCCCCCGCGTTGCCATCGCTGCCGGAGCCCTCGACGCTCGGTTCGCCCTCTGAGCTTGCCGTCGCTCCAGGGCTGATCTCGCAACTGGCCGCCGAGATCGCCCAGTCGACGGACACCGCAATTCCGAAGCCAAGCGTCCGTGACAAGCTGAGCCCCGAGCTGGAGGACGAATTGCTTCGCGCGATGGAAGGCGCGTCGATGGACGAGTTGCTCGGCGAAATGAAGGGCGAAGAGCAACCGTTGGAGCCAGATTCCTTGCAGAGCGGCCGGATCATCGCGATCCGCCGCGACGACGTCTTCATCGAGTTCGCCGGCCGCCACCAGGGCGTCTTGCCCTTGCGGCAATTCGACGTTCCGCCGCAGGTCGGCGCAACCTTGCAGGTCGTCGTGCAGAAGCTGAACCCTGAGGATGGGCTTTACGAGCTGTCGGCGCCCAACCGAGCCGTGCAGGTCGATGATTGGTCTGACCTGACCGAGGGCACTCTGGTCGATGTTCGCGTGACGGGCCACAACGCGGGCGGGCTCGAGTGCGAGGTCAATCACATCCGCGGCTTCATCCCCGTCAGCCAGATCGCCTTATACCGCGTCGAAGACCTCGCCCAATTCGTCGATCAGCGGCTCACCTGCGTGATTACCGAAGCGAACCCCGACCGGCGAAACCTCGTGCTGAGCCGCCGGGCGGTGCTCGAACGCGAGCGGGAACAGGCCCGGCAGCAACTCCTCGAGTCGCTCCGGCCCGGCCAGGTTCGCGACGGCGTGGTGCGAAAGCTGATGGACTTCGGCGCCTTCGTCGATCTCGGCGGCGTCGATGGCCTGATTCACGTCAGCCAGGTCGCCTGGGGCCGCGTCAAGCATCCCCGCGACGTGCTGCAAGAGGGGCAGGCCGTCAAGGTCCGCGTCGACAAGATCGATCCGGTCACGGGCAAGATCAGCCTTGGCTACCGCGACCTGATGGAGAGCCCTTGGACGACGGCGTCGCACAAGTATCCGCCCAACACGGTCGTCCACGGGACGGTGACCAAGCTGATGGATTTCGGCGCTTTCGTCGAGGTCGAGCCGGGCATCGAGGGGTTGGTCCACATCTCCGAACTCTCGCACAAACGGGTTTTTCGCTGCTCCGACGTGGTGAAGGAGGGGCAGCAGGTCGAGGTGATGGTTCTCTCGACGGACCCGGAGGCCCAACGGATGAGCCTTTCGATGAAAGAGCTTTCCGCCCCGCCCGAGTCGGCCAAGAAACCCGAGGACGAACCGGCCGAGCCGGCCACCTCCTCGAAGAAGCACCACAACAAGCCCACTGGCCCGCTACTGGGCGGCCTCGGCCGCAGGACCGGCGACCGCTTCGGGCTGAAGTGGTGAGAAAACTCGTCTGGAGCCGCGGGCCCAGGTCTGGTACGTTATGCTGAGCTAAACGGCGTGGAGGAGCCACGCTTCGTTATGCTGGAGCATAACCTACGGGACTACGGTGCTGGGCCACATGGTGAGCAGGACGCCGCCAGAGCTGGAATCGCCGCCGCGAATCGCGGTCGTCGTGCCGTGCTATCGCGTTAGCCGCCAGGTGGGCGATCTGCTGCGGCGAATCGGCCCCGAGGTGTGGCGCGTCTACTGCGTCGACGACGCCTGCCCCGAGCAGAGCGGACGGGCCGTCGAAGCCGCTGCCGCCGACGATCCTCGCATCCGCTTGCTCGTCCACTCGAACAATCAGGGCGTTGGCGGGGCGGTCGTCACCGGCTATCGGCAGGCGATCGAAGACGGCGCCGAGGTGATCGTCAAGCTCGATGGCGACGGCCAGATGGACCCGGCCCTGATCCCCAACCTGCTCGCGCCGCTGCTGAACGGCGAGGCCGACTACGTCAAGGGCAACCGCTTCTTTCGGCTCGAAGGGCTCATGTCGATGCCGTTCGCGCGATTGGTGGGCAACGCCGGCCTGTCGTTTCTCTCGAAGATGTCAACCGGCTATTGGACCCTGTTCGATCCGACGAACGGCTACACGGCCATTCATGCGGCGGTCGCCCGGGAACTGCCGCTCGACAAACTGAGCCGCCGCTACTTCTTCGAGACGGACATCCTGTTCCGCCTGAACACGCTCCGGGCCGTGGTGGCCGACTTGCCGATGGAGGCCCGGTATGGCGACGAGAAGAGCAGCATGAACCTCTGGCGCATCCTGGGCATGTTCCCGTGGCTGCACCTGCGGAACACGGCGAAGCGTCTCTTTTACAACTACTTCCTTCGCGACTTCAGCATCGCCACGGTCCACCTGCTGGTCGGCATCGTCCTGGTGCTTTTCGGCGTGATCTTCGGTGGCTACCATTGGATTCAGGCGCAGCACCTGGCCCGGTTCGCCTCGGCCGGCACGGTGATGTTGGCCGGTCTACCGGTGATCCTCGGCACGCAACTGCTGCTGAACTTCCTGAGCATGGACATGACGAACATCCCTCGCGATCCGCTCCACCGCCGGCTGCCGGGTCGGCGGATAACGCCGGTCCTGCTGGACTTGCGACGGCTCGACGCTGCTGCGGCGGAAGAGGCGGAGTTGCTCGAATACAGGAAGTCGGCGTAGCAGAGATTGGCCGCTCGACCGCTGTCTTCGGGTGGCACGCCCTGAAAGGGCGTGGTGCGTATTGCGTGGCAGTTTTCCGACCGAGCCACGCCCTTCCAGGGTGTGCCACCCGCCGGAATGTGAGAGACCGCGTCAGACCAGCCCCCAGCGCTTCCGCAGATACCATTCGAGCGAGAGCAGGGCGACCAGCGTGAGGAAGAACAGCCAGGTGTCCCAGAAGCTCTTCTTCGTCTCTTGCTGCACCTCAAGATGCTTGGTGTTCTCAGTCAGCTTGCGGATCAAGTCAGGGAGCTTCTCCGGCGCGATGGATTGCCCGCCGGTCATTGCGGCCAGGCTGTCCAACATGCCGGCGTCGGCCGAAGCGTTGTCTAGTTCGAGGTCTTGGCGGAAGACGAGGAATCGTGCCTTCGCGACGCCCAACGGCTGATCCTTCTGCGTCGCGGTCACTTCGATCGCATAATCGCCCGAGGTTTGCGTGTCGCGGAACGAGCCGAGCATCTGCTGATCCTGACGCACCAGCGCGAGCGGCCGACGGCTGCCGTCAGGCAGCACAACCTCGGCCTTGTACGCGGCGTCCGTGATCGGCTCGCCGGTCGGCGAATTCGCCCCCGCGGCGAACTCGACGCGATCCAACGGCGCGAACCGCCGCTGGTTTAACCGCACCCAAACGCTTCCCTCTTGGGCCTGATCTTTCCGCGCCAGCCAAAGGACGATTTGCCGCCAGAACCGCTTGTACGCCGAGTCATAGCCTCGCATCCACCATCGCCAGGTCGAGTCGGCGGCGAAGGCCATCACGCGGCCGTCGCCGAAGCTGTGGGCGACCAGCAGCGGCTTGTCTGGCCCAGCGTCGGCAAGCACCACCGCGCCGGCGGCCAGATCGTGGAACCGATTCGCCCCTTCCAGCGGCGGCAGCTTCGACCAAATGGCCTCGTTCTCTTGTCGATTGCCGGCCAGCAAAAGGGCGAAGTGCATCAGCCCCAGGGGCGTCGGCTGCATGTGAAGGGGGCCTGGCCAGTGCAGGTCGGATCGCACCGGTTCGCCCGGCTGCTGCCGTTCGAGCCGGTCCATGCCGACCGGCAAGACCTTGTTGAGCGGCGTGTTTTCATAACCGCCGGGGCCGAAACTCTGGAAGCCGCCGAGCATGATGAGCCCGGCCCCGCGGTTGACGCAGTCGGCCAGCCGGGCCAGTTCGTCGCCGGCGAAGGCCGTCGAATCCACGTCGCCAAGGATGTAGACGTCGTACTTGCCCGGCTTGAAACGGTCAGCGAAATCGCCGGGCCGGCTCTGTGGGTCGCGCGGATCGAGCCGGACGTAATCGACCTTGATGTCCGGGGAACTGCCGAGGGCGCGCCGCAGGAACTTCTCCTCGACCCGCAGCGTCCCCTCGACATAGAGCACGTTCAATCCGCCCTTCAACACATTGACGAACGTGCTTAACTCGTTGTTGGTGGTCACCAGCTCGCCCGGCTGCTCGACCGCCTGGAGCGTCAGCTTGTGCTCACCCGGCACGAGCGGGACGTAGCGAACCTTGATCGGCAGCGTCTGGCCGTCGGCCGTCGCGCGGATCGTCTCCTCGGCGACGACCTCCATCTTGCCCGGCGCCGTCTCGTAGAGCACACGCACGGGAATGCCCACGTTCACGTAGCCATCGACGCGAACCTGCCCGCGAATCGTCAGCTCGTTCTTCACGAAAACGTTTGGATTGACGACCAGGTCTTTGACGGCTACGTCTTGGGCCTCACCCAGCCCGCGCGACTGGCCAAAAGGCAGCGTGAACAGGGGATAGCCGAGATGTTTGAGCGGGGCGACGGCCGTTTGCGGAGCCAAGTCACGCGGCGCCCGGGCCGCCTGACGACCGTCGGTCAGCAGCAGGACGCCCAAGAGCCGCTTGCCGGCCTCGCGGTCAACCGCGTCCTTCAACGCCGCGCCGATGGCTGTCTGCTGGCCGGTCGGCTTGTCGGGCAATTGGATCTTGCCCTCCTCCGCGTGGGCCTCGTGCAAATCGGCGTCGAACGTGTACGCCTTCAACTCGAACTCGCGGGCGAGTTTCTTGAACGCCCCCGCGGCATCCGTCACGGCACGGCGAAGGGCCTCCCAGCGGGTCTTTCCACCTACGGCGTCCGGCACCAACATGCTCCGCGACTGATCCATCAGCACCACGAGCGTCGCGGCCTGCTTCTTCGTCTGGGTATAGATCAGCGTCGGCCGCAGCATGGCCATCGCCACCAGGGCGATGACGACCGCCCGCAGCAGTGCCAGGAGCACCCGGTTCCGCCGCGCGATCCGCTCCCGGCTCGGCCCAAACCAGAGCAACCCCGCCAGCACGATCGCAACGACCGCCACCAGCAGGTAGCTGTCGAAGACGGGATTGAGGGTCAGGTGGAACATGGAAGCAGTGGCTAGTGGATAGTGGGTAGTGGATAGTGGGTAGTGGGGAATCGCCGTGTTCAGGAAACGAGGGCTGGGCACTTCAGTGCCCAGTGGGCAGTGGGCAGTCGGCATCAGATCAAGATAGCCAATTCCTACTCCTTATAAAACCGATTTGCCACCAACAATTCCAAGCCCAAGATCACCGCGATGAGCAGGATCAGCGGCGGATAGAGTTCACGGCCGGTGCGGCCGAGGCTGACGTCGCGATCGATCTGCTGCTTGGTCCGGGCGAGCCGGAACTTCTGCGGACCGAACACGGCCGAAAGCTCCCGGTCCGTCAGGCGGTCCAGTTGCGTTTCCGCCGTGGCGTAGTTGACGCTGAACCCCAGACTGGCGCCACCGGCCCCGCCAGCCGCCTGGAGCCGGTAGTTGCCCACGGTGTCCGTCGTGCTGATCGGCAGCTCGCGGCGGCTCAGATCGGCCGCGTAGGGCGTCGCTTGCCCGTCGGGAGTGAACAGCATGTAGCCGCGACGCCGGGCGGCCGCATCGAGTTGCAGGACGGCCGTTTGTCCGGCCATGTAGTTCAACTGCTGACTGCTGCTTCCAACCAAGTACGAGGCCATCTGGTTCGCCAGAATCATGAACGGCCATGCCTCGCCGACCGGCAACAGGTTCCACGGGTTCTGGCCGGGCCGGTCTGAGACGGGCGTTGTCATCACCAACGCCCGGCCTTGGCCGATTGGCCGCTCAAGCAGCGCCGGCCGTCCGTCGCTATACGGGAGCACGACGCTGACTCCCTTCGTGAGTTTCTCGAACTCCCAATAGCGAAAGACAGGGAACATCTCCCACGGAATGGAGCCGGCCTGACTCCGGAACGGCGTGAGGATGGGGTGCTGAAAGTCCCGCGGGTTCAGCCAAAGATCGCCCTCCGGCCGGCGAGCTTGGCGCAAGAGCTTGCCGGGCAGCAGCTCTTGGGCTTCCGAAGCATTGAACGAATCCATCGGCAGGGCGTTTCGGCCGAGAAAGACGGCCACGCCGTGCCCCTCGGAAGCGAAATCGACCAACCGCCGCCACGTGGCGGGCTCGATCGGCGTCGGATCGAGCACGCAGACCGCGGCATATTCGGCCAACGGCCGCTTGGCCAGTTCGCTCAAGTCGCAAACGTCGCAGTCGAACCGGGCCTGGCCTCGCTTGCGGAAGATGTCCGGGGCCAAGGCCTCGGCCAGGAACAGCGCGTAGCTGTCTGCCGGCTTCGGAGCGGCGAGCAACAGCCGCCACGCCGGCTTGACCTCGACGGTGAAATATCGCGTGTCGTCCGCGGCCAGCCCGTCTTGGCCGACGATCCGCAGATAGCCCTGGTGCGTGCCGGGGTCCAGATTGCCGACGTGGAACTCGATCGGCCGCAGCTCGACCGGCGTCGCTTGGCAGGTTTGCTCGTCGCGTTTCTGCGGCTTGCGATCGGCATCGAGCAAGTACAGCTCCACCGTTTTCGCCGCAGCCGGTCCGATGCAGGAGACGGCCGTCTCGATGGTCAGTGTGCTGCGATTCGAGAGGACCTCGGCCCCCAGATGCGCCTCGCTGAGGCCGTAGTCGGTCGGCTCCTGGATGCCAACGTCGATCACGTACAGCCCGCAGTCGCCCAACGAGGCGAGCGCTTTCTGAACCGCCGCAGCATCATCGGGCGGCCATGCTCCGCGGCTCAGATCGGTGAAGATATAGATCTCCTTCCGCCTCGGGCTGTCGGGGTTCTTCTTCTCCCGATCGGCCAGCAGCTTTACGGCCGCGTCGATCACCGTCGGCAGCGGCTGCGAATTGGCGACGCTATCGAGCCGCGAGATCCGCTCCCTGGCGGCCCCGCGATCGGCCTGAAACGCGGCCGGCGAGCCGAGCCGGGTGTCGAGGACGGCGATGTCGCTCTGCTCGGGCAATTGCCGGACGAGCCAGAGGCCGAAGTCCCGGGCGGCGTCGAGCCGCGTGTGGTTCAGGTGGCGATATTCCATCCGCGGCGCGGCGTCAAAAACCAACGCCGCCGCCACCGGCTCCTCCTGGCTCCCCAACGCCCCACCCAATTTCACGCTCGGCCGGGCGAGCGCAAACGCCAGCAGCGCGATAATCGCCGCCCGCAGAAGCAACAACAGCAGATGCCGCAGTTGCAGCCGGCGACGGTTCGCGTCGTGCCGCGTCTGGATGAACCGCAGCGCGGGGAACTCGAGCCGGACCGGCTTCTTGCGCATGATCAGGTGCAGTATGATCGGCACCGCGATCAGCAAGCTTCCGGCCAGAAGTGAAAGGTTCACAAAAGTCATCGATGTGAATGTCGAAGCCCGAATGACGAAGGACGAAGGGAAATCCGAAGCTCGAAATCCGAAATCCGAATTCGGACTTAGGGTTGCAGGCTTCTTTCGTCATTCGTCATTCGAGCTTCGTCATTTTGCATTCGTTTTGAGCGGATTTCGGCGGATTTCTTCAGAAGCTCCCAGCCCTGTCGGGCAGACTCCGCAACGATCACGTTCCACATGACATGTCTCACCTCGACGAAGCAGGAGCGGCCGAATTCGGATTTCGGATTTCGAGCTTCGGATTTTCCTTCGTCATTCGTCCTTCGAGCTTCGTCATTTCAATCACTATCCCCGCTCGCTCCGCCGCATCAGATATTCGCCCAGCGCGCGATCGAAATGCATGCTCGTGTCGAGCGGCACGTAATCGATTCCGGCCTGATAACACTCACGACGGTAGCGGTCGCGGAACGCCTCGACTTCGTCGAGATACGCGCGTCGGAAGCCGTCGGCGTCGAGCGCGAGGCGTTGGTGGCTTTCCGGTTCCTCGAACTCGACCATGCCGTCGAACGGGAAGCGGACTTCGGCCTCGTCGAGGACATGGAATAGGATGACGTCGTGCCCGCCGTGCCGCAGACGGTATAGGGCCTGCATCACCGGTCCCGGATCGGCCAGGAGGTCGGAGAATATCATCACGAGGCTGGCGTGGCGGAGCATGGCCGCCACCTGGATCAGGCTCTGCGCGATGTCCGTCTCGCCCTCCGGTTTCAGGTTCGCCAAAAGCGAGAGCACGTCGCCGATTTGCCGCCGCCGGGCCTTAGGCCGCAGGCTTTGGCGGATTTTTGTGTCGAACGTCAGCAGCCCCACCGGGTCCTGTTGCTGGATCATCAGATAGCAGAGCGCGGCGGCCAGGCAGATCGAATAATCGAACTTCGTCATTTCCTGCCGATAGGTGTAGGCCATCGACCGGCTCAGGTCCATCACCAGATAACCGGTGATGTTCGTCTCGGCCTCGAACTTCTTGACGTAATACTTGTCCGTCTTGGCGTAAACCAGCCAGTCGATGTCCTTCGGGTCATCGCCCGGCGTGTACTTGCGGTGTTCGCTGAATTCGACCGAAAAGCCGTGGAAGGGGCTGGCGTGCAGACCGTGCAAAAAGCCCTTCACGATGAACTGCGCACGCAGGTCCAGCCGCTTGATTTGGCGGATGACTTCGGGCTTCAGGTATTTTTCAACGGTCGACATGGGGGGAAACGACGCGTATGAGGACGAGAGAACTAGGCATGTCTGTAATAGTTGCGTAGGGTGCGTGCTTGCACGCACCACCTGTTGCGGCGGCGGGCATACGCTAGGCAATGCGATCCATTCCAATCGTTGGAGCGTTCTCCTCCGGCCCGCCATTGCCGGGAATCGCTCGCTCTGCCTCCATTGCATCATGGTGCGTGCAAGCACGCACCCTACGTTACTTCCCAAGTCAGCCGCGGCCCGTCGAGCAACAGCGACACGCGGTTGAGAACGTCGCGGCCGAGCAACCCGTACTGGTCATCGACAACGAGGTACACGCCGCGGTAGACTTGGCCGAGGAAAAGCACTTCGCATTCCACGGACGCGGCAACGCTCTCGCTCCCATCGAACGCCGTCACTTCACGGTTGCCGTGGTTCGGCAGTCCTAGCTGACTGACAACGGACGCAGGGAGGACGGTCACATCGGCGCCGGAGTCGATGAACATCGACACGTTAGAGACCCGTTTGCGCCGATCCACGGTGCGTACGTTAATCGCAGCGACAGGGGCTGGCGGATCGAAACGCGAATCGTATTCAGGCATCGTCACTCTCCGGGTATACCTCCTTCGCGAAGTCCGCAGCTTGTTCCGGATGCGCAAGTCGGGGGCTGCGGATCCGCGGCGGGGGCTGGCCCGGCTTTCGCGGTTCAAGGACAACGACAGGCGGTTCCGGCGCGGCCTCTGGCACGACCACATAGACCGTTGCTTGTTCCGGCAGAACCACGCCCTCCGGCAAATGAATTTGATTGTTCTCCACGACCCCTTGATATGTGGCGATTGGCATGTTTGCTTCTCCACTTGCACTCGACCCTATTATGATTATACGCGTCCTACTCATCCTTCGGGATCACTGGCGACGGAGTCTCGCGGACCGGTTGCGTAGGGTGGGTGCTTGCACGCACCACCTGTTGCGGCGGCGGACATGACCTGGGCAATGCCGATCAATTCCAACATTTGACCTTTCCCTCCGGCCCGCCATCGCCGGGAATCGCTCTTCCTCCGTTGCATCACGGTGCGTGCAAGCACCACTGCTGTAAACATCTTGGGACGACGTAAACTCAAGCAGGATTTCAGGTTTCGTGGGTAGGTATAGTGTTTTTTGCGGGTGATGCTGCGCGCCGGGGCGATATGCCAATCAACGTACCCTCAAAAATTCGAGAAATCCTCGGTTTTCGCCGCGTTTTTCAATGGTCAAAGATGTTTACAGCAGTGGTGCAAGCACGCACCCTACGTTACTAAGGCAATGCCACCGCGAACTTATTCTTGCTCGCGAACAGCCGGCCGAACAACAGTGCCGTCCATCAAGATCGCAATCTCAAGCTGGGGTGGCTGTCCGCCAATCGAGCCAAATAGTTCGTATCGCACAAGCCAGTACCAGCAATCCTTGTTCTCACGATTGTCGTTTCCCGGATCGAGTGGCGTTAGGTTGACGGACTCGATCTCCCAAGAACCGTCACCACGGTCTTTAAGCAACTCGTCCTTCTGTCGCATCTGCTTGAACGCCGCGGTTGCTTTCTCAATGGCCTTTCGCGCAGCCACCGGTGGATTGGGTAATTCGGCACTCCACTGATGCCTTCGAATGGCGTTGAGGTCGAGCCGCAACACCGCCTGTTTGTCGCCCAAATAGGTATAACGTTCTGCTCGCTCATCGCTGCTAACCGAAACCATTCTGGGCTTCGCGAATACCTGGCCGAGCAGAATGCCAGCCACGATGCCGATACCGATGATTGGTAAACACCTGCGCATTGTCTGGCCCTTTCAACTGGGAAAGAACGGAGATCAGTACTCGTGATTCAACATTGTCTTACAGGCCAAGTTGCGTAGGGTGCGTGCTTGCACGCACCACCTGTTGCGGCGGCGGACATGATCTGGGCAATGCCGATCAATACCAACACTTGACCTTTCCCTCCGGCCCGCCATCGCCGGGAATCGCTCTTCCTCCGTTGCATCACGGTGCGTGCAAGCACGCACCCTACGTTACTACGTTACTAGGCATGTCTGTAATAGTTTGGGCAACAGGCCAGCAGTACGGCGACCCCGAGCGCGAGCTGCCTTTCGTCGAGATTCCAATTCCCATCGCTAAACGTAAGCGCTGCTGTTCGTCCGGCCCATGATACGGCACACACGCGGCGAGATTGGATGTCCACCGTGGCATGATGTTCCATGTTAGGTATGACTGCCACAGCCAATGCGCCCAATGGCGCAATCATCATTCGCCACCACTCGACGCCGGCTTTCACTTGTCCGTATTCGGGATCCTTTTCGGTTCTGATCAGCCACTTGAAACGCCCAAGGAACGTGGGCCGAAGTTCAATTACCCCGATGGTGCGCTCGCCGTTTGACTCGGCTACCGCCCACCGAACTCTTCGCTTATACCCGTAGTGATACCATGCGCCGGGATTGGCACAACGCAGTTGTAGCAACGCGCGATCGTCTGGATCGATGGCAGTTACCCAGATCTGCCCCATCTCGTGGGTTCCAATCACGCTGCCAACCACCCTATCATTCTCGGAGAGCCACACCAACCGGTCTGAATCCGGCTTCAACCGAAGTGAGGGTGCTCGCAGCATTTCTTCGTTGCCTGTCGGGTGGCAGTTGCTCGTAAGAACGGCCATGCGCTGCCTCACGGCTTCCTCAAGCCTGAACTTCGCGATAAGTGCAGGGGCGGCTTTCAGCCACCACAAGAAACTGACC
>JBDKUC010000136.1:0-8808 GCA_039679885.1 Thermoguttaceae bacterium | reverse complement strand
GGCGTGCTGCCGCCGCACATCATGGCCATGCCGCACAGGGCCGTGACGGCCACGTTGCCGCGGTACATGCCCGTGCCGAAGCTGCCGTCGTCGTGCTGGCCGTCGGCGAGCCACTTCAGCCCTCGCTCGACCGCCCGGCGAGCCGGCGGCGTGACGAGCTTCGCGGCCGACTGCTCGGCGTCCCCCGCGGCCTGGGCGGCAGCGACGGCGAAGATCAAGGCCAAAACGAACGAATGACGAATGACGAATGACGAATGACGAATGACAACGGAAATCCGAAATCCGAAATCCGAAATCCGAAGGAAAGCCCCCTCGCCCAATTTCGGATTTCGGATTTCGGATTTCGGATTTTTACTGCGTCGGTCCGCGCGCGATTCGACCCTCGCCATCACTTCTCCTTTTTCTCCTCCGACAGCCGCCGGAAGTAATCCTCGATCAGCAGTTCGTACTTCGGCGGGAACTCCTCGTCGGGCAATTGGAGCATCTGCTGCCGGGCTCGCTCGGGCAGTTCGCCCCAGAGCTGTTTCATCGTCGTGCGGGCCCGCTGCCCGTCGGCTTCGCGGCGACTCTGGCCTGCCGGCTTCGACGAAGGCGCGACGCCCGACTTGCTACCCGGCTTGTTGCTCGCTTTGTTGCCCTGCTTATTGCCCGGCTTCGGCTGACACGCGCCCGGCTGGCACTGGCCGGACTTCTTTCGCGACTGCTCGATGAGGCGATCGAGTTCGGCAACGATGTTCCGCTGGAGCTTCTGCGTCGCCTCGCCCGAGTCGGCCCGACCGATCCGCCGCTGCGAATCGCGCATCTGCCGGCCGATCCGGAGCATCGCGTCGTCTTCTTTCTCAGCCGCGGCGCCCAGTTCTCGCTGCAACTGCTCGTCGGCATCGTTCATCTGTTGATAAACTAGAGCAAGGACCGCCGTGTCGGCAACCGCTAAACGAACAGGCAGGGGCGAATCGCCAAGCGGCCCTGCTCCTCGCTTCCGATCGTCCGGCGGCGCGGCCGGCTTTCCCTCGTGCTTCGGCTGCCCCTGTTCGAGCGATTGCTGGACGATGTCGGCCAGCCGGCCCTGCCGACGGCTCAGGTCGCGATACCGTCCGACTTGCTCGTCGGTCGGCTTTCCGACGCCAACGGCGCCTTGCAGCCGCTCGATGTCGACGTTGATCTCGACCTGCAAGAGCCGCAGAAGCTTGAGTTCCGCAACGGACGGGATGCCGTTGGACGGCGGCGTCGCCCGGCGGTTGCCTTGCTGCTGGCCCTGCTGGTCAGCGTTGGCTTCCTCCTTCTTTGCCGGCGGCTCGGGCTTGATCGCCTCGACCACCAGTTCAAGCTGGCGGAGCGCCCGGCCTTGCGGCTCCTGCGTCGGCGGGCCGAGTTGCCGACGGTCGAGCGCGCCGGCCGCCGTCTGCATTTCATCGGCCGCGGTGTCAAGGGCGAGATGAAACGCCCCGGCCCCGGCGAACTGCTTCGTCGCCCGGGCGACATCGTCGCAAAGCGAACGTTGGAGCCGGGCCAAATCGCTCACCGCCGCGGCCTGGGCACGGGTGAGGTTTCCCTGCGACTGCTCGAGTCCCCAAAGCCGCCGGGCCTCTTCCAACGCGTTCTGCTGCTGTCGGCTGAGATGCTTCAGCGCGTCATCGAGCCGCGCGAGTTGCTCGAAGGACAGCTCGGCCGCCGCCTGACGGACGCGCTCGGCCAGTTGACGGCGTGCCTCGGCCAACGACTTCTCGGCTTCGGCCGCCTGCTTGCCCGCCTGCGGCTGGTTCCCCTGAGCGGCGGCCTGTCCGGCTCGATCCATCTGCTCCGCCGCCTGCGAAGCCGCCGCGGCCGCTTGCTCCGATTGCAGCCGCTCGAGCTGCCGCGTCAATCGCTGCGTTTCCAACCGCAAAGCCTCTTGCTGGCGGGCGAGTCGCTGCAACTCGCGGCGACGGGCCTCGTCGGTCTGGCCCGAGGCCGTCGGCGCTCGTGACGCCGCATGCATCTGCTGATTCAACTCGGCCTGCCGGGCCTCGAGTGACGCCAGATCGCCTTCGAGCTTCCGCAGGCGTTTCACCAGCCGCGCGGCCTCGGCCTGTCGGTTCGCCAAGACATCGAGCACCTCCTGCAAGTCCTGGGCGATCTGCTTCTGGCCGGAGGCCGCTTCGCCCATCTGATTCCGCTCGATCGTCCCGGCAGCCGTCCGCATTTCGGCGGCGACGCCCAACCGCCGCGCGGCGTCCAAGGCGTCGGCCATCGTGTCGGCCGCCACCGGATCGGTCGGCCGCAACTGGCCTGCGGCCTGTTCCATCCCCTGCAATGTCCGGTCGAGCCGCCGGGCCAAGTCGATCTCCGCCGCGGCGGCCAAGCTGAGCGACGCGGCGTCCCGCGGCGCCACGTCGCGGAGGTCCTCGCCCAGCGTGCGGCGTCCCACGTCCGATGTGCGACGCGTCAGCTCCTCTTGCTCCCGGAGCATCTGAGCGATCTCACGATGAAACCGGCCATAGCTGTCCCAACGAGCGAGCTGGGTGAGCCACTGCTCCAATGCCGCGATCACCGCATCTTGCTGCCCCGCAGCGTCCTTCAGCGGACCGCTGAGGCCGGCCGTCGATTCGCGATCCGCCTGCGCTGTCTTCCGCGCGGCCGTCAACTCGCGGCCGATCACCGGCAACCGGTCCCGAGCGAGCCGAATGAGTTCCTCCCGAAGGCCGGCCATTCGCCGCTGAACCTCCGTGCCGGGAACGCGATTGTTCTCCAGGTCGGCAAGCAGGGCGTCGATGTGCGAAGGCAGTCCCTCGCCACGGCCGGCCAGCAGTTGCGCGACCTCCTGCTGCGCGTGCTCGACGGCCTGAAGTTGATCCAGGTCCGCCTGCTCGAACCGTGGCAACGAGCGAAGCCGCAGCGATTCCACTTGGCCGCGGCACGCCCGCTGCATCCCCAGCGCCCGATCCAACTCCCCCGCGATCAGCTTTTCGCGGGCGGCAAGACGGTCGAGCAACTCGTCCGGCGTCACGACGCTCAGCCGCCGCGGTTCGCTTCGGCCCGCCTGCGGCCGATCGTCGGTGGCTTTGGCAAAGAAGGTAAGGTCCGTGCCCGGCCGCAACTGGAGCCCCTCGAGTTCCCAACGGTAGTCGATCGTGCGGCCCTGAGGCTGGCCATCTTTGGAAGGAGTCGGCGAGCTTGCTTTCCAGAGCGGCAGGGTCCGTTCCGGCCCGGCATCGCCTGTTCGGAACACGATCGCCACGTCGCGGAGGGCCAGGTCGTCCCTCGCCGAAACCCGCAGCGGCGAGACGGCGCGCGGGGTGACCAGCATGTTGGCGGCCGGCTGCACGATGTTGACCACCGGCGCGGCGTCGGTCACGGCATGAATCTCCCAGCGGTCCTCATCGCCGCCGCGGAAGCCGTCGCCATCGATCAGTTCGAACCAGTAGGAGCTCGATTTGTCGACGACGAACTCGGCCACCGTGAAGGAACGGCCGTCGTCGCCAAGCCTGCCGGCGACGCGTCGGCCGCCCTCGAGGCAAAGGTCCGCCGAGCGGAGCGGCTTCGTCGCGCGTCCGCCGATCCGCAGCCGCGTGCCGACAATCGCGCGGACATTCCGAGACGAGTCCGTGGCCGGCCAGCCGGTATAGGCCGGCGGAATCGCTTGAATCCTGAGCGACTCGATCGCCGGCGGATCGACGACCTCGACCTCCGACCAGGGCATCGACCGGTCGTCGCCCCCTTCGACGCGGTAGGCGAACGACTGCCGGACATTGTCGCGGCGGGCCGTCATCGCCCCTTCGGCGAACTGCATCCGTTCACTCTCTTCCGCCGCCGCGCCATCGGGCGTCTCGGTGCGATAGTAGATACGGACATCCGCCGGCAATCGGGCGCGATCCTGGTCGACGACTTCGACCTGGAACGCCTGACCGCGAGCGAGCCGCTCGGGCGCCCGGCGGACTTGCAGGTTGTTCAGCCTGGGCCAGCCGGTGCGGCCAAGCGGACTGATCAGCCGCGCCATGGCGATCCGGGCGCTCGATGGCCCCGCCACGATCAGGCCAACCGCCAGCAGACAGACGGCCGCCAGCAACGCCACAGCTCGGCGCGCCGGTCGATGGTCGACAACGTCGTCGAACTCGATTCCCTGCGACTCGGCTGCCGCCTGAGCGATCACGACGCGGCGAAGCGCCGGCGAGCCGGCCGCCGGATCCTCCTCCGATTGGCCAAGAAACTCGATCGCGCTCTGCAACCGGTTTTGCAGTCCGGGGAACGATCGCTCGATGTGCCGGGCGAGTTCGGCGTCGGTAAACCGGGCGGACAACGCCGGGAGCAGGAACCGATAGCAGGCCCAACCGAGCAAGCTCAGCGCCCCCAGCGAGGCGATGACGCGCAGCCCCCGGTCCTCGAATCGCAAAAGAGAATCGACCAGGCCAATCGCGACAATGGCGGCAATCCCCGCCGCGGCCGCCAGGCTCGCTCCATAGACGACCGCCGTGCGCCGCACGCGGCGCCGCAACGTGACGATCTTCTGTTGAAGCGGATGAAGCATGGAATGAAACCAGACCGGACGTTGTACGATTCGTTTAGCGCCCGCCGCACGGCGATAGGTGGCACGCCCTGAAAGGGCGTGGTCGATCGGCAAACTGCCGCACGACATGCGCCACGCCCTTTCGGGGCGTGCCACCCGAATTGAGAACTCAATTATTCTATACCATCCCCCCACGTTTCCGCAGTAGCCACTCGACGATCAGCAGCCCAAGAAACGCGGCCAGCACCGGCCAGCGATTCCAGAGCGGGCGGGGCGGCAGCGACTCGACCGGCACCTGCTGGCCCGGGGGCAAATCCCGCGTCAGCCGCCCGACCGTCTCGAAGGTATAAAACTGCCCGCCCGTCTGCTGCGCGGCACGCCGCATCTCGGCGGCGTCCATCCGCGTTCGCGCGAACTCGCCCGGCGGCGGAACGACCGAGAAATCGACCGCAGCCGCGCGACCCTCGGGCTGCGGCGCGGCCAGCCAAACGTGATACGCGCCGAGTCCGGGACGCTCGAGTTGCCCCTCGAACACGCCACGGCCACTCGCCACGCGATGCAGTTTGATCCGCTCGGTCCGCCGGCCGGCTTGCTCGACCACCACGCGCACACCGTCATCCTCGGCCGGAGCGAGCCGCTCGTCGGCGAACCGCACGCGCAACCGAACCGATTCGCCAAGCGTGTACTCGCGACGATCGGCGACCAGCGTAGCCGAGCGGCCCGCCTCGCCGAGCTTCGATCGCGAGAGCCACCGGATCGTTTGCACCCAATAGCGGGCGACGTAGGCATCGCCCGACTGGAAGCGCCAACGCCAGGTCTCGTCGGTGGCATGGAAGAGCACCTTGCCCGCCCCGACGTACTGAAGACAGAACACCGGCAAGTGGCGTCCATCCGGCGTTGTCCGCGTCGGATGCTCGGCCAGCACGCGGACGCCCGGCTTGAGCTCGGGCAGTTCGACCAGCCAGTAGAGCGGGGCCAAGCTCCGCCAGATCCGCTCGCTCTCGGCCGGCGTGTCGCCAAGCTGCATCGACGGACTGGCCAGCCCCAGATCAGTCGGCTGCACGACAAAACCCTCCGTCAGCACCGCGCCCGAATTGGGATACTTGACCGCGGAACGAAGGCCGGACACTTCATTGCCGAGTGAAAACGGCAACAATCTGGCCAGCGGCGTATCGAGATAGGCCGCCGGCATGTACGACGGCCCCGCAATTAGCACCAGACTGCCGCCCTTGGCCGGCTGGGCGACGAAATCCGCCAAGTTCTGCAGCGACGGCGCCCCGAGCAACGCCGGATTCGCATCGCCCAGGATTACGACGTCGTAAGCAAATAGCTCTTCCCGCGTGAGCGGAAATGCCTGTAGCGCCGTAGCGTCCTGGCTCGTCGATTCCGGATCGGCATTTTGAAGGATCGTATTCAGCGAAATCGTCTCATCCCGGCGGAGCATGTTGCGGAGATAGCGGAACTCGAAGCTCGGATCCGCCTGCACCAGCAGAACGCGTATCTTGTCCTTACGGACTTCGACCGAACGCGTCCGCCGATTGTTCTCCGTCTGCAACTCGCCGTCCTGCGGCTCGACCTCGACGACATACTCGAACTGCCCCGTCCGCGTTGGGCGATAGGGCAGCCGCACCTGCTGCGGACGACCATCCGGCCCGACCGTCACCTCCACCTTGGCCAGCACGTCCTTCTTCCCCTTCTCGCGCAGCACCACGGGCACTTTGCGCCCCTCGAACCCGTCGGCCGTCAGCCGGCACTCGAACGTCACCACGTCATTGACGAACACGACATCGTCGACCATCAGGTCCGAAAGCCGCAGGTCGCGGTCCGGCTCCTGGCTCCCCAGACCGACGAAATAGAGCGGCACGCCGCGCCGTCGGGCGAACTCCGCCGCCTCGCCCAGCGACAGGCCGTCCGTGTTGATGCCATCGGTAAAGACAACGATCGCCGAGAGGGCCGCGCCACGGAGATCATCGAGAACGGACCGGATGCCGCCGCCCAAACGCGTGGCTTCGCCCTTAGGCTCCGTTGCGCGAAGGTCGTTGACGATGTCCGCTAGCCGCAACGTGGGACCGGTCGTCAACCTACGGTCAGAGCCGCGAGAACTCTGTAACTTCTCGCCGCCGATCGGCCGAAGCCCCGTCAGGTAGCACGGCCGCAGCTTGTGACCGTCGGCCATGCTGCGGAGCAGCGAGCCCTTGTCCTCGGTCAAGAGCGTCTGCAAGAGACTCCAGCGGCTCAGCCCGGCACGGTCCACGCCGGCCGCCTTCGATCGCTCCGTCATTGCTTTGCGAGCCTTCGGGGCGTAGTGGTCCACGATCGACATGCTCATCGAATCGTCCACAAGCACCGCCGCGTAAGGCAGTCCCGTTCGCTTGAGCACCAGCGTGACCTGCGCGATCATCAGCATCAGCAGCCCGACCAGCGCCAGCCGAATCCCGGCCAGCGTGAGCCGATAGCGACGGCTCGCACGGCGACCTTCGCGCAAGTAAATGGCCACGACGAAGACGATTGCCGCAGCCAGGACAAGCAGCGTCGCCCAAGACGGCCAAGGCCAATGGTGTTCGATGCTCCAGACCGTCCCCTCGCCCGACGCGGCCGGCACGCCGAGCAGTCGTTCAAGCCAGTTGGGGACGGTGTGGGTCATGGTGCGGGGGAGAAGTGGCTAGTGGCTAGTGGTTAGTGGCTAGTGGTTAGTGGGCAGTCGGCAGTGAGCAGTCGGCAGTGAGCAGTTCGGATTTCGGATTTCGGACTTCGGATTTCGGGCTTCGGATTTCCTTCGTCATTCGTCATTCGTCATTCGTCATTCGTCCTTCCCCTGGGTCCTTCGTCCTTCCCCTGGGTCCTTCGTCCTTCCCCCTCCCATTCTCCATGCCAGCCAGGTCTCGAACAGCAACAGCGCGAGCGCCGCATACAATAGCCCCACGTGAAGTCGGGCGCCACCGCCGGCGGCGCCGACTACCGTTCCGAAGCCCGACGCTTGCAGCGACGTCCGATAGGTGAACGCCGCGCCGCCGAAAGCCTGCTTCACCTCATCCGCTTCCGCCCGCGTCAGGTCGCTCTCGACGGTGTCCACATTGACGGCGAACGTCGGGTTGCGGTCTGCCGACGGCCCGGCGTGGACGACATAGACACCGCTCTGCGTCGTGTCGGGATAGTCGACGACCGACGAGTCGCCCATCGGGCGGGGCTCGACCGGATGCCGCCGGCCGTCGGGCGACTGCACGGCAACCGGTCCGCCGGCGGACGAAAGCTTGAGCACAGTTTCAATCGGATCGCCCACCGCAAGATTCCGTTGCCGCAGTTGGCCAACCGCGCCGTACGCAATCATTTCCTGCACCAGCGGCACAAAACTCGGCCACAGCGGAAGCGCGGTCCACGACGGCTCGGCCGACGTGGCAACCACGACCACGCGGCCGCGATGAACCCGTTGCTCGACGATCAGCGGATCGCCGTCGGCCAGCGACAGGACGGTCGCCGCCTCAGAGCCAGCGGGCAGCATGAGCTTGTAGTGCTTGAAGACCGGAGTGGTCAGCAGGCTGGTTTCGCCACGGCCGCGGAACGTCTGCACGATCGGGTGGCGATATCCCAGCGGGTCGAGCCGGAACTGCGGCCGATCCACGAGCGGCCCGATCCGAGCCGGCAGCAAACCGAGCCCCCCCGCCCTGCCCTCCCGCGCCGGCCGTTTGTCCGCGCTGTTGGGCAGGTTGTTAACCTGCCGTTGCTGGTGGGGCAGGTTGTCAACCTGCCCGACGACGCCAAGCACTTGGTTGTACCGCTCCGCCAGCACCTGATCGCCAAGAAAGAAGATCACGTTGCCGCCGCCCCGCAGATAGGCGTCGAGCGTCTGCGCCTCGCTGGCCGTCAGTTGGGCCACGTTGCAGAGAAACACGCAATCGTAGTTCGCCAGATTGTGATCCATCAGCGCGCCCTCCGGCGCGACTTCCACCTGCACGGGCGGAGGACCGCTCACACCCCCCTGCCCCGCGTGCGGCGACAGGGCGACGGCCAGATAGTCGGCCGCGCCGCGAAAACTGCCGCCCGCCGGACGCCCGTCGATACAGAGGGCCCGCACCGCCTCGCGCACCGGGACGGCCAGGAACCGTCGGTTGTCGATCTCCAGGGCGTCGCCCGGCGCTCGAACCTCGACGGCATGTTCGCCGGGCGCGTCGAAGCGATGCGAGAACGTCACCGATGCCGTCCCGTCGGCTGGCATGGCGACTTCCTTCCGCTCGATTCGCCGCCCATCGACGAACAACTCGACCGGCTGCCGGTTTGCCATCGAGCGGCCGTTGGTCGCGTCATCCGGCGCGCTCAACGGTCGCGGC
>JBDKUC010000275.1:0-12414 GCA_039679885.1 Thermoguttaceae bacterium | reverse complement strand
AGTCCGTCCATTTTGGGCGCGGATTGCATGCCGCCTAAAGGCGGAACTACGAACCGGGACATCGCCGCCTAAAGGCGGAACTACGAACATTATCCAGCCCCCTGCCCCAGCACCCTAGGCGATTGCTGCGAGAGCGACGAGCTGTTACAGTTCAGTCTGCTGAAGTCTCTCGCCGCACCCCCGACGATCTCCCCGTGAAAACCCTGATTATTGGTCTCGGCAATCCCCTGGTCAGCGACGACAGCGTTGGGCTGCACGTGGCGGCGCACTTGAAGACTCGGCTGGCCGGACGCGCCGACGTCGAGGTGTCGGAGGATTACTGGGGCGGACTGAGGCTCATGGAACGCATGATTGGCTTCGATCGGGCGATCGTCATCGATGCCATTCAGACCGGGGCTCCGGCGGGCACGCTCCATCTTCTGAACGCCGAAGGGATTGCGACTCAACGGAGCGCGTCGGCTCACGACGTCAACTTGGCCACCGCTCTGGCGTTTGGCCGACAGGCGGGCGCTCAATTGCCGGAGAACCGGCAGGTTCGCATCGTCGCCATCGAGGCGGCCGACGTCCTCACCTTCGCCGAACGGTTGACGCCCGCCGTCGAAGAGGCGGTCCCGATCGCCGTCGAGGCGGTGATGCAAACGCTTCGCGAGATGACGGCCTGAGGCGGCCGCGGCAACGAACGGGCCAGTTGCCTCTGTAGGGGATACTTCGCCAAGCCCCAACGCCTAGAATTCTGTCGGTTGAGGATCTTGATCCTCATTTTGGCAACGACAGAGAACAGAGTGCGGAGGAGGCTTAGCGATGTTCCGCTCAACCCTGATCGTGTTGGTCTTGGTCGCGGCGGTTGCCGCCGTTCTGCCGCCTAGCGCGATGGGACAAACCGGCCGATTCTGGTATTACGGCTACCCGTACAACTACTCCTATACCGTGCCGCAATGGTACGGCGGCTACTACACGGCGCCGCAATACAACTACTACAGCTATCGGCCGTACTTCGACCCGTATTACTCGACGACCCCCTACGGATACCGTTACTATCCGTACTACGGATCGGGCTACTATCCCAACGGGTTTTACTACTCGTGGCCCCGGGCGTACGGCTACTACGGATACTAAAGCGGCGTTAGCCTGCCGCGGGCTGCGTTTCCGGTGAAGCGACCGGCTGCATCGTGTTGTCGTCCACGTAGGCGAAAATGCGATTCCGGCCGGCCGTTTTCGCAGCGTAGAGCGCGGCGTCCGCCCGGGCTAGCAGCGTCTCCGGCGTATCGCTCTCCCGCGCCGCCGTGACGCCGCCGCTAATAGTGACCGAAAGCCGTTCGGCGACGTCGGCGCGAAGGCGCTCCGTGAAGATGCAGCCTCCAGACAGGTCCGTCTGCGGCATCACGATGACGAACTCCTCGCCTCCGTAACGGCCGACGATGTCGGTTTCGCGGATGCGCTCGTCGAACAGCCGGGCCAGCTCCTGCAGCACGCGGTCTCCGTTGAGATGTCCCTCGCGATCGTTGACCAGCTTGAAGTGATCGATATCGATCATCGCGATGGCGAAGAACGCGTTGTAGCGAGCCATCATGGCCAACTGCGCGCCGAGCGCCTCGTCCAGGCCGCGGCGGTTGTTCACGCCGGTCAGCGGATCGGTGCGGACCTCCGTGAACGTCATCAGGTTGGCGCCCTGCTGGCGGATCTGGTCGTAGGCGCTGGCGATCTGCGTGGCCAACTGGAGCGTGGGCCGAAGGATGTTCTCCGACTCCCGGCAGAGCTCCTTCCAGGTGGCCTCTTGACGTCCATCGCTCAAGCGGCTCACCCGCTCTTTGAACCGCGACACGCTGGCATGGTGTTTGGCCAGGTCCTGTCGAACGGACCAGGCGATCTTCTCCAGTTCGACGGCGACCGCCTGTGCCCGCTTCAGCTCGCGTCGCGATCGGACGACCATGTCGCTGACGACCGGGCGGCGCCAGCGGCTAATCAGGTAGCCGAGCGCAGCCATGATGGCTAAAGCGACGGGCGCAGGAATTTCGAGATGCCATAGATTCATCGGTCACTAGACTCCTATGATCGTTCCAACCGTCGCGATCGCTCAATAATGAGAGCGGGAACCGTAGCCGCGCATGCAGATTAGCGCGATGACGATCACGGCGGCAAGTACCAAGAGCCACTCCTGGGGACGGAGCCGGTCGAGGTATCGGAACACTTCTCGATAGAGATGACTCATGGTATTTGGGGGCCTTAACGGATTGACGAGCCACGCGAAGGTGGTTGCCCTAACTGAAGTCTAGGTCACAAAAATCGCTTTTGGCCCTCTTGCGACACCTGCGGCGCGCAGTATAATTCAGCGTTTAGCTCGCGGTTGGGGGCGTAGCTCAATTGGTTAGAGTACCGGACTGTCGATCCGGTGGTTGCGGGTTCGATTCCCGTCGCCCTCGCTGAGATAAAACGAAGCCCGGCAAGTGGTTACGCTTGCCGGGCTTTCTTTATCTGACGGCAGCGCTCGGGGCCTCTCCAAAGGGCGAATTCTTCTCGCCGGCCATCCGCCGAACCATCGCAAAACGGAATGCAGGAAAGGGACGCCATCTGACTAGCCAAGGAACTGACGATCGGCAACTGCGTCTCGGCCCGGTCGCGATCGATTTCCCGGTCGTCCAGGCGGCGTTGAGTGGCTATAGCGATTGGCCGATGCGGGTCATTGCCCGGCGGTTCGGCGCGGCATACACCGTCTGCGAGGTGATGCTCGACCGGTTCATCGTCAATGTGAGCAAGGGCCGCAAGGCGAAGCGGTTCCTGCGGGTCACGGACGAGGAGCACCCGTGCGGCGCGCAGTTGATGGGCTCCGTGCCCGACGAGTTCCCGCCGGCCGCGCTGAAGCTGGTTGAAGCTGGTTTCGACGTGATCGACTTGAACTTCGCCTGCCCGGTGAAGAAAGTATTGGGTCGATGCCGCGGGGGCTTTCTGATGAGCGATCCGGCCACCGCGTTGCAGATTGTTGCCCGGGTGCGCGACGCCCTGCCGCCGCACATCCCGCTGACGATCAAGCTGCGGCGTGGAATGGACGAGAGCGCCGAGAGTCGAGACCGCTTCTTCACGATCTTCGACGGCTCGTTCAGCCTCGGCATTGTGGCGGCGACGGTTCACGGCCGCACCGTCCGTCAGCGTTACGAGGGGGTCAGTTCCCGCGAGTTTCTGCGCGAGGTCAAGCTGCACGCGGGGAGTCGCACGGTGTTGGGCAGCGGTGATCTGTTCACTCCGCGCGATTGTCTCGACATGCTGCGGGAGACCGGCGTCGACGGCGTCTCGGTCGCCCGGGGCGCGATCGGCAATCCGTGGATCTTCCGGCAGGCGCGGGCGTTGGCGGCCGGCGTCGTCCTTCCGCCGCCCACGCTCCATGAGCAGCGCGAGGTCATCGCCGAGCACTACCGCCTTTCCGAGCAGATTTATGGCCCGAGCCGTTGCTGTCGGGTCATGCGGAAGTTCGGCATCAAGTACGCCCGGCTGCATCCGGAGCACCAAGCCGTCCGCGAGGCGTTCGTTGCGGTAACCAAGCCGGCCGACTGGCGAGCCGCGCTCGATCGCTGGTATGCCGAAGACCTGCCCGGCGTCACGCCGCCGCCGCCGATCGACGGGTACTACGAATGACGCACCCCGCCGGCAGCGGGGCCTTCGTCGCTTCTTTTTCGCCAACTCACCGCACGAAGCGCGGCTTTGTGGGTCGAGATTTGCACTATATGGCACCCGGTCTGGCGGGTTCCTGTTGACTAGAGTCAAACCACCATCTAGGATGGCTACTATCCGCAAAATATAAAAATTCGCCGCCAGCGGAAAGAATCGCGGGGCCTTTTTGATCCCACGACCTTCGCCCAGCAGCAATCCAGCCGGAGAATCTGTATGTTCCGCGTCGCACGCCCATCCCAACGGTCCCGCAGTTCGCAATCGAGCCGAAAGAGCGGTCGTCGCGTCTCGCCGGGCGTCGGCTCCCCGGCGCACTCTCGTACGCTGCGGTTCGAGCCAATGGAAGAGCGGACCCTGCTCAGCATCGATTTTCAGTTTCATCATGTGCTCCTGAACTCGCCGACCGGACCGACGCTGGCGGGGCCTCTGACCGTGATGCAGTCGATGACGCCGGCGCAAATCCGGACCGCCTATGGGCTCGATCAGCTCACCGGCGATGGCACCGGACAGACCGTCGCGATTGTTGACGCCTACGACAATCCCAACATCGCCAGCGACCTGCAGGTGTTCTGCACCAAGTACGGTCTGCCTGCCGCCGACTTCACGAAGCTCAACCAGAGCGGCGTCGCCGGCAGCTACCCGTCGGGCGATACGGGCTGGGGCATGGAAGAGGCGCTCGACGTCGAGTGGGTCCACGCCATCGCCCCCGGCGCGAAGATCATCCTGTTCGAGGCCAACAGCAACTACGACGCCGATCTGATGGCAGCCGTCAACACGGCCCGAAACTACGCGGGCGTCACGGTCGTCTCCATGAGTTGGGGCGGAAACGAATCGAGCTCGGATACGGGCTACAATTCCTACTTCACCACGCCGAGCGGACATGCCGGGGTGACCTTCGTGGCCTCGACCGGCGACTCGGGCGCTCCCGGCGGCTATCCGGCCTACTCGCCGAACGTGCTGGCCGTCGGCGGCACGACGCTTTCGATCAATACCTCGACCAGCGCGTACCTCAGCGAGACCGGTTGGAACGGCAGCGGCGGCGGCATTAGCAGCTACGAAGCCAAGCCCGCCTATCAGAGCACGCTGGCGACTCAAAGCAGCACGAAACGCACGATTCCCGACGTCGCGTTCGATGCCGATCCGAGTTCCGGTGTGGCCGTCTACGACACTTACGGCTACAGCGGCTGGAGCAACGTCGGCGGCACGAGTCTTTCGGCTCCCTGCTGGGGCGGCCTGCTGGCCATCACCAACCAGTTGCGCGTGGCCAACGGTTCAGCCGCGCTGAATCCCTACGGCAATCCGACCGAGACCCAGACGCTGCTCTACGGCTTGGCGGGCACGACCAGCGCCTACAATCCCTCGGGCGATTACCACGACATTACCAGCGGCTCGAACGGCTATTCGGCCGCGGCCGGCTACGACCTGGTGACCGGACTGGGCAGCCCGGTGGCCAACAAGGTGGTGCTCGACCTGGCGGGCGTTGTCGTCCCGCCGACGATCGTCGGTACGACGCCGTCGCTCAGCAGTGGGACCGTGGCGACAGGGACCCTATCGCTGGCGATCAACTTCAGCAAGGCGGTGATCGGCGCCGACAACGCGGCCAACTATCAGCTTCAGAGGCTCGTCGCCGATGGACTGCTGGGGACTTCCGACGACACGATCGTTGGCCTGGCTGTCTCCTACAGCGGCACGACGGCGATACTCTCGTTCCCGCCGTTGCAGGAGAACATCTATCGCCTGACTGTGCGTGACACGATCACCGATTCCCAAGGCAATCCGCTGCAAGGCGATGGCGAAACGGCCAGCGACTGGACGAGCGATTTCGTGGTGGTCACGGCTGGCACGGCCAGTTTCGCCGCGGCAACAACCGTCAACTCGGGCGGCACCAGCCCTCAATGCGTGGCCGTCGGCGATTTCAACAACGATGGGAAGCCCGATATGGCCGTCACCAACCGAGGGGATAGCACGGTTGGCGTGCTTCTCAACAACGGCTCCGGCGGTTTCTCGACGGCTGCGACTCTCAGCACGGGCGGATCGGGTCCCTTCGGCATTGTGACGGCAGATTTCAACGGCGATGGCAACCTCGACCTGGCCGTCGCCAATTCCAACAGCACTACGATTGGCGTCCTCTTGGGCAACGGCAAGGGCTCTTTCTGGACCGCCACCACCTTCACCGGCGGACCCTATCCCTGTGACCTTGCCGTGGCGGACTTCAATGGAGACGGCAAGCCAGATATCGCCGCAACGAACAGAAATAGCGGCAGTGTGAGCATTTTGCTGGGAACAGGCAGCGGCTTCGCGACTCCAGTCTCCTACAGCACCGGGGGTCCCTATCCCTACGGCCTGATTACCGCCGACTTCAACGGCGATGGGAAAGCCGATGTGGCCGTCGCCAACATGAGCAGCAGCAGCGTGGGCGTGTTGTTAGGGAATGGCGATGGAACTCTGAAAACAGTGACAACGTTCGCTGTCGGGAGCAGTTACTATCTCGCGACGGGCGATTTCAACAGCGATGGGAAAACGGATCTCGCCGTAGCCAATTCCAACGGCACGGTAGGCATCTTAATCGGCGACGGCAGTGGTTCCTTCGCCACCGGCTCGACCTTTTCGACGGGCGGCAGTAGTCCGATTGGCGTCGTCGCCGGCGATTTCAATGGCGACGGCAAGACGGATCTGGCCGTCGCCAACAGTGGAAGTGCGAATGTCGGCATCTTGCTCGGCGACGGCGGCGGCTCGTTTGCGTCTGCCGTCACTCTCAACACCGCCGGCTCTCCGCCCTATCGCTTGGCGGCAGCCGACTTGAACGGCGACGGCAAACCCGACCTTGCGGTTGCCAACTCCAATTCCGCTACGGTCGGGCTGCTGCTCAACACGAGCGCCTGGTCCGCGCTGACGCTGACGTCCGCCAACGGCCTGCCGTTCGACGTCGCCGTGGGCGGCTTTGGCGTCGGGCAGTTGATCCAGGGTTACAAGAATGCCTTCGACGGCGACGGCCGGCTGATGGTTGGCGGCGTCTCTTTCCAACCGTCAGCGTCGAGCTACACGCTGGCCGACGGCGGACAAACCATCGCTACGGCCAGTGCCGTTGCCGCCGGGTTGACTGTCACCCGCGAGGTCACGGTGCCCAAGAGCGGCAGCCAGGACTTCGCCCGAACGATCGACACGTTCACCAATTCGAGCGGCTCGACGATCAACACCACCGTGACGATCATCGCCAACTTGGGCTCCGACGCTGGCACGACGGTCTTCGGCACGTCGGACGGCAACACCACGTTGAGCACGAGCGACCTCTGGATCGGCACCGATGACGCGACGGACGGCAGCGGTGCGCCCGCCGTGGTCCACTACATCCACGGTCCCGGCGCCGCCAAGCCCATTGCGGTGCGACAGGTCGGCGACAACGTCGAATGGACGTACAACCTGACGGTGCCGGCCGGGCAAACCGTGCAGCTTGGCTATTTCACGATCGTCTGCGACAGTCGGGCCGACGCCGTCGCCGCAGCCAACGCCCTCGTCACGCCGACCGGATTTGGCGGTCAGGCGGCCGCGTTCTTGACCTCGGCGGAGCTCCAATCGCTCGTGAACTTCGTCAACACCAATCATGCGCCTACCTTGACGCCCGCCGGCTACTGGCTCGCGAGTACGAATGAGGACACTCCATCGACGGTTCCGATATCTACGCTTGTCAGCGCCTCGCGGATCAGCGACTCCGATGGCCTTTCCCTTGGCATTGCCGTGACCGGGACCGTCGGGCATGGCACATGGTCCTATTCGCTCGACGGCACGAACTACGTCGCCATCGGGGCGGTCAGCGATGCCTCGGCGCTGCTGCTCCCCTCCTCGGCCAAACTACGCTATACCCCCGACGCCAAGAACGGGGAGCTGGCGACCATCAGCTATCGCGGTTGGGACCAGACGTATGGCACGCCGGGAACCTTGGTGGACACCAGCGTCAGCGGCGGCACGACGGCCTTCAGCGTGGCGACCGACACGGCCTCGCTCAGCGTCATCAGCGTCAACGACGCCCCGGTGTTGACCGTCACTCATCCCTCGCTCGGCGCGACGACGAAGGATTTGCCGATTACGATTGCGTTGGCCGGCACGTTCATCAACCATGGCGATGGGACGACCACGATCACCGACGTGGACAACGGCGCGATCATCGGCGGCATCGCGCTGTCGGCGACCACCGGATTCGGTGTCTGGTCCTATTCCCTCGACGGCGCGACGTTCACTCCCGTAGGCAGCGTCAGCGGCACGGCCGCGTTGCTCTTGCCGACGACGGCCATGCTTCGCTATACGCCTGATGGCGTCATGGGGGGGACGGCTAAGATCGGCTACTACGCGTGGGATGCGACGAGCGGTGCGGCGGGAAACAAAATCGACCTGTCCAGCTACGCCGGCGGGACAACCGCGATCAGCTTGGATTGGGACCTTGCGTCGCTTCGGATCAATGATGCGCCGACGCTGACGCCCGCCTCGCCCACGATCGGCATGACGGATGAGAACACGACGTTCACGGTTGGGCTGTCCGGCACGTTCATCAACCACGGTGAGGGGACCACGACGATCAGCGACGTTGACGCGGGGAGCGTCGTCGGCGGCATCGCCCTGACCGGCGCGACGGGCAACGGCGTCTGGTCCTACTCGCTCGATGGCACGACCTTCACCGCCGTCGGCGCCGTCGCGGCCGACTCAGCCTTGCTCCTGCCCCGCACCGCCCAGTTGCGCTATGCCCCCGATCTGAAGAATGGCGAGACGGCGACGATCACCTACTGCGGCTGGGACGTCACGAGCGGAACGGCCGCCACGAAAGTCAGCACGACGACCAATGGCGGCACGACGGCCTTCAGCACAGCGACGGATACGGCCTCGCTCATCGTCACCGACGTGAACGACGCCCCCGCGCTGACCGCCGCTGCCCCGTTCCTCGGGCTCACCAATCAGACGGCCACGCACGTTTACAGCCTGGCCGAGGTGCTCGTCAACCACGGCACGGGCAGCACCACCGTCACCGACGTCGACACCGCGGATACGGTTGGCGGCATCGCTGTCTGGGCGACGGCGGGCCATGGCACGTGGGCCTATTCGCTCGACGGCGTCTCCTTCCTTCCGGTCGGCGCGGTCAGCGCGACATCCGCGTTGTTGCTCCCGAGCACGGCGCAGATCGCCTACACGCCCGATCCGCTCGCCGATGGCACGACCACGATCAGTTACCGGGCTTGGGACGCGACGAGCGGCACGCCTGGCGGCACGGCCGACACGTCGGTGACTGGCGGAACGACGGCGTTCAGCACCGCCTCGGACACCGCCACGCTCACCGTCGACTTCACGCCGCCGACGATCAGCGGCACGAGCCCCTCGCTTGCCGGCGGCACGCTGCCGGTCGGCGTCACGACGCTGGCCCTCACCTTCAGCGAAACCGTCATCGGTGGCGGCACGGCGGCCAATTACCAGCTCAAAAGCGTCGGCGCGGACGGCCTGCTGGGCACCACCGACGACGTAATCGTCCCGCTGACCGTGTCCTATAGCGGTACGACAGCCACGCTCACCTTCGCCGGCCTTCCGGAAAACGTCTATCGCCTGACTGTCAGCGACACGATCACCGACTCGGCGACCAACAAGCTCGATGGCGACGCCGACGGCACGGCCGGCGGCGCCTGCGTCCGCGATTTCGTGGTCGTCACCAACGGGAGCCTTGTGATGACGCAGGTCGCTGCCGTCGGTTCGGGTGGCGGGTGGCCTCAGGGAATTGCTGTGGGCGATTTCAACGGCGACGGCAAGCCTGACATTGCGGCAACGAACGCCAGTAGCGGCGCTGTGGGAATCCTGTTGGGCAACGGTCTTGGCGGCCTTGGAACTGCAACCGCGTTTAGCACCGGCGGAAGCCACCCGGTGGGCGTCGCGGCAGCGGACTTTAACGGCGACGGCAAATTGGACTTGGCGATCGCCAACGGCTGGAGCGACACGGTGGGAATCCTGTTGGGAAAAGGCGACGGCACTTTCCCAACCGTCGTCACCTATGGCGCCGGCAGCTGTCCGATGGATGTCGCCACGGGTGACTTTAACTGCGACGGCAAGCTCGACCTTGCCGTGGCCGACAACGGCAGCGGCGTGGTCTCCATTCTCTTGGGCAACGGCAACGGTACTTTTGGCTCCGCTAAGACGTACAGTTGCGGCGGGACAGGTTGCTACGGGTTGGCCGTGGCCGACCTCAATGGCGATGGGAAGCTTGATCTGGCCGTGGCCAATTCCAGTCCCACCGGCACGGTGGGCGTGTTGTTGGGAACCGGCAGCGGTGCCTTCGGCGTCGCCACCGCCTTCAACTCGGGCGGCGCCAGTCCCCGGACCGTCGCCGCCGGGGACTTCAACGGCGATGGCAAGCTCGACCTTGCCGTGGCAAACTACGGCAGCGGCAAACTCGGAATCCTTCAGGGAGACGGCAGCGGTGGTTTTGGAACGGCTGCCACGTTCAGTGCGGGCAGCAGCCCGCAGGGGCTAGCCGTAGCTGACTTCAATGGCGACGGCAAGCTCGACCTGGCCACGACAAACTGGCCCTCCGACACGATCTCTGTTCTCTTGGGCAACGGGAGCGGCGGTCTCGGAACCGCCATCGCCTGCAACGCGGGCGCGTGGGCAGATGACATCGCTACGGCCGATTTTAACGGCGATGGTCACATCGACCTGGCGGTCGTTAACGGATTTGACAATACCGCCGGCATCCTCCTCAACTACACCGGCCCGGCGCCCGTCACGCTCAAGTCGCTGAACGGTCTTCCCTTCGACATTGCCACGGGCAGCTTCGGCGCGGGTGAAATCATTCAGGGGAGCAGCAACGCCTTCGACGGCGACGGGCGGTTGCTGGTCGGCGGTGTGGCCCTGCAAACCGCCAGCTCCTACACGACGGTCGACGGCGGCCGGACGATCATTACAGGCGCGGGCACGGCCGCCGGCCTGACCGTCAGCCGCGAAGTCACGGTGCCCGGCACGGGCGGCCAGGACTTCGCACGCACGATCGACACGTTCACCAATTCCACCGGCGCGGCGATCACCACCACGGTGACCGTTGTCGGCAACCTCGGCTCGGACGCCGCCACAGCCATTTTTGCCACGTCCAATGGCTATACGACCTTCGAGGCGTCCGACCAGTGGATCGGGACCGATGACGCTGACGGGAGCGGATCGCCGGCCGTGATTCACTACATCCACGGGCCGGCCGGCCTCCAGCCGACTTCGGTCAGCCTGAGCGGCGACAACATCTCGTGGACCTACAACATCACGGTGGCCGCCGGGGAAACGGTCCAACTCGCCTACTTCACGATCGTCAACGCCACTCGCGCCGGCGCGATCGCGGCCGCCAACGTCTTGGTCGGCAACAGCGGGTTCGGCGGCCAGGCGGCGGCCTACCTGACCACGGCCGATGTGGCCGGGTTGGCCAATTTCCAGTTCCCGCCGCAAGCCGTCGTCACGCTCGACAGCCACTCGCCGGCCACCAACGCCGTGCTGACGGCGAACGCCACGGCGTCCGATTACTACGGCTCTCCGGTCACGCTGACTTACGTCTGGCGAGTCAACGGAACTATCGTGAAGACCACCTCGACCACCGCCCTAAGCGACACGCTCGACCTGAGCGTCGACGGCAATGGCAACAGCGGCGACGCGATCGCCGTCGAGGTCACGCCGGGTGACGGACGCTTGACTGGGTTGACGGTCAGCGACACAGCGACCGTGGCCCCCGCGACCATTGCCGGGCGGCACGTCTTCTACAACAACTCGTACTACGACGGCAATAACGCAGCGGCCGATGTCCAGGACGACAACGCCATCGCGACGGACAAGACCGCGTTGCTGCCGGGCCAGAAGGCTGCGTTTGCCAACTACACGAGCTACAGCCGCGGCCTCAACGGCGTGATGGTCGACATCGCCGACGCGATCGGACCCATCACGGCCTCGGACTTCGAGTTCAAGGTCGGCAACAACAGCGACCCGAGCACTTGGACCACGGCCCCAGCGCCCGGCGTCACGTATCGGACGCTGCCCAACGGCTCGATTCGGGTCACGCTGATCTGGGCCGACAATGCGATCCAGAAGGAGTGGCTCCAGGTCAAAGTCCTCGCGACGGCCGGCACCGACCTTGCCGCTCCCGACGTGTTCTACTTCGGCAATGCGGTCGGCGAATCGGGCGATTCGACCGGCAACGCTTGGGTCAATGCGACGGACGCCGTCGCCGTCGGCTCCCACATCCAGGTCTCGCCGCGCGTCGGTGTCACGAACCGGTATGACTACAACCGGGACGGCCGCGTGAACGCTACGGACGCGGTGTTGGTCGGCGGCAACGTGGCCATCGGCCCCAACGCCCTGCAACTGGTCACGCCAGCCGACAACCAACGGTATGCGGAACTGCTGATGGCCGCGCTGGGCAGCGACGAGAAGAAGTCGTCCATCGCGCCGGCTCTCGCCAGCCTTGGCGATCCGGCGTCGCTCACCGACGTCCCGGCGACGGAGAGGCTGCGGGCTGATTTGGCGACAAGCCTTCCGGCCGCGGTCGACGCCGTCTTCCAGACGCTCGGCCGGCCCGACGTCTGCTAGCGTAGTGATTCAGTCTGTCGGGGATTTCTGGGTGCCAGGCTTGCTAAGCGAGCGCAGCGAGACAGCAAGCATGTTCGCCGTCGAATCATGCCCACGCAAGCGTGGGACATGGCGCCCATTCGTCCTGAATGATGCAACATACAGACCGTCATTTCTGAGACAGTA